>NZ_QTVL01000009.1:956-138245 GCF_003460565.1 Blautia sp. AF32-4BH | reverse complement strand
TATCTAATCCATTTCGGAATAAATATCTTCTGCTTTTAAGTTAATGACATTGTTAAATACTGGGTTTTTGGGATGTGCAATTTTGAGATTTTCCGATAAAATTCGAGTTTCATCTGCTTTCGTTTGTTCCTAATCATTTTCATTCGCCCTCTTCAAATATAGAGTCAATCTTTAAGTCGAAAAAGTCTGCACGAAAGTGCCGTATTCCAGAATTAAAATCGACTTCGATGTGACCTGCCTTATGGTAACCGCATTGCTCACCTTCTTCGGACTTGGAAGAATCGAAGGTCTTGGAATCGGAACGGTAGCAGCTGCTTTTACGATGGGAAAAGGTATTGTGCTGATGGGAAAACTGCTGGATAAAAAGTTTGCGTTTGTCTCCGTTTTATCACCGGAAAGACCGTAAAATGCAGGGCTGATATTTGATCGTAAAAAATTAGAAAAAAATGTAAAATCCTCTTGAAATCAAGGGGATTTTACTATATAATGAGCAGGACAAAAACAACTGCAGAGTAAGTTCATATGCGTAAAGTGCTCCCAGGATAGAGAGTAGCCAGGGAGACGAAAAGAGAAAATCTTGCGGTATATGAATTGCATCTCGCTGCAACAGAAGATAGAGACAAGAGATTATCTCCTATTGTAGTCAGATATCTGTAAAGGAGGTAATTTTTTATGCAGAAAAATGCAAATGAAACAGCAAAAGAAACAAAAAACATGTTTCTGCAGTCAGCAAAAGAGCTGAAAGCAGTCACAACCCTCGCAGCCTGTGCCATGTTCGCAGCGCTGGCGATGATTCTGAACCAGGTAGCATCGATTGATATCGGACCTTATGTCCGCATCGGATTTTCCGGAATCCCGAACCGCCTTGTCGATTACCTGTTCGGACCAGTGACAGGATGTCTTTTCTCCGGCATTCTTGATGTCGTAAAATACTTCCTGAAACCGAGCGGCCCGTTCTTCTTCGGATTCACCTTTAATGCGATGCTGGCATCTTTTATGTATGGATGCTTCTACTATCGCAAAAAACTGACCATCAAACGTGTGCTTGCAGCCAAGTTCATCGTTATGCTGACTGTCAACGTACTGCTGAACACCCTGTGGATCAGCATGCTGTATGGAAAAGGAATCATGGTGCTTCTTCCGGCACGTGCCTTAAAGAACCTGATTATGTGGCCGATCGATTCCATCATTTTCTATAGCCTGACGAAGTTGATCGAGCAGACCGGCGTCTTCCGCATGTTCCATGCAAGAACCGCTGCACAGGCACAGAGATAAAGAAAAATTCAGACACCATCAAAACGATACATTTACCAATCTGCAGAAAAGGTACTGTCCGCCAGAACAAAAAGGAAGCGGATGGGTTTTGTCGGAAAAGAAAAGCGAAAAAGAACTGCGGCAGGAACTTCCCCAAAAGGAAGCCTGCCGCAGTTCTTTTTGTATGAAAATCCCATCAGGCGGACAGCGATTTTACCGATATCCGTGATCTGACCAGTCATGGTTTTTGATCCGCTCGTAATCCTCCTCTGTAATCGGAAGAATCGTTCCATGCTTGTAGCCGTATGGGAACGAGAAGGAAGCATCAGAACGAACAAATTTTCCGGAAGCAAGGCTGTCTGCAACAAACGGCACATATCCCTGGCCGGCACCCGGAACGCCGTAGTAGTCAAGGAACAGACACCATCTGCTGTCATCAAGTTGTACTGCGGTCGGAGCCTCATAGAGACCGCTCTCTACATCTTTCATGCTCTCATCGAAGCTTTCCATCCGCACATACGGGCCGGCCGCATGGTCGGAGCGGAGCAGAATAATTTTCGCCGGAT
Organism: Blautia sp. AF32-4BH; assembly: GCF_003460565.1. Classification (NCBI taxonomy): domain Bacteria; kingdom Bacillati; phylum Bacillota; class Clostridia; order Lachnospirales; family Lachnospiraceae; genus Blautia; species Blautia sp. AF32-4BH. Next base: position 136,425 of record NZ_QTVL01000009.1, on the reverse strand, counting down.
TGCTTTCACTCTTTACGAAAAGATAATAAACCCCATTCTCTTCATAGATCGCCGAATCAATCACGCCGCTGTCCTCTTTTTCGTACAGAACCTGCGGAGCTGAAAAATGAACAAAATCCTTCGTTGTGCTGTAATAGATTTTTTTGGGACCGTAATCGTTTGCTGCATGGGAAGAAGACCAGTGCAGAACGTACTCACCGTTTTCTTTATCGTAAATCAGATCCGGTGCCCAGAGGCAGCCGAAGTCATCATCACCGATTTTTACAAGACGCTGGTCGCTCCAGTTTGCGAGATCCTCTGATTCCCAGACGGAGAAATACTTGCTGCCGTTTCTGCCGATCTCATCCCAGGAATTGTGATACTGATTCCGCATACCGTAAGAAAGACTCAGGTCAGTGGCGAAAATATAATATTTCCCGGTTTCTATGCTGTGAGTGATAGTAAAGTCGCGTACACCCTTATCTCCATAATACGCCCAGAGAACAGGAGCGCCGTCGTTGACAGCTTCCCAGTGGAAACCATCGCGGCTGATGCCGAAATAAACCTGTTCGCCGTCCGGTGTTGTTTTTTCCCGAAAATGAACAAATAAATATGCCTGTGCCATAAAATAAAACTCCTTTATGCATATGTTTGGATGAAAAATTCAGATGTTCTGTTTTTCAGGCCATACCTTATACGGTTCCATTATTTTGTAAGACGGATCACATTCCAGCTGTGTTTTCCAAGAACGGTGTGCATTTTTCCATTCTCCAGTTTGGTGGCATCGGAATGGGTCGGAGTAACGTGGTTCGGATCTGCTTCGGTGTTGACCGCTTTCATATCGTCGTTTGTCAGCACGATGTGCTCAGCCAGACGGCATCCTTCGAACTGACGCAGATCGCAGGAAACCTCCATATCCTCATCCAGGCTCTTGTTGACTGCAAAAATGGTCAGTGCATCGTTTTCCTCATCCCAGATGCAGACAGAATCGAGATACGGAGCTTCGCCGTACGTTTTGCTCTCGTAAACCGGTGTCAAAACCTGTGTATTTAAGACGGTTCCGCGGCCGTATACGCTTGCATGCATGTATGGATAGAAGATCGTCTGACGCCATGCACCGGTATCGGATGTCATGATCGGAGCGATAACGTTGACAAGCTGTGCGAGGCAGGCAATCTTGACACGGTCTGCGTGGCGCAGGAGTGTGATCAGCATGCTTCCGACGAGAAGTGCATCCTCAAAGTTGTAAACATCCTCAAGCTGATGCGGTGCACGTACCCATTTTTCCAGTTTCTGATCCTGTTCATTGCTGTGATACCATACGTTCCACTCATCGAAGGAGAGATTAATCTGTTTTTTGCCGTGTTTTTTTGCTTTGACTGCATCACAGATTGCAACTACACCGGAGATGAAATCATCCATGCCCTTGGAGCTTGCCAGAAAATCGACAGTATCATTTGCATAATTTCCGTAGTACTGGTGTAAAGAAAGGTAATCCACCTCATCATAGCATTCGTCCAGAACCGTATATTCCCAGGAACCGAAAGTTGGCATCGTAAGATTGGAGCTTCCGCAGGCAACAGTTTCAATCGTCGGATCCATGAATTTCATCAGACGGGAAGTCTCTGCTGCAATACGTCCGTACTCAGAAGCGGTCTTATGTCCCATCTGCCACGGTCCGTCCATCTCGTTGCCGAGGCACCAGAGTTTGATGTTGTGTGGATCTTTGTAACCGTGGGATTTTCTAAGATCACTGTAGTAGGTGCCGCCCTTGAAGTTGCAGTACTCCAGCACATTTTTTGCGTCTTCCGGTCCGCGGGTTCCGAGATTGACGGCCATCATGATGTCACTGCCGGCTTTTTTCGACCAGTCAGCAAACTCATTCAGACCGAATTCGTTTGTCTCAATCACGCCCCAGGCAAGATCTGGTTTTGCAGGCCGTTTGTCTTTCGGGCCTACGCTGTCTTCCCAGTGAAAACCGGAGACAAAGTTTCCGCCCGGGTAACGGACGATCGGTACCTGAAGCTCTTTGACAAGATCCAGGGTATCTTTTCGGAAGCCCTGCTCGTCGGAGAGAACACTTCCTTCCTGATAGATGCCCTCGTAAACGGCGCGTCCCAGGTGCTCGATAAAGGAACCGAAGATTCGTTTGTCAACTTTTCCGGTAAGAAAATATTTGTCAATGATAATCTCTGCTTTTTTCATACTTAAAAATCCTCCTGTTAAAAGAAATGTTCGTTTTCAGACACGATCCAGAAAAACAAAGGATCACCGGCGTGTCTATGATTTTATTCCACCGTTTCGCTTTCGCTTTGGATAGTTTCAATTTTAGCAGGAAGATAGAAAAAAACCAGAGATTTTTGTCCGGCAAATTTGACTTTTTTTCCGGTTTTGCGGTAAAATAGGGAGAAGAAAAGAAAAGGGGAAACGAGAAGAATGGAATTTTCAGTTCATATTTGTGAATATAATAGATCCAACGCCGATTATGAGACGATATATCGGCCGGAGGGCAGCGGGGACTATCTGTTTCTGTTGTTTAAAACGCCGATGAAGGTGTATGACAGAACTGCGTTTTTCATTGCACAGGAAAATGCCTGCCTTTTTTACACGCCGGATCACGAGCAGCATTATCAGGCTGTTCAGAAGTTTCGCAACAGCTATGTCCATTTCTGGTGCGGTGAGAATCTGGGTGAAACGTATGGAATTCCGCAGAATACTGTTTTTTATCCGCAGAACACGGAAGCAATTGATGAGCTGATTCGCCTTTTGCAGAGGGAATACATTGTGAAAGATCCATACGCAGTGGAATATGAGGAAGCACTGGTTCGTCAGATGATGATTACGGCATCGCGCGGTATGCGGCTGTACAAGAAAGCGGCAGAGGAGCCGGCCGGACTGTATCAGGAATTCCAGGAGCTGCGCCTTAAGATGTTGAGCCATTATGAGAAAGACTGGACGACAGAAAAGCTTTGCCAGATGGCCAATATGGAAAAAAGCCAGTTTTATTCTTATTATAAACAGTTTTTCAGCAGCACCCCGCACAGCGATCTGATTGAAGTACGGCTCGACAAGGCGAAAAATCTTTTGACAAATCAGGCACTTTCCATCGGACAGACCGCGGAAATCTGCGGTTTTTCCAATCTGTCTCATTTCAGCCGCTATTTCAAACGCCACTGCGGATGTTCTCCGCGGGAATGGCAGCAGCAAGGCGGAAAAAGCATAAAATATAAAGTGAAGTTGCAGGAAGATGAGAAATGCTATAGCTTTTCCCAATAGCTTATGCTAAAATATTCAGAAGATGTTGGAGTCAAAAGGTACTTTGGCCATGATATCTTCAGAAAAAGTAAGAAAAAGGGAGAGCAGTATGAAAAAGAGAGAGTCATTTAACAGTCGGTGGGGATTTATCCTGGCCTGCATCGGTTCTGCAGTTGGAATGGGCAACATCTGGATGTTCCCTACCCGGGTTTCCTTGTACGGAGGAGGTTCCTTTCTGATTCCGTATTTCCTGTTCGTTGCACTGATCGGCTTTACCGGTGTGAGCGGGGAGATGAGTTTTGGCCGTGCCACAAGATCCGGTCCGGTTGATGCGTTCGGTTTTGCATGTGAAACGAAAGGAAAACGAAAAGCCGGAGAGGCGCTTGGTCTGATTCCGGTGCTGGGTTCCCTGGCAATGGCGATCGGTTATACGGTTGTCATGGGGTGGATTTTCAGGTACATGATCGGAACCTTTACTGGAAAGACACTGTCAGCTGTGAGCGTAGAGGATTTTGCCGGAGCGTTTGAATCCATGGCATCTGCGTTTGGAAACAATTTCTGGCAGATCGTAGCTCTTGTGGTTGCGATGGTCATTCTGGCATTTGGTGTTGGTAAGGGAATTGAGAAGGTCAATAAGGTGCTGATGCCTGTTTTCTTTCTCCTGTTTGTTGCACTTGGTATCTATGTTGCCTTTCAGCCCGGTGCAGCGGATGGATACCGTTATATTTTCCGTGTGGAACCAAAAGCACTTGCAGATCCGAAGACCTGGATTTTTGCACTTGGTCAGGCATTCTTTTCCCTGTCTGTAGCCGGAAACGGAACACTGATCTATGGTTCCTATTTGTCAGATGGAGAAAATATTCCGGCCGCCGCCGGAAGAGTAGCATTTTTTGATACGCTCGCTGCTATGCTTGCTGCGCTGGTTATTATCCCGGCGATGGCAACTACGGGAGCACAGTTAAATACAGGAGGACCTGGACTTCTGTTCATTTTCCTTCCGAATTTGATAAAGTCTATGCCGGGTGGCGCGCTGATCGCAATCGTTTTCTTTGTCGCTGTCTTTTTTGCCGGCCTTACCTCTCTGATTAACCTGTACGAAGCACCGATTGCAACGGTACAGGAAAAATTTCATCTCGGAAGAGTAGCAGCCTGCGGTGTGATCGGGGTTATCGGTGTGGTCGTATCTCTTCTGATCCAGGGCATTGTATCCCAGTGGATGGATGTTCTGTCGATCTACATCTGCCCGCTCGGCGCCGGCCTTGCCGGAGTCATGTTCTTCTGGATCTGCGGAAAGAAGTATGTGCAGTCCCAGGTAGACAAGGGAAGAAGCAGCAAATTCACGGATCTGTATTATCCGATCTGCAAATATATCTACGTGCCGATCTGTGTGCTGGTTCTGATTCTCGGAATCGTGCTGGGCGGAATCGGCTGAAACAATGTTGATAGAAAACGCGCCTGTCGTGCGGAAAAAAAGATCCGGCGGCAGGTGCGTTTTTTGATAAAATTTTTCAAATATATAAATCCGATTGAAATACTCGGAAAAAAGGTCTACAATCGGAGGCGAAAACAGAGATTTTAACCTCGAAGCAAAATAAGGAGGATATCAATATGGGAAAAAATCTTTTAACAGTGAAAGATTTAACGGTAAATGTAGAAGAAAAAGAGATCCTGCACGGCGTCAATCTTACGATTGGAAAAGGGGAGACGCATGTGCTGCTTGGACCGAATGGTACCGGAAAGTCGACGCTTGGCAATACGCTGCTCGGCAATCCGAAATATAACGTGACACGCGGCGAAATCTGGTTCCAGGGAAAGAACATCACAGAAGAGCCGGTCAATGAACGCGCCAAAATGGGACTGTTTCTCTCGTTTCAGAATCCGCTTGAGGTGCCTAGCGTAACCTTAAGCTCTTTTATCCGCAGCGCCGTCGAGTTAAAAACCGGCAAACGGATGCGTCTGTTTGAGTTCCGGAAAGAACTGGAAAAAGCAATGGAAGTTCTGCAGATGGATCCGTCGTATGCAGACCGTGATCTGAATGTCGGATTTTCCGGCGGTGAGAAAAAGAAAGCCGAGATCTTGCAGCTTCTGATGCTCGAGCCGTCCCTTACCATTCTCGATGAGACCGACTCCGGCCTGGATGTCGATGCGGTCCGCACCGTTTCTGCCGGAATTGAGGCATACCGCAGAAAATGCGGAGGAAGTCTTCTGATCATCACGCACAGCACGAAGATTCTGGAATCACTGATGGTGGATCAGACCCACATCATGGTGGAAGGTGAAATCGTCAAAACCGGCGATGCATCTCTTGTAGAGGAGATCAACCGGGACGGATTTGGAAAATACGAAAAGTCACTGGCGTAAAACCGAAGGTACAGAAAGGATGAAAACGCTGTGAGAGAAAAAAGTTATGTAGAGGATATTGACCGAAGCATCTATGATTTCAAAGACGATGAAAAGGATGCCTATAAAGTAAAAGCCGGCCTGACGCCGGAAATTGTACAGAAAATTTCGGATGAGAAGAAAGACCCTGCCTGGATGCAGTTGTTCCGTCTGCATTCTTTACAGATCTACAACCAGATGCCGATTCCGGATTGGGGTCCGTCGATTGAGGGTCTGAACATGGATGACATCGTAACGTATGTCCGCCCGAATACGAAAATGAAAGCAAAGTGGTCCGATGTGCCGGATGACATCAAAAATACGTTTGAGCGTCTCGGCATCCCGCAGGCAGAGCGGAAATCACTCGCCGGCGTGGGCGCACAGTATGATTCGGAGCTGGTCTATCACAACGTCCGCGCGGAAGTTGCGGCGCAGGGTGTTGTCTATACCGATATGGAGAGTGCGCTGCATGGTGAGTACGCGGATATGGTGCGGAAACACTTTATGAAACTGGTGAAACCGACCGATCACAAATTTGCCGCACTGCACGGAGCCGTCTGGTCCGGCGGTTCGTTTGTCTATGTGCCGAAGGGGGTTTCCGTGGAAATCCCGCTGCAGTCGTATTTCCGCCTGAATGCGCCGGGCGCAGGCCAGTTCGAGCATACGCTGATTATTGTCGATGAGGACGCGGACCTTCACTTTATCGAGGGCTGTTCCGCACCGAAATACAATGTGGCCAACCTCCATGCCGGATGTGTGGAGCTGTTTGTCGGAAAGAATGCAAGACTCCGTTATTCTACGATTGAAAACTGGTCGAAGAATATGTACAACCTGAACACGAAGCGCGCAGGTCGAGGAGGGCGGAAAAATCGAGTGGGTTTCCGGTTCATTCGGCTCCCACGTTTCCTACCTGTACCCGATGAGCGTGCTGAAAGGAAGAGGCGCAAAGATGGAATTTACCGGCATCACGTTCGCCGGTAAGGGCCAGAATCTCGATACCGGAGCGAAGGTTGTCCACAGCGCGCCGGATACGAGTTCCTATATTAACACGAAATCGATCTCGAAGGACGGCGGCATCAGCACCTTCCGTTCGTCAGTCTCTGCAACAAAAGCGGCAAAGAACACGAAATCAGCCGTTTCCTGCCAGTCTCTGATGCTCGATGATATCTCCCGGTCGGACACGATTCCGGCGATGGATATCCGTACAAAAGATGCGAACATCGGCCATGAAGCACAGATCGGAAGCATCAGCGATGAAGCCGTCTTTTATCTGATGTCGCGCGGCATGACGGAAGAGGATGCGAGAGCGTGCATCGTCAGCGGATTCGCGGATGATGTTTCAAAAGAACTGCCGCTGGAGTACGCGGTGGAGATGAACAATCTGATCCGCCTCGAGATGAAGGGCAGCATTGGATAAGGAGGCCAGACACATGGAAGAACAGAACAGCATGAAAATCAACCAGCTTCCATCGAAAACATGGTACTGGCTGGGATTAAATGATACAAAAGTAAAATGGGCGGCGGGTGCGCCGTGTGAAATCTGCGCGGAAGAGCCGTCTGCGGATGATGAGATAACGGGTTTTCCGGAAGCTATGAATACCGGGGCAGGAAAAGAGACGGATGTCCTTTTTGCACCGGAGCAGACGAAAAACTGGAGTGTCTCTGCAAAGGAGGGGCAGACGAAACAGGTCACGCTTTCCATCGGACAGGGAAAAGAGACGGTTTCATCCGGAAAGATCCGCGCGGCGGCAGAAGAGGGAGCTTCCCTTACCGTTTTCGAGGTATTTGAACCGGCACAGGCAGCGGGACAGCTCGCGGTGCGGACAGAACTTTACGCGAAAAAAAACAGCCGCATCCGGCTCGTGCAGGTGATGATGCGCGGTGAGGGACAGGAGCTTTTAAATGATGTCGGATGCATCTGCGAGGAAAATGGTGCACTGGATCTTTTACAGGTCGTTGTCGGAAAAGGCGATGTCTATGACGGTATCTGGACCGAACTGCAGAAGGATCACGCATCACTGCAGGCAGAAATCGGCTATCTTCTGCAGAATCAGCAGAAATTTGATGTCAATCTGAATGTGCGCCACTTCGGAAAAGTAACCAAGAGCACGATCCAGGCAGACGGAACGCTGATGGATGCGGCGGAAAAGATCTTCCGCGGCACAATCGACTTTGTGCGCGGTTCGGCAGATTCCGTCGGAGCAGAGACAGAACAGGTATTGCTGCTCGGCGATGATGTAGTCAACAAGACGATTCCTGTGATCCTCTGTGCAGAGGAAAACGTACAGGGAAGCCACGGCGCGGCAATCGGAGAACTCGATGAAGAGACACTGTTTTACTTCGGTGCGCGCGGCATGGACCGTACACAGGCAGAAAATACGATAGCGCGGGCGAAACTGGAAGCAAAAATCCAGAAAATCGGCGATGCGGACATCGAACAGAAAGTAAAAACACAGCTTGCGGAGGTGCTTGACCGTGACAACAGATAACATCAGAAAAAATTTCCCGCTTCTGCAGCAAATGGACACGATCTATCTGGACAACGCGGCGACGGCACAGCGCCCGTCATGCGTTCTTGCTGCAGTACAGGAATTTTACGAACAGAAAAATGCAAATCCTCTGCGAGGCTTCTATCCTTTAAGCCTGGAGGCGACGGAGAGCTATCAGGAGGCAAGGAAGACCGTACAGGAGTTTATTCATGCAGAAGAGCCGGAGGAGATTATTTTTACCCGGAATACAACGGAAAGCCTGAACCTTGTGGCATACAGCTATGGCCTGAACTTTTTAAAGGAAGGCGACGAGATCGCTGTAACAATCATGGAGCATCACAGCAATCTGCTTCCGTGGCAGATGGTGTCGCGTATGACTGGGGCGAAGCTCCATTATCTGGAATGTACCAGTGAGGGCGAGCTGACCGATGAGGAGCTCCAAAAGGGCATTAATGAGAGAACACGTCTTGTGACTGTTGCGCAGGTATCGAATGTGCTCGGCTGCGTGAATCCGCTCCAGAAAATCACGGAGATGGCGCACCGCGTAGGAGCCGTTGTCGTTGTGGACGGCGCCCAGAGCGTTCCGCATATGCCGGTCGACGTACAGGCGCTGGATGCAGATTTTCTCGCCTTTTCCGGCCATAAGCTGATGGGCCCGATGGGAATCGGCTGTCTGTATGGAAAACGGGAACTGCTGGAAAAAATGCCGCCGTTTTTAACCGGAGGCGAGATGATCGATTCCGTTCACCGCGACGGAGCCGTTTTTGCACCGGTTCCGCAGAAATTTGAGGCGGGAACGGTAAATGCAGCCGGTGCGGTGGGGCTGGCCGCAGCGATCCGGTATCTGCAGGAAAAAGGATTTGATTATATCCAGAAAAAAGAGCTGGAACTGACGCAACATGCTATGGAAGGACTCGGCGCGCTGCCGTACGTTCATATCCTCGGTTCCAAAGATCCGGCCAACCATACGGGCATCGTTTCGTTTACGATTGACGGCGTGCATCCGCACGATGTGAGCGAAATTCTTTCTTCTGACGGCATCGATGTGCGGGCAGGCCACCACTGTGCACAGCCGCTTCTGGAATATCTTGGCGTCCGAAGTTCGACAAGAGCCAGCATGATGTTTTATAATACACCGGAAGAGATTGATGCACTGATCGAAAGTGTATCCACAATCAGAAGGAGAATGGGCTATGGAGAGTAGAGGATTTTATAACGAAATTTTGACGGAGCACAATCTGCGTCCGGAATTCAAGCATGATCTGCCGGATGCGGACATCGTACTCGAGGGCGTCAACCCAAGCTGCGGCGATGATATCTGGCTGAAATTAAAAGTCGACGGCGATGTGATCACGGACGGTGCGTTCGTGGGCGACGGCTGTGCGATTTCGCAGGCATCGGCGGACATTATGCTCGGCATGATCATCGGAAAGACGAAGGACGAGGCACTGCGCCTGGGAAATCTGTTTCTGCGCATGATCAAAGGAGAAGCATCCGACGAGGAGATTGACGAACTCGAGGAGGCTGGTGCACTGAAGGACATCTCCCACATGCCGGCAAGAGTGAAATGTGCAGTGCTTGGATGGCATACGCTGGAAGAGGCATTTAAACAGGAAAAATAAGAACAGAAAAACTTTTTGCATTTCTGAGAAAAAGTATCACTTTACCCACTTGCAATTTTTAAAAAATTAGTTATAATGAATTATAGTTAGTAAAGGCTAACCAAAGTGAATCAATCATTGTTATCTCCCGTCTGCGGATCCTGGACACTTCGCAGGCGGGAAACTCCAGAAACAAACGAGAAAGGAGCACACGAAAAGTGAAGAGCCTGAAAATTGAGGAAGTAAAAGGAAGAGAAATTCTGGATTCCAGAGGAAACCCAACCGTAGAAGCTGAGGTTGTTCTTGCAGGAGGCGTTGTAGGACGCGGCATGGCACCAAGCGGCGCATCTACCGGTGAGTTTGAGGCACTGGAATTACGAGATGGAGATAAAGCAAGATACCTTGGAAAAGGTGTGCAGAAAGCAGTAGAAAACATCAACACCGTCATCAACGATACCTTAAAAGGTATGGATGCATCCGATACCTACGCTGTAGATAAAGCTATGATCGATGCGGACGGAACAAAGGATAAATCCCGCCTGGGTGCAAACGCCATTCTGGCTGTATCCATTGCCTGCGCAAGAGCAGCAGCAAACGCACTTGAGATTCCGCTGTACCGCTTCTTCGGCGGCGTTTCCGGAAATCGTCTGCCGGTTCCGATGATGAACATCATCAACGGCGGATGCCACGCACTTTCTTCCGGCCTGGATGTACAGGAGTTCATGATCATGCCGGTTGGAGCATCTTCTTTCAAAGAGTGCTTAAGATGGTGCGCTGAGGTCTTCCATGCACTGGCTGCCATCTTAAAAGAGCGCGGACTGGCAACATCGGTTGGAGATGAAGGCGGTTTTGCACCGGCTCTGAAATCCGATGAAGAAGCCATCGAGACCATTCTTGAGGCAGTGAAAAAAGCAGGCTACGAGCCAGGCAGAGACTTCAAGATCGCGATGGATGCTGCTTCCTCCGAGTGGAAGACAGGAACCAAGGGTGAATACAAACTGCCGAAAGCCGGCACTGTATTTACTTCCAAAGAGCTGATCGCTCACTGGAAAGCACTGGTAGAGAAATATCCGATCATCTCCATCGAGGATGCTCTGGATGAAGAAGACTGGGAAGGCTGGAAAGAGCTGACCGCAGAGCTTGGCGGAAAAGTACAGCTTGTCGGTGACGACCTGTTTGTAACCAATACTGAGCGTCTGGCAAAAGGTATCTCCCTTGGCTGCGGAAATTCCATCCTGATCAAACTGAACCAGATCGGTTCTGTATCTGAGACCCTTGAGGCAATCAAAATGGCTCACAAAGCAGGCTACACCGCAATTTCCTCCCACCGTTCCGGTGAGACCGAGGATACCACCATCGCAGACCTGGCTGTTGCCCTGAACACCTGCCAGATCAAGACCGGTGCACCGAGCCGTACCGAGCGTGTTGCAAAATACAACCAGCTTCTCCGAATCGAAGAAGAACTTGGAACGGCCGCTGTATACCCTGGTGCAAGAGCATTTAATGTGACACAGGACTAAGCAGTAAATAACATAATACCATAAAAAAAGACAAGATCCTTCCTCTTAAAACCAACCATAAATAAGTGTCCCCGGGGCCGTTGAAAAACGTGTTTCCCGGGGATTCTTGCATGCGGGGGAGGGGTATATGAAAAAACACTTGACTTGAAGCGGACTTGAAGTGTTATCCTATCTAGGAAAATGTAAAAATAAGGGGGATATATCGAAATGAGCGAAAGATTATGGAATATTCTTCTGGATTCTTTCTGGAAAATCTTTCTGCCGGGCCTTAAGGTGACGATTCCGCTTACTGTAATCTCGTTTTCCATTGCACTTGTAATTGCGACGGCAATGGCTATGGTACAGTTTGCAAACATCAAAGGCCTTCGTCAGATTGCACGTTTCTATATCTGGATTTTCCGCGGAACCCCGCTTCTGGTCCAGCTTTTCGTTGTGTTTTACGGACTTCCGCGCGCCGGTATTCTGATCGATCCGTTTCCGGCGGCAGTTCTCGTCTTTTCCCTGAATGAGGGCGCCTACAGTGCCGAGACGATGCGTGCGGCCCTGGAAGCCGTTCCGGCAGGCCAGCTCGAAGCCGGCTACTGTGTCGGCATGTCGTATCTGCAGATCATGCGGAGAATTATCCTTCCGCAGGCGATGCGCACCGCTTTCCCGCCGCTTTCCAACTCTCTGATCGCCATGGTAAAGGATACTTCCCTTGCCGCAAATATCACCGTAACGGAGATGTTTATGGTAACGCAGCGGATTGTAGCGCGCACCCATGAGCCGCTGGCACTGTATATTGAAGTAGGACTGATCTACCTGCTGTTCTCCACTGTGCTCACGAAGCTGCAGGGAATCGGAGAGAAGAAACTGAGTACATATCAGAAAAAAGGGGAATAAGCCATGCTGGAAATTAAAGGATTAAAGAAAGCGTTCGGCAGCCTGGAAGTATTAAAAGGTGTAGATTTAAAAGTAAAACAGGGCGATGTTGTTGCAATCCTCGGTCCGAGTGGTTCGGGAAAAACGACGATGCTGCGCTGTGTCAACTTTCTGGAGCATGCGGACGGCGGCAGCCTGATCTTTGACGGGAAAGAATATCCGTTCTACAACATCAGCAAAAAAGATATCGCGGCGATCCGTCAGAAAACCGCATTTGTATTTCAGAACTATAACCTGTTCCTGAACAAAACAGCCCTTCATAACGTAACCGAGGGCCTGATCATCGGCAGAAAAATGCCAAAAACCAGGGCGGAGGAAAAAGCGCGTGCAGCGCTTGAAAAAGTAGGCATGCTGGACCGTGCGGACTACTATCCGCATCAGCTTTCCGGCGGACAGCAGCAGAGGGTGGCAATCGCCCGTGCACTGGCAACCGATCCGGAAATTATCTATTTTGATGAGCCGACCTCAGCACTCGACCCGGAGCTGACCGGCGAGGTGCTTGGTGTTATGCGCCAGCTTGCCAAAGAGGGAATGACAATGCTCGTTGTCACGCATGAGATGGGCTTTGCAAGAAACGTTTCGAACAAAGTTGTCTTTATGGAAAACGGCGTTGTCGTTGAGGAAGGTCCGTCGAAGGAATTTTTCGCAAATCCGCGGGAAGAGCGGACGAGAACATTTTTGCAGAATATTGAACAGCATTACGAGTAAGGTATCCCGCAAAGCGGCAAATCCTGCCCGGAGCACGGAATCCGGACAGTTTGCAATAAAGAAAACAGAAGAAGCAAAGGCAGCTTCTTCCAGAACAAAACAAAAAAGGAGTGGCGAATATTATGAAAAAGAAAATGGCAGCAGTATTTCTGGCAGGTATCCTGACATCATCCTTTTTACTGACCGGATGCGGAAACAGCACGGCAGATAACAGCAGTGCTTCTTCCTCTTCATCAGCATCTTCCGCAAGTGCGTCTGGGGATCTTTTAGAGCAGATCCAGAGCAAGGGTGAGATCGTTGTGGCAATGGAAGGGACCTGGGCACCGTGGACGTATCACGATGAGGACGACAACCTGGTCGGCTATGACGTAGAAGTGGCACAGCAGATCGCAGAGAAACTCGGCGTGAAAGCAACCTTTGTAGAGGGTGAGTGGGATGGCCTTCTTGCAGGAATCGATTCCGGCCGGTACGATATCATGGTAAACGGCGTAGATATCACAGAGGAGCGCGCTGAGAAATACAGCTTTTCCGATCCATACGCATACAACCGCACCGCTGTTATCGTAAACTCTGCTAACGATGAAATCCAGTCCATGGAGGATCTCGACGGAAAGAGCACTGCGAACACCATTTCCAGTACGTATGCAGAAGTTGCCGAGAAATATGGCGCAGCCGTTACCGGTGTTGACGATCTGGAGCAGACTTTCGAGCTTCTCTTAAGCGGCCGTATCGATGCAACTCTGAACGCAGAGGTAACGTATTACGATTATATGAAAGCACACCCGGATGCAGAGATCAAAATTGCATGTCTCGATCCGGAATCCACAAAAGTCGGTATTCCGATGAAAAAAGGCGATGAGACCAAGACGCTGCTTGAGGCAGTCAACAAAGCACTTGGCGAGCTCGCAGAAGACGGAACACTGACAGAGCTTTCGGAAAAATATTTTGGAACGGATATCTCCAAAGAAGCAGCAGAATAAGATACAAAATAAAGAAGGTTACAGATCATGATTGCAAATTACCATACCCATACATGGCGGTGCCGCCATGCGGACGGAACGGAGCGGGAGTATGTGGAGCGCGCGATTGAGGGCGGCCTTAAAATTCTCGGTTTTTCCGACCATTCGCCTTATCCGTTCCCGGACGGCTACGATTCCGGCATGCGGATGCGGCTCGATCAGGTGGAAGGCTATGTAGACACCGTGCTGGCATTGAAAAAAGAGTATGACAAGGATATTGAAATCCATCTCGGACTCGAAACAGAGTATTTCCCGAGATTCTGGGATCAGCTGATTGATTTTTTGTCGGACTATCCGTTTGAGTACTTTGTGCTTGGCCAGCACAGCCTGGGAAATGAGATCGAAAAGATTCTCTACAGCGGCCATGGAACAACAGACGGAAGCTACCTGAAACAGTATGTGGACCAGTGCCTGGCAGGCATCGATACCGGAAAATACCTGTATCTGGCACACCCGGATCTCTTTTTATTCAACGGCGACGAAGCAGTGTTCGACCGGGAATACCGGAGACTCTGCCGTGAGGTGAAAAAGAGAAACATTCCGCTGGAGATCAATTTCCTTGGTCTGATGGAAGAAAGATGGTATCCGAACGAGAAGTTCTGGAAGATCGCCGGCGAAGAAGGAAACACCGCCGTTTTCGGCTGTGATGCCCATACGCCGAAAGCCGTCTGGAATCCGGAGACGGAACAGAAGGCACTGCAGCTGGCAGCAAAATACGGTCTGAAAGTACAGGAAACCGTTCCGATGCCGAAGACATTTTAACAGAAGCAGAAAAAGCTGTTCTTTTCTGGTGAGAGTTTTGAAAACTCCGCGGAAAAGAACAGCTTTTTTGATATGAGATTTTTTATGCTTTTTTTGTGTGCATCAGCCGTACCGCCTCTTCCCGCTGTTTCAGAATCTTCTGAATCGAAGTCCAGTAAACGATCATTGAGACAACCGGCCCGATCAGGTCGGAAATAGGTTCCACGTAGAAGATGTTTTCCAGTGCAAAGAACCGCGGCAGAAGAAACAGAGCGGTAAAGTAGACGAATTTCCGGAAGAAGGAGAGTGCAAACGAATAGCGCACGCGGCCCATTGCAGTAAAGCCGTCTACAATCTCGTACTGAATGCCGAGCGGAATGACTGAGAGTGTCGAAATATGGATCGCGCGGACCACCATCGAGACGATCTGCGGATCGGAAGTAAAAAGCTGCGCAAACAGCGTTCCGGCGGCATTGGAGACGAGGAACATCAAGGTCGTAAATCCGGCACAGAGTGCGATGATGGTTTTCTGTGCCTCAAGAATACGCCTGGAATTTCCAGCTCCATAATTGTATGCGAGGATTGACTGCGTTCCGCCGCTGATTCCGCCGAGCGGCATCGTAATAATCAGCATAAAGCTCTGAACGATCGTTGCACAGGTGATGAAGCTGTCTCCCTGTCCGGCGGGTGCATACCGCTGCAGGACGGCGTTCATCGCAATGATCATCACATTGTCGATGGCAATGATTAGAAACGGAGTAAAACCGACTGTCAGAATGCGTTTCATGATCGCAAATGAATACCCGCCGAAGGTGATGCGGATCGGAATCGTCTTTTCGAACAGAATATGCAGCACATACAGACAGCTTGCGATCTGGGAGAGCACGGTTGCAATTGCCGCGCCGCGCACGCCGAGATGCAGAACGAAGATAAACACAGGGTCCAGCAGCAGATTCAGGACGGCGCCTAGCAGAACAGATTTCATTCCCTCACTGGCAAAGCCCTGGCAGATCACAAACTGGTTCAGGCCGGTCGATAAAAGCGCAAACACAGAGCCGGAAACGTAGATCATAAAATAGGCTCTGGCATAAGGATACGTAACGGTGCTGGCTCCGAATGCCATCAGCATCGGGCGGGTTAAAAAAAGCGCCGCGGCTGTCAGAACGAGGGACAGGGAAACAAGCATCAGAAACGCATTAGCCAGGATGCGGGATGCCTCTTTTTCATTTTTCTCTCCGAGCCGGATGCCGAGCAGCGGCGCGCCGCCGACCCCGATGAGGGAGGAGAACGCGCCGATCATGGTAAGAATGGGACCGCAGACGCCGACACCCGCGAGCGCCAGATCACCGACAGAGGCAATGTGGCCGATGTACATACGGTCTACAATGCTGTACAGAACACTCACGAACTGTGCCAGCATGCTCGGAAAAGCAATACGGGGAACCAGCTTTCCGATCGGGTCGGTTCCGAGATGGTTTACAGTTTTCATAGAAAAATACCTTGTCGTTTTTTAGGTTTGGGAACAGACAGCAAAAAACATGCCCGAAACAAAATCCGGAAGACTTTGTTTCGGACATGCCGCTTTTGGTCTGTTCTGATAGATCAGCTGACAGAAAAATTATTCAGCAAGAGTGGTCAGATCTACTTTGAAATCGTCAGATCCCTGTCCGTCTACGGTGTAGTAAGCTGCTCTCTGCTCTGCGTTCAGGTAGATTTTGATCTCGCCTTTTAATCCGTTTGCTTTTACTTCTTTTTTGATGACTGCTTCGAGGTCTTTCATAGATACTTTTGTCTCGAAGATCTCAAGAACGGTATCAGATACTTTTGTCATTTTACGTGGGGTTTTGGTTGCTTCTGCCATGGTTTCCGCGGTCTCCTTTTTTACTGTTTTTTTAACGGTTTCTTTTTTGGTTGCTTTTTTCGGCTCTTTTGCAGCTTCTGCTTTTCCTTCGGCTGCTTCTGTATGTAAGGTTTTTTCAGTCGTTGGTTTTACTTCTTTTGCCGGTGCCGCTGTCTTTACAACGGTTTCCGCTGTTTTTGCAGCTTCTGCAGCCTGCTGTTTCGCTTTGGCCATTTTTTTCATGGTTCTTTTATTCATTTTATTCACTCCTCTATGCGATATCTCTAATAAATTACCATGTTTTTTGCCTTCTGTCAAATTTAAATTCGAGAAAACAGCGGCTTTAGGATTGTACACGGCGGAGCACAGAAAAGATTTTTTCAGAATCCCAGATCTGCGGAACAGGGTAGGTGGGATTTGCTTCTTTTAAAGCACGGCGTGCTATTTCTGTGTAATCATTCGGCGAAAGGTGCGGCAGAGTGGATGGAATGTCAAACGAATCGCGCATAGCCTCGATAGCTGCAATCATCCGCTCAGCCTTTTCAGAAACGGTATCTCCGCCGAGAGAAAGCGCATCGGCGAGAACGGCAAGTTTAGGCGCAATGCAGGAACCGTATTCGCGCAGAACAGCAGGCAGCAGAACCGCGTTGGCTCTTCCGTGCGGAATGTGGTACAGTGCACCGACGGCGTGAGCGATGGCATGGACGTAGCCGACAAAGTTGTTGGTAAAAGCGAAACCGGCCAGATACGATGCATGAAGCATTTCCTGCCGTGCGGCAAGACGGGAGCCGTCACGCCAGGCTTCGGGCAGGGCATGGAAATTTTCGCAGACTGCCTCGATGGATGCATTCTGCACGCTGCGGGAGGCGAAGAGGTTCAGAAAAGCTTCCATGGCATGGGTCAGGGCATCCATACCGGTATCTGCGGTCATAGAGGACGGGAGGCTGATCGTAAGACGCGGATCGAGAACTGCCGTATCCGGGATCAGACAGAGGTCATTGACGGCGTATTTGTATGGTTTCCCGTCGATACAGTCTGTGATGACAGCTGCCGCCGTTGCCTCCGAACCGGTTCCGGCTGTCGTCGGCACGGCAAACAGCGGCGGAAGTTTCCGACGGACTTTCAGGAGGCCCCGCATCGCAGGAACCGTCTTTTTCGGACAGCAGACGCGGGCACCGATCAGCTTTGCTGCATCGAGAACGGATCCGCCGCCGATGGCGAGGATAGCCTGCGCCTGAATCTGCTGATAAAGACGGAAACCCTGTTCCACGCTCTCAATCTGCGGATCCGGGGCGATTTCGGAGAAAATGGTGACGGAAATGTTTTCTTTTTTACAGCCATCCAGCAGAGACGTCAGTGTTCCGCGGCGGACAAAGCCGGGGGTAGTCACCAGGAGAATCCGGGAGATCCGGCGTTTCCGGAATAACGCGGGGAGCAGCAGAACGGCATCCGGTGCTGCAAGGAGTGTCTGTTTCTTATGCTCTGTCAGATGAAGAACGCGGCTCAACACCCACTGCCGGGTGCGGAACCAGAAAATGGAATGCATCAATCAAGTACCTCCATAAAAAATCGTGAGAATCGTATATCTCTTATTGTAACAGTGCACGGCAGGTTTTTCAATTCGTATAGGAATTTTGAATCTTCCGTGAAAAGAATTGACAGTGTGAAAAATGAGTGTTATAGTACAAATAGAACAGATAAAAAGAGCCAGGAATTGTTCACTTGGGAAATCAGGAAAAGGCTTGACTGGAGGTGCCTGATGATGGAAACAAAGAGAGATTATTATGAAGTATTAGGCGTCAGCCGGAATGCAGACGAGAAAGAAATCAAGCGTGCATACCGGAAACTGGCGAAAAAATATCATCCCGATACGAATGCGGGAAACCCGGATGCGGAAAAGAAATTTAAGGAAGTGACAGAAGCGTATTCTGTCTTAAGCGATCCGGAAAAGAAGAAAATGTACGATCAGTTCGGATTCGCGGCGTTCGACCAGGGAGCCGGCGCGTACGGCCAGCAGGGCGGTGGAAATCCGTACGGCAGTGCGTATGGAAACCCGTTCGGCGGAAGCGGAAACAACGGCGGCTATCACGAATTTCACTTTGAAGGAAACGCGGACGATATGTTCGGCGATTTCTTTGATCAGATGTTTCATGGCAAAAGCCGTGGATTCGGAAGCGAGCGGTATACGCGTTCGGGAAGTAGCAGACATCCGTTTGAGGATGCATTTTCCGGCCGCGGTACGGCAGAGGATCTCGATCTGCACGCTGAGGTTTCGATCCGCCTGGAGGAAGCGGCATCGGGCTGTGAAAAACAGATTACCCTGCGGAACCCGGATGGAACGACCAATACGCTGCTGGTTAAAATCCCGGCCGGTATCGAGAGCGGAAAGAGCATCCGTCTGCGCGGCAAAGGCCATACAGGATCAAACGGCCGCCGCGGCGATCTGATTTTGAAGGTCAATGTAGAAGAAAAGAAAGGCTTTGAACGGCGCGGAATGGACATCTACACGACGATTCAGATTCCATACACAACGGCAGTCTTTGGCGGTGAAGCGCGTGTCTCGACACTGTACGGAGATGTGGTCTGCAAAATCAAGGAAGGAACACAGTCCGGCAGTAAGCTCCGTCTGCGCGGCAAGGGCATGGTATCGATGAAAGATGCGAACGTGCACGGTGATCATTATGCGACGATTGAGATTGCTGTACCGCGCAGTCTGAACCGCACAGCACGCCAGAAACTGATGGAATATAAGGAAGCGTGCTGAAAATGTGAAGAAACTGTGAAATCGGAAAATCCGGGTTGACAAATCGTGTTTGTGGTATTATATTACATCTAGAACAAAGAAAAGGAATCAACAAGAAACCAATTCTTCCTTGCATGTTCCCAAACATCCTGTTCCAAGAAACTTATTCATAGCCACAAGGCAAAGCAAACTTAACACCCTTCACAAGATAAGAAGCCTGCTAAGAATCAGATTTTTGGAGGAAAAGGTAAATGAATACTTTAAAAGCTGAAAAGAGAAGTTTGGATGTAAAAGCAAAAAGACTTAGAAGAGAAGGATACGTTGTCGGCAATGTATTCGGCAGAGAGATGAAAGAATCCATTCCAGTTAAGATGGTAAAAAGAGATATCGAGAAACTGCTGAAGACAGACCACAAAGGCAGCCAGATTATGCTGGATGTCGACGGAACCGCATACGATGTCCTGATCAAAAATGTTGATTATAACCCGGTAGCCGGACAGATCGATTCGATCGAGTTCCAGGCACTGGTCAGCAACGAGAAAGTTCATTCCGTTGCAGAGATTGTCCTTGTAAACCATGAAAAGATCGCAGAAGGCGTTCTGCAGGAGGATCTGAACGAGGTTGCCTACATGGCATACCCGGCATCCCTGGTCGATCAGGTAATGGTCGATGTCGGAGAGATGAAGATCGGTGATGTCATCCGCGTCAAAGATCTGTCCCTGGCCGCTGACCCGGATATCACCATAAAGACCAATCCGGAATCCATTGTCGTAAGTCTGATGGCTTCCCACAACGTAGAAGCACCGGCAGAAGATACCGAAGCAGCAGAAGAGAAATAAACAGAATAAGCACATACAAAGAAATCCGAAGGCGTCAAAAGCCTTCGGATTTTTTGCGTAAAAAATATGGTTTGAATCGATCAGACATAACTCATGAAGCCTTTTCCGATAATTTCGCTGCTCTTTGTGATCGCAATAAACGCGGTCGGCTCGGTATCATGAATAAACCGCTGAAGATAGACGGCCTGCTTGACATCCACAACCGTGAGAATGACTGTCCGCTGCTGGTCGGAGTAAGCGCCGACGGCGTCGTAAAGGGTTGCGCTGTGATTGAGATCCTTTGTGATGAAATCGCAGATCGGCTGCGGATTGTTGGAGATAATCGTAAAAAATTTATTCAGCTTCATCCGCTCAATCGTTTTGTCAATCAGCAGTGTTTTCGCCATCAGACCGAGAACCGAACAAAGTCCGGTTAAGGTATCGAAAATCAGGAAAGCAAGGATGACAACGATGAGGTCGGTCACCAGCAGGGCAGTGGAAATATTCATTGTAGAATATTTTTTAATAATCATGGCGATGATGTCTGTGCCGCCGCCGGAGGCATTCTCAAAAAACAGCAGTGCTGCCGCCAGTGCCGGAAGAATAATGGCAAAGCAGAGCTCCAGCATGATCTCATCGGTAAGCGGATGTGCCATCGGAAACAGCTTTTCAAAAATGTTCAGAAGAACCGAGGAAAGCACGGTCACGTAGGCTGTCTTGACGCCGAAGTTCCGCCCCAGCACAGCAAAACCAACCAGCAGAAGCAGCAGGTTGATAAAAAGGTTGATCTGTGAGGCAGTGAACGGAAGAAACCGGCAGATGACAACGGCCATACCGGATACACCGCCGAAAGAAAAATTATTAGGGAATTTAAAAACATAAATTCCAATGTCCATGATCAGAACAGCTGCGGTAATGACAGCATATTCTTTTAACGTTTGTAATGCAGGCTGCGATGCCTGTTCTTTTGTGTCCATTTTTTTGCTCCTTTATTTGAATTTGAGGCGACCTTTATTTTATTATAGAAGAAACTTTTTTGAATAACAGCTAATAATGTATCTCCCTCTTCAAACATAGCATGGCATAGGGTAGTTTGTCCAGTTACATTTTCCTTATTTCCATTTTTCCGTTTTCCGATGGTTGTATCCAATTTATTTCTGTGGTATGATGAAGGGCAGGATCTTTTTTCGGAAAGAAAAAAATCTGCAGTTTCTGTTTCAAAATGTTTCGAAAAAAGAAGAAAAAACAGAAACAAAAATGGAGGAAGAAACATGAAAAATACAAAGGTTTATGTTGATTTTATAACAGAGAAACTGAAAAAACTGCTCTCCATCGACAGCCCGACCGGCTACACAAAAGATGCCATTGCATGGCTGAAAGCAGAGTACGAAGCGATGGGCTATGCGCCGGTGATCACCACAAAGGGCGGCCTTCTGGTGCAGCTTGCCAAAGGCTGTGAAGGAAACGGCGGTGTCCTTGTGGAGACACATACCGATACGCTCGGCGGCATGGTAGCGGAAGTGAAAGGAAACGGCCGTCTTCGTCTCACCGCGCTCGGCGGTATGAATCCGAACAATGCGGAGACGGAAAACTGCGTTGTCATCACAAGAGACGGAAAACGGTACGAGGGCTGCTTCCAGATGAACAACCCGTCGATCCATGTCAACGGTTCCTACGACCAGCAGGACCGCACCTACGACAATATGGAGGTCGTTCTGGATGAGATGGTCTTCTCCAAAGAGGAGACAAAAGCGCTCGGCATCGAGACTGGTGATATCGTCTGCTTTGAGACGAGAACCCGCATCACGGAGAAGGGCTACATCAAGAGCCGTTTCCTCGATGATAAACTGAGCGTTGCAATTCTGCTCGGCTATGCGAAGTATTTAAAAGAAGAAAATGTCACACCGTCCCGCCCGGTTTATCAGCACATTACCGTATACGAAGAGGTCGGCCACGGCGGATCTGCTTCCGTTCCGGAGGGCGTGACAGATATTCTTTCTGTTGATATGGGCTGTGTCGGCGACGGACTGGAGTGTAAAGAGCATCAGGTATCCATCTGCGTCAAAGACAGCGGCGGCCCTTACAGCTACGATTTTACCGGCGAGCTGATTGCGGCAGCAAAAGCAAACGGAATCGACTATGCGGCGGATGTTTACCCGCACTACGGCTCTGACGTGGAGGCAACGCTCCGCGGCGGCGCAGACGCACGCCATGCCCTGATCGGCACCGGTGTGTACGCATCCCATGGATATGAAAGAAGCCATGTGGACGGCGTGAAGAATACGCTGGAACTGCTTGCGGCGTATCTGGACAAATAAAAATAAGAACAAGTGAGAGAATTGCATGAGAAAATTAGCATTGCCAGAAGAAGTGCTGCTCCAGATTGAGCAGCCTGCGCGATATATTGGAAATGAATTCAACAGTGTCGTAAAAGACAAAGAGAAAGTAGCCCTGCGCGGCGCATTCCTGTTCCCGGATGTGTATGAGATCGGTATGTCCCACCTTGGCATCCAGATCCTGTACGATATGTTCAACAAACGCGAGGACATGTGGTGCGAGCGAGTTTATTCCCCATGGCCGGATCTGGACCGCGTGATGCGTGAACAGAACATTCCGCTGTTCGGTCTGGAATCCCAGGAGCCGGTGAAAAACGAGGATTTCCTGTTCATCACCCTGCAGTATGAGATGTGTTATACAAACGTTCTGCAGGCGCTCGACCTTGCCGGAATCCCGCTGCATGCGGTGGAGCGTACCGACGAGGACCCGATCGTCATCGGCGGCGGCCCGTGTACGTACAACCCGGAGCCGATCGCTCCGTTCTTCGATCTGTTTTACATCGGAGAGGGTGAGGTTGTGTACGACCAGCTTTTTGACACGTATCTGGAAAATAAAAAGAACGGCGGAACCCGTCAGGATTTCCTGAAAAAGGCATGCCGGATCCCTGGTATTTACGTACCGCAGTTTTATGAAGTAACGTACCACGAGGACGGAACGATCGCGGCCTTTACGCCGTCCATTCCGGAAGCACCGGAAAAGATCAAAAAACAGCTTGTCATGGATATGACCGAGGCAACGTATCCGGAGAAACCGGTCGTGCCGTTTATCAAGGCAACACAGGACCGTGTCGTTCTGGAGATCCAGCGCGGCTGTATCCGCGGCTGCCGTTTCTGCCAGGCGGGTATGGTGTACCGTCCGACAAGAGAGCGCGATGTGGAGAAGTTAAAAGAACTTGCGACCCATATGCTGCGCAATACCGGCCACGATGAGATTTCGTTGAGTTCTTTGAGCTCGAGTGATTACAGCCATCTTCCGGAGCTTGTCAACTATCTGATCGACAGCTGCCCGGAAAAGGGTGTCAATATTTCCCTTCCGTCTCTTCGAATCGACGCATTTTCCCTCGATGTCATGAGCAAGGTACAGGATATCAAAAAGAGCAGCCTGACCTTCGCACCGGAGGCGGGAAGCCAGCGGATGCGGAATGTTATTAATAAAGGTCTGACCGAGGAAGTCATTCTCGACGGAGCCGGAAAAGCGTTTGAGGGCGGCTGGAATAAAGTAAAACTGTATTTCATGCTGGGCCTTCCGACCGAGACCGAGGATGATATCAAAGGAATTGCGCATCTGGCGGAAAAGATCGCAGAGCGTTACTATGAGATTCCGAAAGACCAGAGAAACGGAAAATGCCAGATTACGGCAAGCTCCTCGTTCTTTATTCCGAAGCCGTTCACTCCGTTCCAGTGGGCACCGATGAACACGGAGAGGGAGTTTCTTGACAAAGCGGCGATTGTAAAGGCAGAGGTCCGCGCACAGCTGAATCAGAAGAGCATCCGTTACATTTATCATGAGGCAGATATTTCCCTTCTGGAGGGATTCCTTGCACGCGGTGACCGGAAATGTGCCGAAGTTATTGAAAAAGCGTACCGAAAAGGTGCTATTTTCGATGCCTGGTCCGAGTATTTCCGGAAAGATGCCTGGGAAGAAGCGTTTGCAGAGACCGGCATTGACGTTTCGTTCTATGCCTGCCGTAAGCGCAGCACCGATGAGATCCTTCCGTGGGATTTCCTTGATATCGGCGTGACGAAAAAATTCCTGATCCGCGAATGGGAGCGGGCACAGAAAGAAACCGTTACCCCGAACTGTAAGATGCAGTGTTCCGGCTGCGGAGCAAAATCATTCGGAGGAGGTGTCTGCTATGAAAATCAGAATTAAGTTTGCCAAAACAGGTGTGATGAAATTTGTGGGTCATCTGGATGTGATGCGTTACTTCCAGAAAGCAATCCGCCGTGCGGAACTTCCGATCGCTTATTCCGAGGGCTTCAGCCCGCACATGCTGCTGTCGTTTGCTTCTCCGCTCGGTGTCGGCATCAGCAGCACCGGTGAATATTTCGATATGGTGCTCGCGGAAGATATGAAAACCGACGAGATTGTAAAACGTCTGAATGCGACGATGGTTGAGGGAATGGAAGTGCTTTCCGCCCGCCATGTGCCGGATGGAAAAGCAAGCAAGGCAATGTCTCTCGTAGCAGGAGCCGATTATCTCGTGCAGTTCCGCGAGGGAAAAATGCCGGAGATTGATCTGGAAACGAAAGTACCGGTGTTTTTTGCACTTCCGCAGATTGAGATCATGCGAAAGACAAAACGAAGCGAAAAGCTGACCGATATCCGCCCATGGATTTACGATATGAAAGCAAAGAAAAGTGGTGTCTGGATGCAGCTCTCCACCGGAAGTGTTTCGAACCTGAAACCGGAGCTCGTGATGGAAGCGTTCTGCAAATGGTGCGGGGTTGAACTGCCGCCGTTTGCATACACGATTCTGCGCGAGGAAGTTTACGCAGACATCGGAACGGAAGAAGAGCGAAAGCTGGTTCCGCTGGAAGCATTAGGAGAAGAAGTTGAGTAAACGAGTTGTCATTGCCCATCTGCCGTGGGCGGGAAAAGATTACCTGGTACACACGCTGGTGGAAGGAGAAAGACCGGTCGAACTGACGGCCCTCTGCAGGGAGAAGGAAACGCTGCTTGGCAATATCTATGTCGGCCGGGTGGAAAAACTGGCGCCCGGGATCCGCGGGGCATTTGTCTCGTTTGCGGAGCAGCAGAGCTGTTTTCTTGATCTGTCCCGTGTAAAAGAAGGGTATCTTCTGAAAAAAGCACCGGGAACAGAACTGCATGTCGGAGATGAAATTGTCGTGCAGATCCAGCGGGAAGCGCAGAAAACGAAGCTTCCGTCGGCGACAGCAGAACTTTCTCTTTCGGGAAGTGCCCTGGCGCTCTATTATGGAAAGCCGGAAATCTCATGCTCGGGACGCCTTCTGCCGGAGCAGAAAAAACGGTTAAAAGAACTGGGAAGCCGGATCTTTCCAGAATTTTCCGGCGGAAGCCTTCCGTTTGGCGTGATCTTCCGCACCGCATCCGCTGATGCTTCGGAAGAAGAGATCCGGCAGGAATATCTCGAGCTGTCCGAAAAACTCGCGCGGATTGTCCAGTATGGAACAATGCGGAGCCTGTACTCCTGCCTGTATCGGGCGTCAGATGCCGTGCCGGAGCTCGTCAAACGGTATGCACCGTCAGTTTCAGAACTTGTGACAGATGACAGAGAAACGTATGAGATCTGCAGAGAATATCTGGAGCGCCATGATTTTCACGACTGCCGCCTGACCTGGTATGAGGATCAGCTTACCACACTGACAAAGAAAGAAAATCTCGAAAATCACGTAAAACAGGCACTCGACAAACGTGTGGATCTGCCTTCCGGCGGATTCCTCGTGATCGAACCGACCGAAGCGCTGACCGCGATCGATGTGAACAGCGGAAAGCAGCTCGGCGGACGGAAAAATACGTTTCTGTACAGCGTAAACCAGGAGGCAGCCCGCGAAATCGCCCGCCAGATCCGCCTGCGCGGGATTTCCGGTCTGATCCTGGTTGACTTTATCAACATGCCGGAAAAAGAGCAGGAGGAGCGCCTTCTCGGCTTCCTGCAGGGTCTTGTGCGGGAAGATCCCGTTCCGACCAAAGTTGTGGATATGACGGCGCTTCATCTCGTGGAACTGACGAGAAAGAAAATCCGCCGGCCGCTGGCAGAACAGATGAAATGACAGTGACCTTACAAAGGAGGAATGAATATGGAACCACAAAAGAAACCGATTCACCTCAATGAAAATGATACCCCATATCTTTACGAACCCTTTCGAAACCAGATGCCGGCAAAACGGCCGCATCCGGCGGAAAAAGAAAAGATACTGAAACCATGGCAGGGCCTGCTGGTGTTTGCCTTTCTGATGGTTCTTTTTAATCTCGCCGGAATTCCGCTGGTTCTTGCAGGAGGGATGTATGGAAATGCGCTGGACGAGATCATTGTATTCCTGATCGGATCCATTCTCGTCGTACGGGCACTTCATATTCCGTTAAAAGAAGTGTTCCCATTAAAAAAGCCGGATGGAGCCGGAATCCTCGGAACCATTCTGATGTGGTATGTGACGTACCGCGGTGTGCTTGCCCTTTTCCTTCTGATGGAATGGATTTTCCCGCAGGAATACGCAAGCCTCTCGGAATCCATGGACAGCAGTATGGCGGGCCTTTCCTATTTCGGCGAGCTGCTTGTCGTTGCGCTGACACCGGCCATCTGTGAAGAAGCACTGCACCGCGGTCTTCTGCAGTACAGCCTGCGCGGAATCAAAAAGAAATGGGTGATGCTGCTTCTGATGGGCGTTTATTTTGGCGCTTTCCACATGAGCATCGTCCGTTTTCTTCCGATGATGATGATGGGAATCGTTCTCTCGTATGTGCGGATGAAGACCGACAACATGTTTTACAGCTCGCTGTTCCATTTCGTCCACAACGCATCGACGATTGTGGCGAGCATTGCGGCAAGCTTCCTCTATATGTTCTTGCAGGGGAACGCAGCAGCAGGCAGCGGATATGCAACGGAAACGTACATCGGCATGTATCTGATCGAAGCGGCATTGATGCCGATCGGTCTTTATATGGGAAGCCGTCTTCTGACGTACCAGCAGACAAAAAGCGAAGGATTTTTCCCGAAGGAGAGAAGAAAAAAGACCATTGCAAAAATCGTAATTCCGACCATTCTGCTGATCCTTGGCGGACTGTTTTTCCTTGGTATTGGTATGATGTAAAAAGAATCAAAAGCAGTTTGGGCAATTTTGCAGAAATGTCTAAGCCGGGTAGAAAACAGGTACGATTTATGATAGAATAACAGCAAATCAAGCGTTACACGATATTACAGAAAGGAAAAGCTGTTTCCCTAAAAAAGAGACAGCAGGAATAAGAACTATGGCAAGAACAGCTATTGCTACCGACAGCAACAGCGGTATTACACAGAGTCAGGCGAAAGAGCTGGGCGTTTTTGTCCTTCCCATGCCTTTCTTCATGCGCGGAAAAATCCAGTTTGAGGATATCGACCTGACACAGGAACAGTTTTACGAGATTCTGGCAGAGGATGCGGCTGTTTCCACATCTCAGCCGTCTCCGGGAGATCTGATGGATTTTTGGAACAAAATTCTCGAAGAGTACGATGACATTGTTTACATTCCGATGTCAAGCGGCCTTTCCACCTCCTGTGATACAGCGACCGTGCTGTCCGAGGACTACGAAGGAAAAGTGCAGGTTGTCAACAACCAGAGAATCTCCGTTACGCAGCAGCAGTCTGTTCTGGATGCAAAGAAAATGGCAAACCGCGGCGTGGCAGCGAAAGACATTAAAGCAATTCTGGAAGAGGATGCGCTGGATGCAAGTATCTATATTATGGTAGATACGTTAAAATACCTGAAAAAAGGCGGCCGCGTTACGCCGGCAGCAGCCATGATCGGAACCGTTTTAAATATCAAACCGGTGCTGACGATCCAGGGAGAGAAGCTTGACGCGTTTGAAAAAGCGCGCGGTGTGAAACAGGCAAAGAAAGCCATGATCAAGGCTATGAAAAAAGATATGGACAAACGCTTCGCAAAAGAGCGTGCAGCCGGCATCATGGGACTTCACATTGCCTATACCGCAAACGACAAAGAAGTAATCGATGGATGGATTGCCGAAGTAAAAGAAGCCTTCCCGGATTTTGAAGTCGATGCGCATCCGCTGTCCTTAAGCGTTGCCTGCCACATCGGACCTGGCGCACTGGCAATTGCATGCGAAAAAAAATCTGCAATTTCCTGAAAAATACTATTGACAAACAGCAGACGTGATGATATATTGTAGAAGTATGCCGCACAGAGAGGTAAAAGAGTCGAAAGACCACCGAATCTGGCGAGTAATTGATAGGGAGGTGCCATATGTACGCAATTATTGCAACAGGTGGTAAACAGTACAAGGTAGCTGAAGGCGATGTTATCCGAGTAGAGAAACTTGGCGTTGAAGCTGGAGAAACCGTAACTTTTGATCAGGTACTTGCAGTAAGCAATGACGGACTGAAAGTTGGCGAGGACGTTAAAAATGCATCCGTAACCGCATCTGTAGTTGGAAACGGTAAAGGCAAAAAAGTTATCGTTTACAAGTATAAGAGAAAAACTGGTTATCATAAGAAAAACGGTCACAGACAGCAGTACACTGAAGTGAAGATTGAAAAAATCAACGCTTAAGTCTTATGATTTGTATAACCGTAACAGAGTCTGACGGCGAGTACATCTCCGTGGAGTCAAACGGTCATGCAGGCTATGCAGAGGAAGGGCAGGATATCATCTGTGCCGCTGTCTCCGCATTGATTGTAAACACCGTAAATTCCGTGGAAACATTGACAGAGGATCTGATTATAAGTGAGGCTGGAGATGGATACGTGTATTTTTCATTCCCGAATGGGTATTCTGAAAGTACCGCACTTCTTGTAAAATCACTTTTGCTGGGCCTCGAAAGTATTCGCCGCGATTATGGAGCACAATACTTAGAGATCGCATTCAAGGAGGTGTAATACCATGTTAAATATGAACCTTCAGATTTTCGCTCATAAAAAAGGAGTTGGTTCTACCAAGAACGGTAGAGATTCCGAGTCCAAGAGATTAGGAGCAAAAAGAGCTGACGGACAGGTTGTAAAGGCTGGAAACATTCTTTACAGACAGCGTGGAACCAAGATTCATCCAGGCGTGAACGTAGGAATCGGAAAAGACGATACCTTATTCGCTATGGTTGACGGACGCGTAGCTTTCGAAAGAAAAGGACGTGACAAAAAACAGGTTTCCGTATATCCGGTAGCAACAGAAGAGTAAGACAAAGGTGCGGCTTCAAATCTTAAGAGGTTTGAAGCCGTTTTTGTTAATAATAATTAAAGGTCCAACAGACCGATTTGGATTTAGATAAAACAAGACAGGAGAATACCATGTTTGCAGACAGAGCAAAAATTCTGATCCGCTCCGGTAAGGGCGGAGACGGACATGTCAGTTTCCGCAGAGAGCTTTTTGTACCGAACGGCGGGCCGGACGGCGGCGATGGCGGCAAAGGCGGAGACGTTATTTTTGAAGTTGACGAAGGACTGAATACACTGGTTGATTACCGCCACAGAAGAAAGTTTTCTGCTACCGACGGCGAGCCGGGCGGAAAACGCAGATGCCATGGCGGAAACGGCGCAGATATTGTCCTGAAAGTACCGGAAGGAACCGTCATTATGGACGCTGCGAGCGGAAAAGTCATCGCAGATATGTCCGGTGAAAACCGCCGTCAGGTTGTATTAAAAGGCGGAAAAGGTGGAAACGGAAATATGCATTACGCAACCGCTACCATGCAGGTTCCGAAATACGCCCAGCCAGGCCAGCCGGCACAGGAGCTGGAAGTAAGAATGGAACTGAAAGTCATCGCGGACGTCGGACTCGTCGGCTTCCCGAACGTTGGAAAATCGACCCTGCTTTCCCGCGTGACAAATGCAGAACCGAAAATTGCAAATTATCACTTTACCACGCTTTCCCCGAACCTCGGTGTCGTAGACCTTGAGGGCTGCAGCGGATTTGTTATCGCAGATATCCCGGGACTGATCGAGGGTGCATCGGAAGGAGTCGGCCTCGGCCATGAATTCCTGCGCCACATCGAGAGAACCCGCGTGATGATCCATGTAGTAGACGTTGCATCGACCGAGGGAAGAGATCCGGTGGATGATATCAACAAGATCAACAAAGAGCTCGAAGCCTATAACCCGGAGATCGCAAAACGCCCGCAGATCATCGCGGCCAATAAGACCGATGCGATCTATGTAGAAGAGGGCGAAGAGGATCCGGTGGAACGTCTGAAAAAAGAGTTCGAGCCGAAAGGCATCCCGGTTTATCCGATTTCTGCCGTCAGCGGAAAAGGCTTAAAAGAGCTTTTATATGCCGTACAGAAAAAACTCGATGAGCTTCCGAAAGAGCGTATGGTCTTCGAGCAGGAATTCTTCCCGGAGGATATGCTTCTTGCCGAGAACCTGCCGTACACCGTCGAGCAGGACCCGGAGGACGAGCACCGCTTCATCATCGAGGGACCGAAGATCGAGAAAATGCTCGGCTACACCAATCTGGATTCCGAGAAAGGTTTTGCTTTCTTCCAGCGGTTCTTAAAAGATACCGGTATCTTAGACGAACTCGAGCAGGCCGGCATCCAGGAAGGCGATACCGTCAAGATGTATGGATTTGAATTTGATTATTATAAATAGAACGAATAAATAACGAAGGAGGAGACGTATGACCAGCAAGCAGAGAGCATACCTGAAAGGCCTTGCCATGACCATGGAACCGATCCTGCAGGTAGGAAAAAGCAGCATCACGCCGGAGCATACCGCTGCTGTAGCAGAGGCACTTGAGGCGAGAGAACTAATTAAAATCAATGTACTGCAGAACTGCCTCGATGATCCAAGAGAGATCGCAGAAGTTCTGGCAGAACGCACCAATTCCCAGGTCGTACAGGTGATCGGCAAAAAGATCGTGCTGTACAAAGAGGGCAAAAAAGAGAAAAAGAAAATTCAGCTTCCGAAATAATCCGCAGGAAAGAACCGCCGGGACCGGAGCATACCGCTGCAGTTCCGGCGCTTTTTGAGGAAAACGTATGGAAAAGAAAAACAGAAAAATTGGCATTATGGGAGGCACATTCGATCCCATTCATATCGGTCATCTGATCCTTGGCGAGGCGGCGTACGAGCAGTTCGGGCTTGATGAAGTCTGGTTCCTTCCGGCCGGAAATCCGCCACATAAACGGAACCGGGCGGGACGGGCAAAGAATGCACAGCGTGTCGAGATGGTGCGCCGTGCCATCGCATCCAATCCGCATTTTGTGCTCTGCACCAAAGAGATGAAAGATGAGGGCTATACCTACAGTTATCGGACGCTTGAGGCGATGCGGAAGGAACATCCGTGCACGGAGTTTTACTTTATCATTGGAGCGGATTCCCTGTTCTATTTTGATGAGTGGAAAAATCCAGAGCGGATCTGCGCCGCGGCAAAGATCCTTGTGGCGACTAGGGATCGGGCAAAAGAGAAAGAGCTTCTGGCCTGTATGGAACGAAATGCAAAAAAACTTCACGGTACCTTTCTGAAACTCGACACACCGAATCTGGATGTTTCTTCCCACGAACTGCGGGAATGGATCCGGGAAGGAAAACCCGTGAAATACTATCTGCCGGATTCTGTGATTTCCTACATTCAGGAGCAGAAAATCTATCAGGATTAGAGGAAGAGCAGGATGGAACAGTACGATTTATGGAAACTGGACAAAAAACTCCAGAAGGAAGTCGATGAAGACCGCTATCATCACACGCTCGGTGTGATGTTTACCGCAGCATCCATGGCGATGGTATGGGGCGAGGATCTCGAAAAAGCCCGTGTCGCGGGACTGCTTCACGACTGTGCAAAATGCATTCCGAATAAGAAAAAAATCACCATGTGTGAGAAAAATAAGATTGAAATCACTGAGTTTGAGCGGAACAATCCGTTTTTGATCCATGCCAAGCTCGGTGCATTTCTGGCGAAGGACAAGTATAAGGTGGAAGATCCGGAGATCTTAAGTGCCATCACCTGGCATACGACAGGAAAAGAAGATATGACATTGCTGGAGAAGATCATCTATATCGCAGATTATATCGAGCCGGCACGAAACAAGGCACCACACCTTACCCGCCTTCGGAAGCTGGCATTCACCGATATCGACGAATGCATGTATGAAATTTTAAAAGACAGTATGGCGTATCTGTCGGAAAACCCGAAGACGATGGACCCGATGACGGAGCAGGCGTATCAGTTCTATGAGGCACTGCACCGGGAACGGACGGCAAAGGAGGAAGCATAAATGAGCGAAGCAAAACAGACTGCAAAACTTGCACTGGAAGCACTGGAAGATAAAAAAGCAATGGATGTCCGCATTCTGGACATTACCCATGTTTCGACTCTGGCAGATTATTTCATGATCGCCAGCGGAAGCAACCGCAACCAGGTACAGGCGATGGCAGACAACGTAGAGGAGGTACTCGGAAAAGCCGGCGTACATCCAAAACAGATCGAAGGCTATCAGACCGCAAACTGGATTCTGATGGACTACGGCGATGTTGTCATCCACATCTTTGATGAGGAGAACCGCCTGTTCTACGATCTGGAGAGAATCTGGAGAGACGGTAGAGTCGTAGAAAAAGAAGAGATTATGTAAGTTAGGTGGAAAAAGGCGCAGAAAATCCGGAACCGTGCAGAGAAAGGCGGACGGGTTCTCTGCGCCTTTCTGGTGTTTGGAACGCATATGATAAAGAAAAAGGGGAATATCACACGATGAAAAAAATAGAAAGCGGATCGCTTGCTGTGATGCTCGATGAAGAGACGCTGGGACTTAGGATCGAAAAAGACGGCGTTGTCTGGAATACGGATCCGAAAAAGACACCGGAACTGATTTTTGCAGAGGGAACATACCGTTTCCTGGATGCAGAGGAGATTTCCCATGAGGTCTATTCCTTCGGCGTCGGATGCGGCATCCGGAGCCGTTATGCGGGATTTGCGGGAACACCGTATGCCTTCGAGACGATTATCTGGATCGAAGCTGTGGATGAAACATTTTGGATGGAGTGGATTCCGCTCTGCGAGGAGGGACTGCATCCGGTAAAGGTGCTGTGGCCGACGGCAATGGAGTTTACAAACGGGCGCGATGACTGGTATACACTCCTTACCGAGGGACAGGGACTTCTGATTCCGAATACCTGGAAGACGGAACTTGGAAAGCTTTCGTTTGACGGCAGATTTGAGACCTCCGGCGGCTATATGCCGTGGTTTGGCCAGGTGAAGGAAAGATGCGGCTATACAGCGATCTGTACAACACCGTGGAACGTCGGTTATCAGGCAGAGCACCCGGCAGGCGGCCCGTATACCAGCGTGGGGGCATGGCTGGAGCCAAGCCTTGGAACAATGAATTACCGCCGCGTATTCCGTTATACGTTTTTAAATAACTGCGATTATAACGACCTCTGCAAAACATACCGTCAGTATGTACGGGAACAGGGCCATCTGCGCACTTTGAAAGAAAAGGCAGTACAGAATCCGTCCATTCACGATCTTGTGGGAACGTGTTTTGTTCATACGGGAATCAAGACGGTTGTGCAGCCAGAGTCCGGCTTTTTCGATCCGCAGAATCCGGAGAAAAATAACCGCGTAGTGCCGTTTTCCGTGCGCGAACAGCAGATCCGCGAAATTCATGATCTCGGCGTAGAGAAAGTCTATCTTCATCTGGACGGCTGGGCAGAACCGGGGTATGACAACCAGCATCCGGACTACACACCGGCATGCCAAGCGGCCGGCGGATGGGAAGACATGAAATCGCTTGTCGATACGATGCATGATTTCGGCTACAAATTCGGTATTCACGACCAGTACCGCGATTATTACCATGCAGCGCCGAGCTACGATGAAAATTATGCCTGCCGCCTTCCGGATAGAACGATACCGGGACACAGTTACTGGGCGGGCGGACCGCAGAGCTATCTCTGTGCAACGCAGGCACCGTTCTATGTGAAACGGAATTTTGCCGAGCTGAAGAAAAACGGAATCCGGCTTGACGGTGCATACCTCGATGTGTTTACGTGCAACGAGGGCGACGAGTGCGCAAATCCGGAGCATGTGATGACGAGAAGAGACTGCTATACGTACCGCGGAAACTGCTTCTCCTGGCTGCTATCACAGGGGATTCTCTCAAGCTCCGAGGAGGTCAGCGACTGGGCCGTTCCGTATCTGGTATTCTGCCATTATGCGCCGTACGACTTTATGCTGCGCCCGGCAGAGACACCGAAAAAAGGAATCCCGGTGCCGCTCTTTAATCTTGTGTATCATGACTGTGTGATCGAGCCGTGGATGATGGACCGTGTTTCAAAAGACGAGGACTATATGCTGTATGCGCTTCTTGCAGGCGGTGCACCGTATCTTGTACGGGACGGCGCATATCCGAATACAGATGGTGCATTTGACGGGGAGAAAATCAGTCTGGAAGAGATGACAGAAAGATGCCGCGTTGTAACGGAGCTGCATGAAAAAACGGCACTCCTGGAACTGGTACGCCACGAGTGTATGACGGTGGACGGAAGCGTACAGAAGAGTGAATTTTCCGATGGAACATATGTTATTTGTGACTTTGCAGAGCAGATATATGAAATCGGATACGGGGCATAAAAGAAAAGCGCCACATGTAGATTTTGTTCTTATAAAAATACAAGATTTTGTGGTTTTCCTTGTATTTTTTCAAGTGCATATCTTGCGCGGAAAGCAGAGATTTGTTATATTATGCATGCGGAGGTGTTCATGCCCGGTGCAAAGAAGATGCCGGAGCGTGACGAAACAAAATAACACCAGAAAGGAACAAAGCAAATGAGAGAATTTGAACAGTGGGATGGCTTTACCGGAAGACTCTGGAAAGAAGGCATCGACGTACGTGACTTTATTCAGAACAACTATACTCCATATGACGGAGATGAGAAATTCCTGGAGGGACCAACAGAGGCTACAGACCGTCTGTGGGGCAAATTACAGGAACTCCAGAAAGAAGAGCGTGCAAAAGGCGGCGTTCTGGATATGGAGACAGACGTTGTAAGCGGAATCACAGCTTACGGCGCAGCATATATCGATGACAGCATGAAAGATCTGGAGCAGGTAGTTGGTCTTCAGACAGACAAACCGCTGAAACGTGCATTTATGCCGTATGGTGGAATTAAAATGGCTGAGCAGTCCTGCGAGACTTACGGCTACAAACCAAGTGAGAAGCTTCATGAAATTTTCACTAAATATCACAAAACACATAACCAGGGTGTATTCGACATCTACACACCAGAGATGATGAAAGCCCGTCATAATAAAATCCTGACCGGTCTGCCGGATACCTATGGCCGTGGCCGTATCGTAGGCGACTACCGTCGTGTTGCTCTGTACGGTATTGATTACCTGATCGAGCGCAAAAAAGCAGACTTCGCTGCAACCAATCGTCAGGGAATGCGTCGTGGTGACTTCCAGTTAAGAGAAGAGATCGCTGACCAGGTCAGAGCACTGCAGGATATGAAAGTTATGGCACAGTCCTATGGCTATGACATTTCCGAGCCGGCTAAGAACGCAAGAGAAGCTGTTCAGTGGCTGTACTTCGGATACCTTGCAGCTATCAAAACTCAGAACGGTGCTGCAATGAGCGTTGGCCGTGTATCTACTTTCCTTGACATCTACATCGAAAGAGATATCGAAAAAGGAATCCTGACCGAGAAAGAGGCTCAGGAGCTGATCGACCATCTGGTAATGAAATTCCGTATGGTTAAATTCGCAAGAATTCCGTCTTACAATCAGCTGTTCTCCGGTGACCCGGTATGGGCTACTCTGGAAGTTGCCGGTATGGGAATCGACGGACGTTCTATCGTTACAAAGAACGATTTCCGTTTCCTGCATACACTGGAAAACATGGGACCGTCCCCAGAGCCGAACCTTACTGTTCTGTACTCTGAGAATCTTCCGGAAGCTTTCAAGAAATATGCAGCTCATATTTCTGTACAGACAAGCTCCATCCAGTATGAGAACGATGATGTAATGCGTCCGGTATGGGGCGATGATTACTCCATCTGCTGCTGTGTATCTGCTACCGAGACCGGTAAGGAGATCCAGTTCTTCGGCGCTCGTGCAAACCTTGCAAAATGCCTTCTGTACGCGATCAACGGCGGTAAAGACGAGAAGACAAAACAGCAGGTTGCTCCGGAATATCAGCCGATCACTGCTGAGTATCTGGACTATGATGAGGTTATGAAGAAATACGACGTTATGATGGACTGGCTGGCTCATCTGTACGTTGGAACTCTGAACATGATCCACTACATGCATGACAAATACTACTATGAGGCAGCAGAGATGGCTCTGATCGACACCGATGTAAGACGTACCTTTGCAACCGGTATCGCAGGATTCTCTCACGTAGTAGACTCCTTAAGCGCAATCAAATACGCTAAAGTTAAAGTTATCCGTGACGAAGAAGGAATGGCTGTTGACTTCGAGACAACCGGCGACTTCCCAAGATACGGCAACGACGATGACAGAGCAGACGAGATCGCTGTATGGCTGCTTCGTACCTTCATGGACAAACTGAAATACTGCCATACCTATCGTGATTCTGAGCCGACTACCTCTATCCTTACCATTACTTCCAACGTTGTATATGGTAAAGCAACTGGTTCTCTGCCGGACGGAAGAAAAGCCGGTGAGCCTCTGTCTCCGGGAGCTAACCCGTCTTACGGCGCAGAGAAGAGCGGACTTCTTGCTTCCCTGAACTCTGTAGCAAAACTGCCGTATGAGGACGCTCTGGACGGAATCTCCAACACCCAGACCATCAACCCGGGCGCACTTGGCCACAACGACGAAGAGCGTACCGAGAACCTGGTACACGTTCTGGACGGATACTTCGAGCAGGGTGCACATCACCTGAACGTAAACGTATTCGGAACCGAAAAACTGATCGACGCAATGGAGCACCCGGAGAAACCGGAGTATGCAAACTTCACAATCCGTGTATCCGGCTATGCAGTTAAATTCATCGACCTGACAAAAGAGCAGCAGATGGACGTAATTGCACGTACCTGCCACGATCATATGTAATTTCTGAAAATGTTATTTCTAAAGCCCCCGCGGCCGCAGCAATGCGGCTGTGGGGGCTTTTTGTATATCGCTGCTTGAATTCCAGTAAAATCCACTTGATTTAGAGTACATAAAATGAGAAAATTTATCAGATGCAGAACGCTAATTGAAAAACTTTTATCAAGTAATTCATAGCGTAAGTTACGAGTTAATGTTATAATACCAAAGTTAGGATTTCCTAACATAAGAAAAAATGGAGTTTTATTTATGAAAAAGAAAATTGTTGCAGCATTTTGTCTTGCCATGGTGATGACGGTCGGCGGATGTTCCGGTGCGGGGACAGCAGCGCAGCCGGAGAGCAGTGAAAGTCAGACACAGCCGGCGTCTGTTTCGGAGTCTTCGAGCAGTTCTGACGCTTCGGAAGAGAATTCCACGCAGAAATCCGCATCATCCACAGCTTCTTCCGATGCCGCAGATGCATCGAGCAGCCGAGATATTTTTGCGATGGATACGTACATGACGGTCACTGCCTATGGTCCGAATGCAGAAACGGCGGTGGATCAGGCGCAGCAGGAGATTGAGCGGCTGGATGCACTTCTGTCGACCGGAGAGAAGACGAGTGAAGTAGCGCAGATCAATGCAAACGGCGGCGGAACCTTATCGGAGGATACCACCTATCTGCTGGAACGCTCGCTGGATCTGTATGACAGCACAAACGGCGTTTTCGACATCGCAATTTATCCGATCATGGACGCCTGGGGTTTTACAACCGGAAATTATACGATTCCTTCGGATGAGACGATCGAAAGCCTCCTTCCGCTGACCGATGCCAATGATATCCTATACGACAAGGACAGCGCATCCATCAGCTTTGCCAAGGACGGCATGAAAATTGACTTCGGCGGAATCGCAAAGGGCTATACCTCCGGCAGAATCGCCGATATTTACCGGGAATGCGGTGTGACGAGCGGGCTCATCAACCTCGGCGGAAACGTTCAGGTTGTCGGCACGAAAACGGACGGCAGTAAATGGCGCGTTGCCGTGCAGAGTCCGGAGGCAGAGGATGATTATCTCGGCATTCTCTCGACGGCCAACCGGGCGGTTATTACTTCTGGCGGCTATGAGCGGTATTTCGAACAGGACGGCATGAAATATCATCACATCATCGATCCATCGACCGGTCATCCGGCAAATAACGGTCTGGTGTCGGTGACGATCGTAAGTGCTGACGGAACACTGGCGGATGGCCTTTCTACTTCTCTTTTCATCATGGGGAAGGACAAGGCGGCCGAATACTGGCGTGCACACAGCGATGAATTTGACACCATTCTGGAGGATGCGGACGGCGTTCTGTATGTAACCGAAGGAATTGCTGACGATTTCACATCCGATCACGAGACAAACATTATCAGGAAAGACGGTGATACATAACCATGGGAAAATGGAAAAAACTGACAGCATTTGCACCGGCTCTCGCGGCAGTTATCGTAGCAGCCTGTGCCGGTATTTCGCTGAACGGCTACACTGCACCGGTTTACGCCGTAGAGCAGCCGGAGGCACTGGTGACACCGGAGCCGGAACAGGATACCGATGCAGCGGAAAAGAAAGATGATACAAAAAAGAAGGACGATACCAAAAAGACAACCGATACCGAAGCAGAACTTGTCGCAGCCGTCGGTTCCGGCAGCTTTGAGCTGGCGGACGGAACGTACGAAGGAAGCGGAACAGGTTTTGGCGGTACGATTACAGTCTCTGTCGTATTGAAAGACAAAACGATTCAGTCGATCTCGATTGTAAGCGCTCCCGGCGAGGACGCAGCTTTCCTGAACCGTGCGAAGGGAGTTATCGACCGTATCATCGCATCCCAGAGTGTGGATGTGGACACGGTTTCCGGTGCAACTTTCAGTTCAAAAGGTATCCTTGCAGCCGTGAAAAATGCACTGACCGGTCAGGAGGACACTTCAGAACCGGCATCCGCATCAGGAGCGGCAGGCGGCGGAGCCTCTGCCGGCGGAACCGTTACAGTATCTAAAATCGAAGAACCGGCTGCCTACCGGGATGGAACGTATTACGGAACCGGAACAGGATTTGGCGGCACAATGAAAGTCTGCGTTGTTGTCAGCGGCGGAAAAATTGCTTCGATTGATATTGTGGAAAACAGCGATACGCCAAGCTACCTTTCCAGTGCTTCCTCTCTGATTTCGACGATTATCTCAACACAGAGTACGAATGTGGATACGGTCTCCGGCGCGACATACAGCTCCCGCGGTATTATTGAAGCTGTGCGGAGTGCCTTAAGTCAGGCGGCAGTGAACGGGTCTTCCAGTACAAACGGAGGAAGCCAGAGCAATACAAACAACGGAAACAACAGCCAGAATAATAATCAGAACAATAACAATTCGTCTGCATCCAAGGGAAGTTTCCCTTATCAGGACGGAATTTATTACGGCACGGCCGCCGGTTTCCAGGGAGACATCAAAGTGGCGGTAGCCCTGCAGGATCAGACGATCAAAGCGGTACTGATTCTGGAAAACGAAGATGACGAGACATTCTTCAACCGTGCCAAAGTCGTAGCGGACCGCATCGTAGACGGACAGAAAACCGATGTGGATCTCGTATCCGGCGCAACGTACAGCTCCCGCGGCATCCAGAACGCAGTAAAACAGGCGCTGGAAAATGCGAAGAAGGCAACAAACGGCGAGACCGTTCCGGATAACGGAACGAGCAGCGGCGGAACCACAACGATTCCGGAAGGAAAATTCCCATACGAGGAAGGCATTTACTACGGAACCGGCGAGGGCTATCTGGGAGACATTACAACGGCAGTTGTCATTCAGGATGAGACGATCAAGGCAATTCTCGTGACCGAGAGTGAAGATGACGAAGCATTCTTAAAACGCGCAAAACAGACAGCAAAGGACGTTGTGAAAAACCAGACACTGGAAGTTGACACCGTTTCCGGCGCAACCTACAGCTCCAGGGGAATTCTTGCGGCAATCGAGGAAGCTTTAAAAGAGGCAGAACGCGTAACTGAGGAAAAGAAAAATCCAACCCCGACACCGACGGAAACACCAACCCCGACCGAAATCCCGGAGCCAACTGAGACGCCAACACCAACCCCGACGGAAACTCCGGAACAAAAGATCTATCAGGACGGCGAATACACAGCGATTGCCGTCTGCGAGCCGGATGAAGATGAAGATTTTACCGCTTATCAGCTTTCTGTGACGGTAACAATTGAAAACGATAAAATCGTAGCGTTAAGCAACATCACCGGTGACGGAGACAGTCAGAATGCCTCCTACATCCGCCGCGCATCCGAAGGAACCTCCAAAATCAAAGGCGTTTCCGCTCAGATTCTGGAAACCGGAACGCTTGAAAACATCGACACCGTTTCCCGTGCAACCTGCTCCTCAAAAGCCATTCTTGAGGCATGCCGGAATGCGCTGGATGCTGCGAAAGTAACGCAATAAAGGGGAAAACAGATGAGACAATTGATTGTTCGTTTTTTGAATGTCGCTGTCATTGCTGCTGTTCTGATCGGCTACAATACCGTACTCGATAAAAGAGACAAAGAGGATCAGATCGCGCGGCTCTCGGCAGAGCTTGAGACGACCCAGCTTCAGAAGGAAAATCTGCAGGCCGCAGCAGCTGCATCCAACACGGCGGATACGGCCGCAAGTGAAGCAGCAGAAGCAGAAGGGCAGTACGTGGACGGTACGTATGACGGTGAAGCTGACGGCTTCGGCGGCACCATTGCAGTTGAAGTAACCGTAGAGGGCGGCCAGATTACCGATCTTGCCATCACATCCGCCGACGGCGAGGACAGTGCGTATCTGTCAAACGCGGAGGCGATCATTCCAAAGATTATTGAGGCACAGTCCGCCGATGTTGATACGATCAGCGGAGCAACATTCAGCTCCACCGGTATCAGAAATGCGGCGCAGGAAGCAATAGAAAAGGCGGAGAAATAACATGAAAAATTTAGATCTATCCACATTACCGGCAAAGAAGAGAAAACAGATCGTTTCCTGCCTGCGTGCCGGAATCCAGCTTTTATATTTCCTGTTTCTTCCGTCAGTATTTACCGCTGCATTTAACGGAGTGAAATACATTTTTACGCAGCTTGGACAGGGTGAAAAAATTGAGATGACCGCGTTTGTGTCGGCTCTGCTTCTTGTCTGTGCATTTACGATTGTTTTCGGCAGATTTTTCTGCGGTTTTGCATGCGCTTTTGGAAGTCTGGGGGATGCAATGCACGCAATTTATGGTATAATCTGTAAGAAACGTAAAAAGAAGCCCAGATGCATCAAACCGGAGCTGGCAAAAAAACTGGCGCTGGTCAAATACGGCATTCTGCTTCTGATTGCTCTTTGCTGCTTTGCAGGAGTTTATCAGAAAGCAAGAGGAACAAGCCCGTGGGATGTCTTTTCCATGCTGCATGCGGGAAATTTCCGACTTTCCTCTTATATTCCAGGCATTGTTCTTCTGGTGCTGATCCTGGTCGGCATGTTCTTTGAGGAGCGCTTTTTCTGCCGTTTCCTGTGCCCAATGGGAGCTGTCTTTTCTCTGCTTCCGATCCTGCCGTTCTTTACTCTGCACCGGAAACGCGAAAACTGCATCCGCGGCTGCAGCGCCTGCACGAGACAGTGCCCGTCAGCGGTGGAACTGCCATCCGATGGATACGTGGAGATCTCCGGCGACTGTTTCCAGTGCCAGAAATGTATTGATACGTGTCCGAAAGGTAATATCCGCTGCGGGGTAAAGGAATTTCACGGAAATGAAATCCTCTTTACGCTGTTCCGTGCTGTATTCCTGCTGACACTGCTGTTATGGGCTGGCATCTGATTCAGAATAAGGAAAACTATATGAAGAAAAAAGATCTGATTCTGGCAGGCGCCGTTCTGCTCTTGGCTGGAATCCTTGCCCTGGCACTTCGGCTGCCGAAAACGGAAAATGGAAATACCATGAAAGTCACGGTGGACGGCGAGGTCTACGGAACGTATTCACTCGCAGAAAATCAGACCGTGAAAATTCAGACGGGTCACGGAACGAATGTCCTGGTGATCGAAAACGGAAGTGCCCATATGGAAGAAGCTGACTGCCCGGACGGCTACTGCAAAAGACAGGGTACGATTTCCCAGGTAAATGAGACGATCGTGTGCCTGCCGCATAAGCTGGTTGCGGAGGTAGAAAGTGACGGATCCACAACGGACGACGCCGACGATGCGCCGGATGTGATTGTAAAATAATACCAGCTTAGAAGAAAGGAATTGGAATTTATGAGAGACAGCCGCACTGCAAGCAGAAAAATTGCCTTATGCGCCATGCTGATGGCACTTGCCATGATCTTCAGTTATGTGGAGGTACTGATCCCGATCAACCTCGGTGTTCCTGGAATCAAACTCGGCATTGCCAATCTGGTTGTAGTCGTCGGCCTCTTTTTCCTTCCGGCAGGGGAAGTCCTGATGATTTCCGTCGCCCGCATTCTTCTGATGGGGTATCTGTTCGGAAATGGAATGTCCATCCTTTACAGCCTTGCCGGCGGGCTTTTGAGCTTTCTTGTGATGCTTCTGCTGAAACACATCAAGGGCTTTAGTATCACCGGCGTAAGTATTGCAGGAGGCGTGACGCACAATGTCGCGCAGATCTGCGTGGCGGCTCTCGTGGTGCAGAACCGCAAACTGTTCTATTATCTGCCGGCGCTTCTCGTGGCCGGAGTCATCACCGGAATGCTGATCGGAATCCTTTCGGACCGCATTCTTTCTGCGGTAAAACGCGATGGACGAAAGAGTTCTTCGCGGTGAAAACTCCATATCTACGGAATTTTTTCTGTGTGGGAACGAAAATCATCCCACAAACTTCACAGTATCGGATCATTAAATAGTAAAAATACTCAATAAGCAGAATCTGTGCCTCTTTTGAGAAAAAATAATCAGTTAAGAGTTAGACAAAACGATCAAAAATTAGTAGAATAATCTACGGTTAGTTAAAACAATTATTGATTAGTGAAAACTAATATAATAATGAAGGACAGTTTTGCCCCTGTTTTTCCTGCAAAACTGTGGAAAAGGAAAAAGGAGGAAGTTATGATCAAAAGAAAAGAACTTCAGAAAAAATCATTAGCAGCCGTAATGGCAGCTTCCATGACCATGAGCCTGCTCCCGGGAACCGCACTGGCGGATGCTACAAGTGGCGTGCTGGCAGATGGCACTTATGAGTCTACGGCTCATGTTACCAGAACTGCAGAAGACGATGAGGATGAGAATGCATGGGATGAATATGACGTTAATGTCAAAATCACAGTTGCAGACGGTAAGTTTTCTGATATTGCAGTAACACCTGGTTCTGGATACAATACAGAAAATGCTACATATTTTAAAAAAGCAGCTACAAACAGCAAAGGATTCAAAACGAAACTTCTTGGAAAAGATGCAACGATTGAAAACATTGAAGGATGGGATATTGTATCGGGTGCAACCAGAACTTCGAATGCAGTAAAAACCGCGGCTCTTGCAGCAACCCAAAAAGCAACCCCGACTCCAGAAGCAGTAGACACCACAGCACTTGAAAAAGCAATCGCAGATGCCGAAGCATTAAAGGAAGCTGACTACACCGCAGACTCCTGGAAAGCTGTCCAGACTGCTCTTACCGCAGCAAAATCTGCTCTTTCTGCAAAAGAATCCCAGAGCGCTGTTGATACCGCGAAAGATGCGCTGAAT
Source organism: Blautia sp. AF32-4BH (assembly GCF_003460565.1). Classification (NCBI taxonomy): domain Bacteria; kingdom Bacillati; phylum Bacillota; class Clostridia; order Lachnospirales; family Lachnospiraceae; genus Blautia; species Blautia sp. AF32-4BH. The sequence goes on along the minus strand of NZ_QTVL01000009.1, from coordinate 92,672 downwards.
ACTGCAGTAAAAGGCCTTGTTAAAGCACCGACTCCGACGGCGACCCCGACAGCAACGCCAACCGCAACCCCAACGGCGACCCCGACCGAGACTCCAACTGAGCAGGTGGCTTACGTTCTGATGAACATTCCGTATGATGAATTTTATGCTGCAGATGTAAACAACTCTGTTCCAGTGGATGTATTTTCTTCCGCAACGAAGAGCAAAACAAGAACAGCCACTCTTGCCGGTGGTTCTTATCATACCAATGCAGATGGAAGTGCAATCAATGGAATTACCTTCCCGGTTAAAGTAACAGGAGTGGATCTTTCCAAATTTAAGAAAGTAACAGATTCTGACTCTGTAAGTATTACAGTAACAAACCGTGGTCAGACATCTACACAGACATACACTGGAAAAGACGCCTTATTTGAAAACTCAGACTATGCATATTATGTATTAAGCGAAGCACCTTCTTACTACAAAGAAGCAACGGTAAATGCAGATGGCTCTCTTTCTTTTGGAAAAACAGTTGGAACTGCAATTGAACTGACCAATGTATCTCCGGAATTTATGACTGAATCAAGATATGGAGATTATCAGCTGGATCTCGACGGACTGGAGAACACGATTGATGTTGGAACCGATCAGATCTATGGTGTTATTGTCAGCACAAAAGAAGGCAATGACTATGGTATGCGTCATGTGGAAAATATCTGGCGCGGAACAGAGCTGGCATGGTCAACTGGATTTACAACACAGGTGCATGGATGCCCGACTTCTTCTGCACATTACAAGAGCATGATGGGACAGCATATCAATAAGGTTACTTATTATACCAGCAAAGGAATCTACACGATTCCGGTGAATGATATTTTTGTTCCAACAAAATTTGAGGCAAGTGTATCCGTAGAAGACGCTTCTCTTTCCACTGGAAAGACAACGATGACCGTAACCGGACTTCCGGCTGATTATGATGCAGAATATTCCGTAGATGGTCTGGATGGATTTGCAGTAGACGGAAATACCATTTCTTATTCCGCAAATGCGAAAAAAGGAATGTATACTCTGACGATTCATGATAAAAAAGGTGTTTATGCAGATCTGACACAGAGCTTTACTCTGTATACAGATGCAATGCCGGCTGCTTACAACGAAAAAGGAAGTGCTCCGGCGCTTGTAAAAGCAGAGAATGCATCAGAAGATGACTTTGCTGATTATATCAAGAACATCACTTCGGTAAAAGTAAATGGAAAAGAATATGCAGCAACTGGAAAACGGAAAACAATTCTGATCAAAGAAGACGGTACGCTTGATCTGACAGCTGCCGCTTTTGCAGAAGGAAATAAATTTGAAATCGAAGTAACTGCAACAGGTTACAAGACGCTTTCCTTTACTTATGAGAAGAAAGAAACAACATATAAATATGTATATGCAGGTCTTACCTGGGCTGAGTATTGGGCAGCAGAAGGAGTTCAGGCGGCAGGAAGCGACGCTGGTTCGGATGAAACTGACAGTCGCGAAGAAAGTGATAAAGGCGCTTTTGATGTTGTAACCCGTGCGACCACAAACCATGGACTGCACAGAGGAAGCTTCCAGTGCGCAGCGACTATCTACATGAAAGATGGCACAACCTATGATGTGGCATATTATACCGCAGCAACCACGGCAGTTCTGACCAACGGCGAGACCGTAACTTACGATAAGAGCCAGATTGATCATTATGAAGTAAAAGGTCTGAAATATGTGCCTGTAAAAGTTTCGGAAGATGATTACGAAGATTTCTGCAAAAAGTATGTTGTGGTAGAAAACGGCGGAACACTTTCCGGTGGATTTTCTGAAAATAAACTGCAGAGCTATACAGGCCTGGTTGCAGATGTAACAGAAAACACAAACGGTCTGAAGATAGCAGTGAAAAATGCAGATGGAAGCTTCTCCTTCTCTGCAAGAACAACAGGAAGTGAATCCGGAATCAAAGATCAGGCGCTGAAGACAGCTCCGGATGCTGAGACCGTAGGACTGACCGTGAAAGAAGCCAAAGGTTCTTATGGAGAATTCCTTCGCGTAGATTTAACGGGAAATTACGGCGATCTGGCTGCTAATCTGCAGACCGTAACCTGGACTTATTACGGTGATGATTCCACTTATACGAATGCAAAAGCAACGTATGGAACAAAATTCGCAGCAGATAACTGGATGCATAAAGTAATGGGAATTCAGCTTGGCCTTACCGATTCCCTGCGCTGCACTTTACCGGAGGGAACGGATGGAACCGGTTATTGGAAGATTACGATTCATGCACTTGGCTATGCAGATGCTTCCTACACTTTTGAAGCAACTAAAGCGAATATTGTAGGAGCTGATCCGGTAGAGAGCACAGCAGCACTGGAAGAGGCAATTGCAAAGGCAGATACACTGAATAAAGAGCTTTACACGGAAACTTCCTGGAATAATATGCAGACAGAACTGGCAGAAGCAAAAGAAGCATTGGAGAAAAAACAGAGCCAGGGAACCGTAGACGAAGCAACAGAGCATCTGAATGCAGCAATCGAAGCACTTCAGTCCCAGTATGTATTAATGAACATTCCGTATGCTGAGTTCTATCAGGCAGAGGTTCATAACGATATTCCAGTAGATGCATTTACTTCCGCAACCAAGAACAAAACAAGAACAGCCTCACTTTCCGGCGGATCTTACCATGTGAATGCAGACGGAAGCGATATTACAGGTATCACCTTCCCAGTAAAAGTAACAGAGGATATGGATCTGAGCAAATACACGAAAGTGACAGATGAGGATTCTGTAGAAATCACCGTTACCAACCGTGGACAAACATCCACCACAACGTATACCGGAAAAGATGCACTGTATGAGAATGCAAGCTATGCATATTACACTTTACATGAGGTTCCGTCTTATTACAAAGAAGCATCTGTAGATGCAGACGGCAATGTAACCTTTGGTGCTGTTCAGGGAACCGAGGCAGCAAAGCTGGAAAATGTAACGGCAGAGCTCTCCACTAACAGCAAATACGGTGATTATCAGCTGGATCTGGATGGTCTTACTGATACCATCAAAGCAGGCGAAGATACCGTATATGGTGTTGTTGTCAGCACAAAAGAGGGCAACGATTACGGAATGCGTCATCTGGAGAATATCTGGAGAGTGTCTGAGCTGGCATGGAGCACTGGATTTACGACAAGCGTTCATAACTGCCCGACCTCCTCGGAACATTACAAGAGCATGATGGGACAGACCATCAACAAAATTACCTATTACACCAGCAAGGGAATTTACGAAGTCGACGCAGATGTATATGTACCGGTTAAGTTTGCATATGAATTTTCTGTAGAAAATGCGTCTGTCACATCTGGAAATGCTTCTGTTAAACTGGAAGGCCTGCCGGATGATTACGATGCTGTCTATACAGTAGAAGGTCTGACGGGAACCGTGTCCGGTGATACTCTGTACTTCAAGAATGCAGAGAAAGGTTCTTATACATTGACTGTCAGCGATAAGAATGGTAAATATGCAGATCTTTCCGCAGACTTTATCCTTTACACGGAAGAGATGCCGGCAGCATTTAACGAAGATACGACAACACCGGGTCTGTTTAAGAACGGGGATGCAACAGATGAAGAGTTTGCAGATTATCTGAAGAACATTACCTCTGTTACTGTAAATGGAAAAGCATATGCAGCAAGCGGAAGAGGAGCTGTTGTACTGTTCAATGAGGATGGTTCCTTAAAGACAGATGCAGCACCGTTCGCAGAGGGCGATTCCTTTGAAATTACAGTTTCTTCACTGGGATATCAGGATCTTAGCTTCACCTGGAAGAAATCAGCAGAAGAGCCGACTCCTACTCCTACAGAGACCCCAACCGTAACCCCGACCGAGACTCCGACTGTTACCCCGACGGAAACCCCGACCGTAACCCCAACTGAGACTCCGACGGTTACACCTACAACAGCACCAACCACAACCCCGACGACTGCTCCTACCACAATACCTACGACGCAGCCGACGAAGACCCCGACAAGCACCCCGAAAGCAACATCTACTCCGCTTGCAAGTAATAAAGTATCCAATACTTCTACTTCCAAGAAGAGCGATAATGCAAAGACCGGTGATGCTACCAACATCTGGGGATGGGTAAGCATGGCAGTTGCATCTCTTGGTGCCGGCGGACTTGGATTCAAACTCCGCGGCAGAAAGAAAAACGAAGACGAAGAGTAATTCAGAACGAAATAACTGAGAAATTCTTCTGACATAAGAAATCACAGAAACCTCTGTTCCAGCTTTTCTGGCGGAGGTTTCTGCCGTTTCGAGGAGTAAAAAAGTGATTCTTTTCTTTTTGTAAAAAACAAAAAATTAAGTGTTCACACAATGCCCAATTCGTGCGATAATAATACTGTGTTTTTTGCACATGCAGCACAATGGAGGTGACTTAGAAAACATGACAGCAAAACTGTTGGAAAAACATATTACCGATACGATTCGGGAATGGCAGGTGAAGATCGGCTATGAGGGCGGTACGATGAAGCTCTACTACCCGGCGGAGTCCCTGCGCCGTTCCCTTTCTTTAGACGAAACAGAAGACCTGGATGCGGCACTTGCCGCGTTCTGTAAGGAAGTACAGCCGCGTCTTGGAACACTTGCGATTTCAGCGGTCAAGGACCGCTACTGCATGGAAATCCCGGAGGAGGGATGTTCTTATATCGAGCGGAAAATTCCTGTTCCGGAGCTCCTGCAGAACCTTCTGCAGGTGATCACAACGCCTGGAAACACAATGGAACAGGTTCGAAACTGCTTTTCTTCCTATGCAGAGAAAATGCATACTACCGTGGAAGAAAACGCATCCGAGGAGCATGAGATGGGCCATGTATTTTCTTTTTCAGACCCGTCTGTAGATGAATACTGTTACTGTGTCGAAGAAAATGAATTCGGCCTGACGTATCACCGTTTTTCACGGGAAGATTACGAGGCTTTATAAATAAAAGGAGGATATACACCATGGAATTTACAAAACTGCTGGAAGAAAGAAGAAGCATCCGCGCGTTTGATCCGGAGAAACACGTAACCGCAGAGCAGATCCAGGAGATCGTACAGGCAGCGATTCAGGCACCATCCTGGAAAAACTCACAGACAACACGGTACTATGCCCTTGTAACACCGGAGAAAGTCGAAGAATTTTCCGCAAAATGCCTTCCAGAATTCAATCAGAAGAGTTCAAAGGGAGCCGCACTTGTCGTAACAGCATTCGTAAAAGACCGCTCCGGCTTCACGCAGGACGGAACACCGGACAATGAAGTCGGAAACGGCTGGGGCTATTACGATCTTGGCCTGCATGACGAAAACCTGATCCTGCGCGCAAGAGAACTCGGCCTTGATACTCTGATTATGGGAATCCGTGATGAGAAAGCTATCCGTGAAGCCCTCTCCATTCCGGAGAATGAGCTCCTTGGTGCTGTCATTGCTGTCGGCTACCGTGCCATCAACCCGGACAAGCCGAAACGTAAAACCGTGGACGATATCTTAAAACTGTTCTAAATCCGGCGCATCCGTGTGAAGACGTGCGCGGTACTTTCCAGGCGGGAATCCAAAGAACCGGGAAAACTGCTTGCTGAACGCATAGACATCGCCATATCCGACAAGACCGGCAATTTCCTTCATCGGTACGCCGCCCTCGAGAAGAATACGGGCCTGCTCCATTTTCTTCCTGGTGCGGTACCGTGCAGGAGAGACGCCGGTCTGTTTTTTAAATACTTTTCGAAACGTCTCATAACCGATCTGGAGTGACCGGGCAAGCTCTTCGAGAGAAATTTCTTCATCAAGATTCTGCGAGAGCATATCGCAGGCGGCCTCGATCGGATCCCGCTGCAGATTCACCCGGTGCGCATGGTAGCCGTACATTCGCAGAATCTCTTTTTCCATCTCCGGAATCCGCAAAGGCAGCAGACTGTCCGGTGTGGCCTTTAACGACTGCAGAAGCTTCTGATACCGCTCGAGATCGCCGGGAAGCAGCTCTGCCTTTAACACCGGCTCCCGGTTCAGAACCGAAAGCGAGCAGAAAGAATCAAAAAACGGTTTCCCAATCGAGATAAAAAATTCCAGCCATTTCCCATCGGGGTCTACGCGTGTGGAATGCGGCACACCCGGTAGACGCTGGACCATACTTCCCGCCTGCAGCGGATAGGAGGTGCCGTCCTCGGCAATATATTCCCCGCTCCCGCGCAGCAGCACGAAACAGCTGTAATACTCGTTCGAAAAATGATACTGCGAGCGGTCCGCCGTCTCTTTCCGCATAAAACCGCATGCCAGAATCCCGTTCTTCATTTCATTTCCAATACAGCGATAGATAACATCGCTCTTTTCTATTTTTGCAAGCAGATATTCCGGTATCATACGACTTCTCCTTTGCTTTCCCATTTTGGATAAAAGAAACACCAGATCAACTATTTCTCATCCACGTGCAGTGTTTTATACTGAATCATAAGATAACTGCATGAATCTTCTGAAAATCCACAGATGTATTATATCACAGGAAAGCAAAAAAGGAACACCAATCTGGATAAAAAGAAGAGAGGCAGTCGGAAAATGCGAAAGCAAAGGCAAGGAGGGTTTCAAGAACATGAGACAGACAAGAGACTGGGAAAATCAGTATATAACGCAGAAAAATCATTATCCGATGCATACGCCGTATGGTGCGTATGAGACGGTAGAGCAGGCGCTCGCCGGAAATCGGAACGCGTCCCGCTTTGTAATGGATCTGAACGGAGACTGGAAATTCAAAATGTATCCGTCACCGGAAGCGGTGGAAGCATTTTATGAAGAGAATTTCGATCACGCAGCATGGGATACGATTCCGGTGCCGTCCAACTGGGAATTGCAGGGATATGGAAAGCCGGTTTACACCAATATGCTGTATCCGTTCAAACGGGAGGCAAATGGCGAAGCATTTGAGATCGAGATTATCGAAGGCACCTACGAGCTGAATGCGCCGTATGTGCCGGAGAAAAATCTGACTGGCTGCTATTTCAGAACCTTCGAGGTTCCAACAGACTATATTGGCAGACAGCTTCTCATCGATTTCGGCGGTGTGGAGTCCTGCTTCTATCTCTGGGTCAACGGAAAACAGGTGGGGTATTCCCAGGACAGCAAAGTGAACGCGGAATTTGACATCACCGAATATGTGCAGGAGGGAACGAACACCCTCGCCGTACAGGTGATGCGCTACTGTGACGGTACTTACCTGGAAGATCAGGATTACTGGCATCTGTCCGGTATCTACCGCGATGTCCGCCTCGTATCGAAACCGGTGCAGCACATCCTGGACTATAAGGCAGAGACACTGTTCACACACCCGGATTACACGAAAGCTACTCTCTCTGTCACGATCTGGCCGGACAACTCCAAACCGTTGTACGGCGAGTATCATGCCAAAGTGACGCTGTATGATGCAGAACAGAACAAAGTAACCGAGATGGCTTCGAGACCGTTTGCTGAGTGCGGCTTCTATCTGATGCCGAAATTTATCGCAACCGTTACTGCTCCGGTAGAGAACCCGGCACTCTGGACTGCAGAGACTCCGACACTTTACACCCTCGTTGTCGAGCTGCAGAACAAAGAGAATGAGACGGTTGATATCGAGAGCTGCAAGGTCGGCTTCCGCCAGGTGGAGATCAACGGCCGCGGCGTTCTGACCCTGAACGGCAAGCGCCTTGTGATCCGCGGCGTAGACCGCCACGATTTTTGCGCCGAGACGGGACGTACCGTTTCTGAGGAGCAGATGCGAAAAGAAATTGCTGTAATGAAACGTCTCAATTTCAACGCCGTCCGCACCAGCCATTATCCGAACGCGGTGAAATGGTATGATCTGTGTGACGAGCTTGGCATTTACCTTGTCGATGAGACAAATCTTGAGACGCACGGTTACGGCGGACAGCTCAGTGCATCCGCTGAGTGGACAGCCGCTTATCTGGAGCGTGCAACCCGTATGGTACTGCGTGATAAAAACCATCCTTCCATCGTCTTGTGGTCCCTTGGAAATGAATCCGGTGCCGGGGCGAATCATGCCGCGATGCACGGCTGGATCCGCGAATACGACAAGACAAGATACGTTCAGTATGAGTCCGGCAACCCAAAGAGTAATATTTCCGACGTTATCTGCCCAATGTATCCGACGATGAGCTGGCTTGAGGATGTGATGGCAGACGATTCCGATCTCCGCCCGTTCATTATGTGTGAATACGCTTATGCAAAGAGTAACAGCAACGGAAATTTCAAGGAGTTTTGGGACTATGTCAATAAATACCCGCGTTTCCAGGGCGGCTTTATCTGGGATTTCGCGGACAAGGCGATTGCGATCCACGAGGAGGACGGAAATATCAAATACGGCTACGGCGGAGCGTTCGGAGAGGATGTGACCGATCCGGTTCCGGATATGTGTCTGAATGGTGTTGTCTTTGCCGATCTTTCCTATAAACCGGGCGCCTATGAGGTGAGAAACGGCCAGTCCCCGGTTACGATTGAGCAGGTGAAAAATCCATATACCGGCGAAACTATATGGGTGCTGGCAAACCGCTACCATACCCTCGATCTTTCTCATCTGCAGGTGCGCTATGAAATTGTGCAGAACGGCGAAACGCTTGCAAAAGGCAGCTATCCGGCATTTTACACGGCAGCCGGAACAACAGAGACGCTTCCGCTTCCGGAGCTTCCGGCGAAACTGCATGGCGAGGCGTATGTAAATTATTACGTTGAGCTTGCCCAAGATACCTTCTATGCACCGGCGGGAACAGAACTATACCGCCGTCAGATTCCGGTTACTACAGGTGTTTATCTGGCAGACGAGAAAACGATTGTGGAGAAACCACTGACCGTAGCGGAGGATGAAAATCATGTTCGCATCACCGGCGAAGAGACCGAAATTATCTTTGATAAAAAGACAGGTGAATTTACCAGATATCAGGCAAAGAGCGTTTCTTTTATGACCGGCGGAAAAGATGAATTTTATCGTGCCCCAACCGGTATTGATGAGGGAACCCATGAAAGTGATTACGATGATATCTGGCGCGCGGAAGGTCTGGATCGTCTGAAAAAGAAAGTACAGTCAGTATCGGCTGTCAGTGCCGGAAATCAGGTGCTTCTTGAAGTGCAGGCTTCCTATACCGCGGAGCCGGACAACGCAGTACTCTTTACCGCTCATACTCTGTATCGCATCGGCAGTGAGGGAATGGAGCTGAAAAACGAAGTAACAAACAACAGCGGCCTTGAGACCATCGCAAGAGTCGGACAGTCGTTCTGCCTTCCTGCAGCGTTTGATACGCTCAGCTGGTATGGAAAAGGACCCTGGGAGACGTATGCAGACCGAAAGGACGCAGCTTTTACCGGATTTTACACATCTTCTGTAGCAGAACAGCACGTTCCGTTTGTAGTACCTTGCGAATGCGGTGGCCATGAGGATACGCGATTTGCCGTTCTTTCAGATGGAACACATACTGTTCAGATTGTAGGCAGTGATGATTTCCATTTCAGTGCGCTTCCATATTCTATGGCAGAATATCGAAAAGCCGCATATGAGGAAGAACTTCCGGAGCATACGACAGGAACCTGGCTGATCCTGGATGCAGCACACGCAGGCCTTGGCGGAGATACCGGCTGGACGAAAAATATTCACCCGGAATATCGTGTATGCAAGGGAAGATACAGCTATACGTTCCGTTTCCATTTCGCATAAAAGAAAAAATCGGCCAACTGCCTATTGGATTCTTACGGAACAAATTACAGATTTCTCGTGAATGCTGCAAAGGTTGAAGCAAGAGATACGATTTATCAGCGAATGAAGGCTGGTGAATATATAAGGGAAGAACTTACACCAGATGGACTTCATCCAAATGATAAAGGACACAAACTTGTTGCAGAAGAAATTGAAAAATTCCTTGAAAGCGTGAAAGCAGAATTAGAAGTTGAGGAAAAAGAACCTGTTTTTCCGAAGGCAATGACGGAGAATGCATACGAGAATGCAAAACGCCTGACAATCCGTGAAATTTCACCAAAACTTTGCGGATTTCATGCAGATATGGAAGAGAAAACAGGACATCTTGATCATTTTAAAAATGGATGGATCGGGAAAAAAGCCGGGGATTCTATTCATTTTGAGGTGACTGCTTCCTGCAGTGCAGTGGAGAAAAGAAAATTCATACGGTAGATATAACAATTCTTCCGGAAGAGGTAACGGATACAACTCCATTTTATCTGATGTCATTAATTATTGCATAAGATTTTTGAAGGAGAGGTTTCTGGAGATTGAGACAGCAGCACTTGGAAATGAAGCTGGAATGATCGGTGCAGCAAGTTTACTGTAAAATATGGAGGAGATAAGATGAGAATTAATCCTGATAATAAAAAAATACGTTATAGCGGAAGGATTGACTGGGCGAATCCAAAAGAACCAATCTGGGTTTATCCATGTACATCTGTGGAATTTAAATTTACAGGAAAATATTTGAAAATTTTCCTGAGAAACAAAAATGAATACTGGCAGAATTATCTTGGATGTATTTTAGATGGAGTGCAGTCGTGTTATTATCTGGATAACGAGAAAGAGAATGAAATAGAGATTCGTGTTCCTGAGAATGAAAACGGAGAACATCATGTTCTTTTCTTTAAACGTCAGGATTCCTGCCATGAGATGCACATCCTTGGATTTGAAATTGAAGACGGAGCAAAATTATTGGAACTTCCGGATGCACAGACAAGAAAAATTGAAGTTTACGGAGATTCTGTATCAGCAGGAGAAGTGACAGAAGCAGTGGATTATACAGGAAAGACGGACCCTGAACATCAGGGAGGTTATTCTAACAGCTGGTATTCCTATGCATGGATGACAGCACGTATGCTGAATGCACAGATCCATGATATCGCACAGGGCGGAATTGCATTGCTGGATGGACAAGGCTGGTTCCATGAGCCGGATCAGATTGGAATGGAAAGTGCCTGGAATAAAATCCGCTTCAATAAAACATTTGGTGAACTGACAGAATGGGATTTTAATCAGTATACACCGCAGGTTGTTGTCGTGGCAATTGGCCAGAATGATAATCATCCGTTTGATTACATGTCAGAAGACTATATGTGTGAGAAAGCAATTCTTTGGAGAGAACACTATACAGAATTTTTAAAAAAACTGCGTCAGGTATATCCGAAGGCATCGGTCATCTGCTGTACGACATTGCTTGAGCATGACAGTTCTTGGGACAAAGCAATTGACGATGTAGTGGTTTCTATGGGAGACAGTAAGATTTCCCATTGTATCTTTAAAAGAAACGGAGCAGCGACTCCAGGACATCTCAGAATTCCAGAAACCTATGAGATGGCGAGAGAACTTGCTGATTATATAGAGAATCTGGGAATCGAGGAATGGAAATAATTAGAATAGTAGAGTAATAAGAGGAAGATATCCTGGTGGTCTGATCCGGTTTTATTAGGACATTATCCGGATGAGGGATTGGTGCGTTATGAAAAATATCTTCCGAAAATCACAGAAGAAGATATGCGTCTGATCTCAGAACCGATCGATATCTATGGACAGAATATTTATAATGGAAGATGCGTCCGTATGGGGGAAGACGGAAAGCCACAGGAGGTTTGCCGATATGAAGGATTTCCTAAAACTGCGATCCAATGGCCGGTAACACCGGAATGTCTGCAGTGGGGACCGAAGTTTTTATATGAAAGATATCATAAGCCAATTTACATCACAGAGAACGGATTATCCTGCCATGATGTGATCTCATTAGATGGAAAAGTGCATGATCCAAACAGAATTGATTTTCTTGCAAGATATTTGCGAGAACTGAGAAAAGCAGCAGAGGAAGCGGATATCAGAGGATATTTCCAGTGGTCTTTGATGGATAATTTTGAATGGGCCAAAGGTTACTCATATCGATTTGGACTCGTATATGTGGACTACAGAAATCAGGAGAGAATTATGAAAGATTCCGCATTCCGGTATAAACACGTGATAGAAACAAACGGAGCAGAATTATAAATGGAAATAAAAGATCCCTTTTGGGGTTTATTTAGTAGCGTTAATAATAAATACTTGACAATTTATAAGGAGTGGTGTAGGGTAAAGGTGTCAAAGGAATTTCACCGGATTGGGTGTAATTCCGTTCACTATCCTATACGAAAAGAAGAGGTATTCATGATGAAAGAATTAAAGCCAATCAAAGAGGGTAAGGTACGCGAGATTTATGATAACGGCGACAGCCTGATCATGGTAGCAACCGACCGTATTAGCTGTTTTGATGTCATTCTGAACAATGTGGTAACAAAAAAAGGTACCGTTCTGACCCAGATGTCCAAATTCTGGTTCGATCTGACAGAAGACATCCTTCCGAATCATATGATCTCTGTAGACGTAAAAGACATGCCGGAATTTTTCCAGCAGGAGAAATTTGACGGAAACAGCATGATGTGCCGTAAGCTGGAAATGCTTCCTATCGAGTGCATTGTCCGCGGCTACATTACCGGAAGCGGCTGGGCAAGCTATCAGAAAACAGGAAAAGTATGTGGCATCGAGCTTCCGGAAGGATTAAAAGAATCTGACAAGCTTCCTGAGCCAATCTACACTCCGTCCACAAAGGCTGAAATCGGAGATCATGACGAAAATATCTCTTATGAGCAGAGCATCGCCCATCTGGAAAAATACTTCCCGGGAAAAGGAGCCGAGTATGCAGAGAAGCTTCGCGACTACACCATCGCTCTGTATAAAAAATGTGCCGATTATGCTTTAAGCAAAGGCATTATCATTGCAGACACAAAATTTGAGTTTGGTCTTGATGAAAACGGAAATATCGTAATCGGCGACGAGATGCTGACTCCGGACAGCTCCCGCTTCTGGCCTGCAGATGGTTATGAACCAGGCCATGGTCAGCCATCTTTTGACAAACAGTTCGCGCGCGACTGGCTCAAAGCCAACGATGGAAACCACGACTGGACTCTGCCGCAGGAAATCGTAGACAAGACGATCGAGAAATATCTTCAGGCATATGAGATGCTGACAGGAAAACCGCTGGCATAAAGAACATCATAGTGTTAAAAAGCTACAGGAGGCAGGTTCTGCCTCCTGTTTTTGCATATTTTGTGATAAGATCAGATGATAATCTGATACTCAAATGCGTGAAACATGTGATATAATGGGAAGAAAGACAGGATGCGAAGGAGGAAACACGATATGAAAATTGCTGCTGCAATTGAAAAAATGACAGATTTTTATAAGGGAAATATTCATGATATTTATCATTTTCTGAAGGTATGGGCCTTTGCAAAGAACATCGGCGAGGCGGAAGGACTGGATCCAAAAACACAGGAAACGCTGGAGATGGCAGCTGTTGTCCATGATATTGCCTGCCCGCTGTGTCGGGAAAAATACGGAAATACCAGCGGAAAGCATCAGGAAGAGGAAAGTGCGCCGCTCGTTGCAGAATTTTTCAAAGATGTACCGGCAGGAGAACTGGATGTCGAACGCATCACATGGCTGGTTACGCATCATCATACCTATACAAATGTAGAGGGAATGGATTACCAGATCCTGCTGGAAGCCGATTTTCTGGTCAATGCCGGCGAGAGCGAATATTCAAAACAGGCGATTGAAAATTTCTGCAGAAAAGTATTTCGGACGGAAGCGGGAACGCATCTGTTGAAGAGTATGTTTCCGGAGAAGGAATAAGGTCATGAAGTGTGACATCCTCCACCACCTCTACAGGTGGTGGAGGATGTCACTTTTACAGCAGGACAGCCGGGGGCATTTAACCTTTATGGCGGTCAACCGGGAGATCCCGAAGTATCTGGATGCTACCTTATGGAACAGGGGATTTGTGGATACAAACGGCAAATACTATGAGCTTTGGAATGCGCAGGCACAGTATTATACGGAGTAAAATTTTGGCAATCTGTCGGCAGAAGCCATTCACAGAGAGATTGACGGTACACTGAAACGGCTGGGAACAGATTATCTGGATCTGTATATCATTCACCGTTTTGACTACGAAACTCCGATTGAGGAAACAATGGAAGCCCTGAATGTATGACCGCACTGGCATGGCAATGGGCGAAGGGAGTCAGCTCCCCGATTATCGGTGCGACCAAGGCGGCAATTGTTTCGTAAAAAACTATGGCATGTAAAACGCCGTCAGACTTGTTGTAGTCTGACGGCGTTTTACGTTAGGAAGCTCTTTGAAGAAACATCTATATTATTTCGTTTCCTGTCCCGCTTTCTTCCGGAACAGTTCTTTTCCACAGCTGATGACAATGATGACACCAAGAACCATCAGCAGAATGGCGATGATGAGCTGCAGTCCCTCAACGAGGAAGACAGCGGTTCCTGCTCCATACGCTTTTACAAGTGCAATGACACGCTCTACCAGTGCGGTAAAGGTGACACAGAGCATGATGATGAGCGGCGGGAACAGGGTTCTGTTTTCACGGCCGGTGACTTTCAGGAAGACACAGAGCGTGATCAGAACGAGTGCACTCAGCATCTGGTTTGCACTTCCGAACAGCGGCCAGATATTGGCATATCCGATCTGGGTCAGGATGTAGCCGCAGAGCAGAGTAACAATGGTAGAGAAATATTTATTGCAGAGCAGCTTTCTCCATCCGGCAGCATGTTCCATATCATCGACAGTGAACAGTTCCTGGAAGGACATACGGCCGATTCGTGCAACGGAGTCAAGACTGGTAAGTGCCAGCGCCGATACACACATCGTCATGAAGCACTGTGCTCCGTATACCGGGATGCCGAACATTTCCAGAAATCCGGCAACACCGGAAGAAAAGATCGCAAATGGCGTTCCGACAGCAGCCGTACCGTCTGCAGAAGCAGCAGCACCGGCAACGCAGAGGGCGAGGACGGCAAGCAGGCTCTCCAGAACCATAGCTCCGTATCCGACTTTCTGCATATCTTTTTCATTCGCAATGGTTTTCGAAGAGGTTCCAGACGATACCAGGCTGTGGAATCCGGAAACAGCACCACAGGCAACGGTGACAAACAGGATCGGGAACAGATCTCCGGATGCCGCATTGTGGAAACCGGTGTACATTGGAAGATTCATTTTCGGGTGTGCAACAACAAGTCCGACAACAGCGCCAAGGATCATGCCGGCAAACATAAAGGTTGTCATAAAGTCACGCGGCTGCATCAGAAGCCACATCGGAAGGACAGCGGCAAGAAAGATGTAGGCAAATACCAGATAAGTCCAGGTTGCTTTGCTTGTTACAAGCGGTACATTCATGCCGATTGCAAAAGCTGCAACGGTGCATGCAAGGCCGAGTACCATTTCTTTCCAGCCTTTCCACTGCAGTTTTTTCTGGAGCAGTCCGAAGACAACAGCAAAAGCGATAAACAGCAGGGAGATGCTTCCGGCAGCGCCGTTTACAGTTGCCTGGGCAGAAAGCTTTGTGACGCCGTCAACCGTTTCGTAAGCATTAAATGTTCCGGCAACCATATCGGCAAAGGCGGCGATAACGATCAGTGTAAAGAGCCAGCAGAAGAGAAGAAACAGTTTTTTTCCTGTTTTGCCGATGTATTTCTCAATGAGAAGTCCCATGGATTTTCCTTCGTTTTTGACACTCGCATACAGCGCACCGAAATCGGTAACAGCACCAAAGAAGATACCGCCGATCAGGATCCATAAAAGGACGGGAACCCATCCAAAGACAGCGGCCTGAATGGCACCGGTGACAGGGCCTGCACCTGCGATTGAAGAAAACTGATGGGCGAATACGGTCCATCCATCGGTAGGGACGTAATCCTGACCGTCATTTTTTGCAACGGCAGGTGTTTTTGCTTTGGGATCGATGCCCCATTTCTTTGCCAGCCAGCTTCCGTAGAAGGTATAACCTGCTATCAGACATACAGCGGCGATCAGTACAATAACCAACGTGTTCATAATAAAATTCCTCCTCGTTCAAAAATGATATTTCCAGTTTACATGGATTTCAAATGGAAAAAGAAAAGGGAAAAGGCAATTGTGTTGGTATGCTTGGAAACAAAAAAAGCTTCGTCTCCCTGACTTATGCAAGAAGACGAAGCTTTCAAAAAACGCTCCGCGTTACCACTTCTAATTATCGGCTGTTTCTTTTGGTCGATCACTCAGACAAGATCCCCGAAACCATTTGATACACTTTCCGGTGAATCTCTTCTCTGCTAACGGTGAGAGGCCGGTCCGGACTACTTTCCATTTCTGGTTTCGTCTGTACAGCTCACAGGGGATTGTTCTTTGGGATACCTGCCATCTCGCACCAGCCGATGGTTCTCTGCAAAGGCTCACCCGAAAAATGTTGTCCTGCTCATTGCTTTTTTCTGATCCCTTTTTTCTTTTGAACACTTTGCATTATAGTCTCATTTTTCGGTTTGTCAAGCAATTTTAAAAAAAATATCATGTTTTTTCCCTGAAAATAGTAAAAATCTATTTCTTGACACAGAAAACCAGAATTTTTATAATAGAAGAAAAAGCGCAGAACCAGAAGGCTTCTGCGGAAAGGTGGTATTTTTGTATGGGGTATTATGACAAAGAACGTGTAAGGGGATTTTTGCACAATCAGGACGGTATTATTGTGAATGATTTCGGAGAAGAGGTGATTCTCCGCGGCTGGGGCATGGGAAACTGGGATAATCCGGAAGGATTTATGCTCGGCACCCAGAGCGGCTTTGGACTGTTCGAGCCTGGAAAATATGCGCCGATGGGACGTATGGACCGTGGAAGAAGTATGGACCAGATTCTACGGGAGACCTGCGGAACGAAATATGCGGAGGAGTTCTGGAAACGCTGGAGACGGCTGTATCTGACGGAGGAGGATATTGCACTTCTCTCCAGACGCGGTTACAATTCCGTGCGTCTGCCGATCCGCGCAGGAAGCTTTCTGTATGAGGAGCCGGGGATTACGTATAATGAAGATTCCTTTGCCATGCTGAATGATGTTCTCGACTGGTGTGAGACGTATCAGGTTTATGCTGTCGTAGATTTCCATGCGGCAACGGCAGGCCAGTCCGGAATTCCGTGTGATGACGGCGTGGACAATGGACAGCATCTGTATGACGATGAAGAATCGATGGAGCGGATGTTTCTTCTGATGGAAGAGTTTATGAGAAGATACAAAGACCGCTGGATCATCGGCGCATATGACTGTATCAACGAGCCGATCTCCATGACGCCGCGCCGCGAGGAGCTGACACCGAAGCTGGTCTATTTTTACGAGAAAATGATCCGCCGCTGCAGAAAGATCGACCAGAAACACTTATTTTTGCTGAATGGTACACAGTTTTCCTCTCTTACATATTTCTTTGATCATGAGTTTGACCCGGAATACCACAACTGGGGCATCAGTCTTCATGCGTATGAGATGGTTGTTCCGGAGGTAGCTTCTCTTGCCAGTGTTCTCCGTACCTGCCGGGAACAGAAGATCTGCCTGTGGATGGGCGAGACAGGAGGAAGAAATGAGCACGCATGGCAGACAACGATGTATGAGATTCTTGCCGAGTACCACGCCGGTTATAATCTGTGGTGCTGGAAAACGGTAGAGGGAGCAGGATGTGCTTCGATTCTGAACTTTAATGTTCCGGATGAATGGCATCTGATTACCGATTATGCAATTAATGGAGCTGCAAAACCGTCCTACGAGCATGCGCAGGCCATCTGGGACAGCTACCTGGAATGCCTGGCGGTCGATAAATGCAAAGAAAATACGCAGTATCATCCTTATCTGCTTCGAGAGGGCAATTTTGAGATCCCGGCGATCGGCTACAACGCGCTGCCGATGGATTCACACCGTGGTCTTAGTGATCTTCCGAATGCTGCAGGATATCGTCTGTATGACCGGTTTGAATTGGTTTATGAAAAAGGATATCATCCTGAACCGGCCGGGTTTGCCGCACCGGGTCCGATCAAACATCCGAGAGATCATGTACAGCTTCAGCTGGGAGCAGGAGAGTATGCTTCCTATACAATCCGTGAAAAAGAAACCTATACCGTTTCTGTAACTTACTGTGCAGACAAAGAGGTGAAGGTACAGGCAGCTATTCAGGGAGAGACTCTTTTTGAAGGGGTAATGCCTCCTGCCGGTGAGAAAGTAACTTCGGATGTTCATCCATATTTTGCATATGAAACAGCACCGAACACACTCGAACGGTTCACACTCGGTACCGTTACAGGAGAAGGCATTCTGAAAATAGAGGTTCTGGACGGATGTGCACGGTTCGGACAGATTGTGATTCGGAAAAGTGAAAAATAGCAGAACATAACGTTTCTTTATGAGGAATAAATAACAGATCTATCTGCCCGCAGGAATCAAAAAAATCCGACGGGCAGATTTTTTTGATTTTTTTCAGTTTTCCATTGACAATTGCATCACTGGTGCTATAATAAAAACAAACATATGAATAAATGTTCATATGAACAGTGAAAATGAAAAAGGAGATCAAAAGCGATGAAGAAAACGTATAAGATCGATGTTGACTGCGCAAACTGTGCAAACAAAATGGAAGAGGCTGCAAAAAACACAGCAGGTGTAAAGGATGCTACCGTAAACTTTATGATGCTCAAAATGATCGTTGAGTTCGAAGACGGACAGGATCCAAAGAGCGTTATGCAGGATGTTCTGAAAAACTGCAAAAAAGTTGAGGATGACTGCGAGATCTTCCTCTAAAATAAAAAACTTTCATCGGCGGATGGAAGAAAAAGCTGGAGCAGAATAGATTCTAAAACCTGTCTGCGGTTCAGCTCGAGAAAAATCCAGTATTTTCTCTCTGGAGCAGCGGATTTGGATCTGTAAATCTCTGGGATGAAATGCTGGATTTTTTCATCCGGCGGTAAGAACAAAGGAGGCATATGTATGAATAAGAAACAGAAAAAGGTTCTCATCCGCGTCATCGTTGCATCGGTTCTTCTGATTCTCTGCGCGGTACTGCCGACAACCGGCTATGTGCGATTTGCAACCTTTATGGTTCCTTATCTGGTCATCGGATACGATATCCTGAAAAAGGCCTGGAAGGGAATCCTGAACAAACAGGTATTTGATGAAAACTTTCTGATGGCTGTTGCAACGGTCGGTGCCATTCTGCTTGGCGAGTATCCGGAGGGCGTAGCCGTTATGCTGTTTTACCAGATCGGCGAACTGTTCCAGAGCTATGCTGTCGGAAAGAGCCGCCGGAACATCAGCGAACTGATGGATATCCGCCCGGATTATGCAAATATCGAGGTAGACGGAAAACTCGAGCAGGTTGATCCGGATGAAGTTGAGGTTGGCACAATCATCGTTGTACAGCCTGGTGAAAAGATTCCGATCGATGGTGTGATCGAAGAAGGAAACACCACACTGAATACCAGTGCCCTGACCGGAGAGAGTGTTCCGCGTGACGCCCGGGAGGGAGACGAAGTCATCAGCGGATGTATCAATATGTCCGGTCTGATTAAAGTAAAAACAACGAAAGAGTTTGGAGAGTCCACCGTATCCAAAATTCTGGACCTTGTGGAAAACTCCAGCTCCAAGAAATCAAGATCCGAGAACTTTATTTCCAAATTTGCGAAATACTATACACCGGCCGTCTGCTACGGTGCGCTGGCGCTGGCAATCCTGCCGCCGCTGGTACGGATGCTGTTTTTAAGTGCCGCTCCTGAGTGGAGCGTATGGATTTACCGTGCGCTGACCTTCCTGGTTATCAGCTGCCCTTGTGCACTGGTCATCAGTATTCCGCTCAGCTTCTTCGCCGGTATCGGCGGCGCAAGCCATGAAGGTGTCCTGGTGAAAGGTTCCAACTATCTGGAAACGCTTTCCCAGACCAAATACGTTGTATTCGATAAAACCGGTACCATGACACAGGGTGTCTTTGAAGTAGCCGGTATTCACCACAATACGATCAGTCAGGAAGATGTTCTGGAATACGCAGCACTTGCTGAGTGTGCTTCGAGCCATCCGATCAGCAAGAGTCTGCAGAGAGCATATGGAAAACTGATCGACCGAAGCCGTGTCACGAACATCGAAGAGATCAGCGGAAACGGTGTAACAGCAAAGGTAGACGGTAAAAATGTCGCTGCCGGAAATGCAAAACTGATGGAGCGCCTTGGCGTTGATTATATCGACTGCCACAGCGTCGGCACCATCGTCCATGTTGCTGTAGACGGCAAGTATGCCGGACATATCCTGATCTGTGATATGATCAAACCGCATGCGAAAGAGGCGATTCAGGCGCTGCGGAAATCCGGTATTAAAAAGACGATTATGCTGACCGGAGACTCCAGGCGGATAGCCGATCAGGTAGCTGCAGATCTTGGAATTGATGAAGTTTACAGCGAACTGCTTCCTGGTGACAAAGTAAGTAAAGTGGAAGAGCTGCTTGCCGCAAAGACAGAAAAAGAAAAACTTGCCTTCGTAGGTGACGGCATCAATGATGCACCGGTACTGTCCCGTGCCGATATCGGTATTGCGATGGGAGCACTTGGTTCCGACGCAGCAATTGAAGCAGCTGATATCGTTCTGATGGACGACGATCCGCTCAAGATTTCCAAAGCAATTCACATTTCCAGAAAATGTATTCACATTGTTTATGAGAATATTTATTTTGCAATTGGTATCAAAGTATTGTTCCTGCTTCTGGGAGCCATCGGTATCGCTAACATGTGGATGGCAATTTTCGCAGATGTCGGAGTTATGATTCTGGCGGTTCTGAATGCAATTCGTGCTCTGTTTGTGAAAAATCTATAGAAAGACGAGGACACAAAATGGCAAAAATCAATCTGGAAGAAGCTGATCTGTGCTGTGACTCCTGTGAGGTTCATGAAAATCTGGTAAAGATTGTCAATGAGACCATGCCGGATGAAACAGAGCTTTACGATCTGGCAGAGCTTTTCAAGGTATTTGGTGATTCCACGCGGATCCAGATCCTGTTTGTCCTGTTTGAGGCAGAGGTATGCGTCTGCGACCTGGCAGAAGCACTGCACATGACACAGTCCGCAATTTCCCACCAGCTTCGCATTCTGAAGCAGAATAAGCTGGTAAAGAGCAGACGAGAAGGAAAATCGGTGTTCTACTCTCTTGCAGATGGTCATGTACGGACAATCATCGCACAGGGACAGGAGCATATTGAAGAGGATTAAAAAAAGCATAAGATAGCAGAAACGTCCCGCAGATGAGAAATTTCATCTGCGGGACGTTTCTGCTTTTCACATTCATTCTTTATTTGGTAAACCATGCTTCCCGAACATGCTGTTTTAGAAGGTTCCGTGCATTTTGGAAGCTGTTTTTTTACTTTGTTTACATAACAGAATTATGTAAAGCATTTCTTGAATTTCATGATTTATACTCCTCGGAGTAATACGGAATGCAGAGATACATACCGTCCGTGATCTGGTTGGAACTCAGGTGATTAATCTCACGGACCTCAGCAATGTAACTGGAAATATCGGAGTATTCTTCTGTACGGTATTCTTTGGCGATGTCCCACAGTGTATCGCCGGAAGAAACGCGGATACTGGTGTAGTATTTGTAGGTTGGAGCTTTCGGCTCACTGTCTGCCTGCGTATTCTGCGGCGTGAAGTGGAAGATTAAAAGAAATGTGACGGCAACCAGAGACAGGAGAGCGGCGGCTGCGCGGATCTGCAGTTTTCTTCTCTGGATTTTTCGTCTTTCTCTCAGTGATTTTCTTTTCTTTGCATTGGTACTCATGTAAAATTCCCCCTTGATTTGTGATAGAAGAGTAGTTGTGCTATGTGAACATTTGTTCTTTCGAATATATGTTCATTATAATAAAAGAACGTATGTTTGTCAATACGAAATACGAACAAATTTTCGAAACTTTTGTTTGCGTTCCGGTGGGATTTATGGTAAAATTTATTTGGTATATTTTAAGCAAATATCGTATAGAAAGAGGGGACTACCCTAATTCATATAAAAAACGAAACGACAGGAGGAACATACGATGGCTGGAGACAAAAATAAACTGACAGAGAAACAGAGACAGATTCTCGAATATTTAAAACAGGAAATTTTGCAGAGAGGATTCCCGCCGTCTGTGCGTGAGATCTGCGAAGCGGTTTCCCTTCGTTCTACATCCTCGGTACATGCACATCTGGAAACACTGGAGCGGAAAGGCTATATCAAACGAGATGCAACAAAACCGAGAGCCATTGAAATCTGCGATGAAGGATTCCATACCGGCCGCCTTGGTGCAATCCAGGGAATTGCATCGGAAGACACCGCATCCCAGAGTGAGGTTGCACAGATTCCGCTGATCGGCAAAGTAGCTGCCGGAGAACCGATTCTTGCGGTAGAGAATATTGAAGGATATTTCCCAATGCCGGTAGACCGTCTGCCAAACGCAGAAACGTTCCTTTTAAAGGTACAGGGCGAAAGCATGGTAAATGCAGGTATTTTAGACGGTGACCTTGTTCTTGTGGAACAACAGGCAACTGCGGAAAATGGAGAAAAAATTGTCGCTCTGGTCAATGATTCCGCTACAGTAAAAACATTCTACAAGGAAGACGGTTATTTCCGCCTGCAGCCGGAAAACGATGAGATGGATCCGATCCTTGTGAATGATCTGCAGATCGTAGGAAAGGTAATCGGAGTATTAAGATTTTTATCCTGAAAAATAAAAGAAGAAAATAAAAAATGTTGTGAAAAAACGAACAAGAAATCGGCCTGTAAAATTCGGCGGTTTCAGAGGAAAAACCGGTGATTTCTGAAAGTAACTCTTCAACTATTCGAAAAACCTGCGTTTCCCGAATAGTTATATAGAAGAAATACTTCTTTCATTTTCCCGGTTTTTCTGTTTAGAAAGGCTCATTTGCGGTTATGAAATCAAAAATTACGTATCACGAACAAACCGATATGGAAAATACACTGAAGCTCCGCGAGGTTCTGAAGACGCTTCCCTCTTTTACTTCCGAATTTTTCCGCGGCATCAGCACAACGACATCGACCAGCACACGGATCAAATATGCATATGACCTTCGGATCTTTTTTCAGTATCTGCAGAAAGAAAATCCGGAACTTGCCAAAATTCCCATGGATCAGATGTCCGTTGATGTGCTTGACCAGGTCACTGCACTTGATCTTGAGGAATACACAGAATATTTAAAGGCTTATATCGGTTCCCAGGAATCTTATACCACCAACGGGGAAAAAGGACTGAAACGAAAATTGTCGGCACTTCGGACGTTCTATTCCTATTATTTCAAAAAGGAACTGATTGAGACAAATCCTACGCTGCTTATCGATATGCCGAAGCTCCATGAAAAAGAAATTATCCGTCTGGAGCCAAATGAGGTTGCGGAGCTTCTCGATTTTATTGAATCCTGCGGCGACGGGCTGAGCAATCATCAGCGGGCCTACTATGAAAAAACAAAGGAACGTGATTTTGCAATCATTACTCTTCTGCTTGGCACGGGAATCCGTGTGTCGGAATGTGTCGGGTTAGATATTGAGGATGTCGATTTTAAAAACAATGGCATCAAAGTGCTTCGAAAAGGTGGAAATGAAATGTTTGTCTACTTTGGAGATGAAGTTGCCGAGGCACTGAAAAAGTATATCGAAGTCCGCGCAGGTATTACGCCTGTGGCAGGACACGAACACGCACTCTTCTATTCGGCGCAGAGAAAACGGATCAACGTCAAGACGGTGGAAAATCTGGTGAAGAAATATGCGTCCCAGGTGACGACAACGAAGAAAATTACGCCGCATAAACTGCGTAGTACGTACGGTACGACGCTGTATCAGGAAACAGGCGATATTTATCTTGTTGCGGATGTTCTCGGCCATAAGGATGTCAATACGACGAAGAAGCATTATGCTGCCATGGACGATGCAAGGCGCCGTCAGGCTGCCACAGCGGTACGGCTGCGGGAGTCCATGCCGGAGCATGAGGAATAAAAACATATCAGAAACCAAAAGAGGAATCAACAGGGATTATATCCCATTCGTTGATTCCTCTTTTTTATGGAGACGACTTCTCTCCTGCTTTTTTTAGTTACTCCGCCTTAATTGCCCAGCGCATTTTCGTTGAACTTGCACGGCTGTTGCGGATGCATTCTTCTTTGGAAGGACGAATGACTTCTTTTGAATATTCGGAATAAATACCGATCTGATACAGTCCCTTCATGGACTTTTTCACAAGCCGGTCTTCGCCGGAATGGAACGTCAGAATTGCCGCTCTGCCGCCCGGAGCAAGAGCATCCGGAAGTTTTTCCATGAATGCTTCCAGAACCTCATATTCGTTGTTTACATCGATCCGCAGTGCCTGGAAGGTGCGGGCGCAGGATTTTTTGATGGCTTCTTTTTTCTCGTCTTTCGGAAGAAAATCCAGTGCTTCAGCGATCAGATCACGCAGTGCAAACGTAGTGTCAATTTTCTTTCCTTTCCGAAGTGCCCGCGTAACAGCCTGGGAAATTTCTTTTGCATACGGTTCATCGGCGTTTTCAATGAGCATGCCTTCCAGTTCATCGCGTGCAACCGTGCGCAGACGCTCGGCCGCGGAAATTCCTGCCTCCGGATTCAGGCGAAGATCCAGCGGTCCATCATATTTGTAGGAAAAGCCGCGCTCCGGATTATCAATCTGCATGGAGGAAACACCAAGATCCGCCAGAATGAAGTCAAAGGGGCCGTATTTGGCAGCAACCTGATCAATATTGGCAAAATTCTGATGAAGAATCGTTAAAATCTCAGGGCCGTACCCCTGCGCGGCCAGTCGTTCTTTTGTTTTTGCCATCTCGATCGGATCGACATCCAGCGCACAGAGATGCCCTTTTCCCTGCAGGCATGCAAGCATACGGGAGCTGTGGCCGCCGTATCCGAGTGTTGCATCAAGTCCGTTCTGTCCCGGCTCGATCTTGAGAAAATCGAGGATTTCATCTACGAGAATCGGGATATGCATGCCGGCCGGTGTGCTTCCCTTTTGGATCACATGCTCAATGGTCCCCTGATATTTCTCCGGATTCAGTTCTTTGTATTTCTCATTGTAATTCCGCGGATGTGTGCCTTTGTAGCGGACGCGGCGTTTGTGTTCTTTCTGTTCTTCCATAAAATGTTCTCCTTATACTTCAAATATATTTAATCGAACATGTGCGTTCGAATATTTTCCAGATCAATTGGTTCTCCTGTCATCGGCTGCAGAAAGTGCAGTTTCCAGGCATGGAGCGCGGCACGGGTACCGCCGTCGCGGACTCCGTAGAGCGGATCTCCGAAAAGTGGATGTCCAATAGATGCCATGTGAAGGCGGATCTGATGCGTGCGGCCGGTTTCCAGACGGCAGCACACGACGGCCCAGAAAGGATCCTGAAGGACAGCCTCGTAGTGTGTAATAGCCCACAGGCCGTTCCCTTCTTTACAGATACGCATTTTAGTGATACGTTTCCCAGACGGATCGAAAGAATCAGGGTCATCTCCTGGAATTTGCTCCATGGAAAGACGAATGGTTTCTTTTTGCGTTTCTTCGGAAAAGGGATGGTGTACCAGAGCCAGGTATTCTTTTTTCAGCGCGCCGCTCTCCCGCTGCCGGGACAGTCTGGCAGCAGCCAGCTGATTCTTTGCAAATAGTACCAGACCCGATGTATCTTTGTCAAGACGGCCGATGCAGCGGAGTTCAGAAGGCGCTGTCGGTGTTTTTAACAGGGATGCGGCAGCATGTGTCAGGGAATCGGAATAATGGCCGTGGGAAGCGTGGCAGACCATACCGGATGGCTTGTCTGCGACACAGAGATCACTGTCCTCATAGAGAATCCGTACGCCGGCAGAATCACCTGATACCGGCAGAACCTGATCTTCGGAAAGGTGGGGACACTTCTGCTCATATCGAAAAGTGATTGTATCTCCAGTCTGAACGACTGCATTCGTGCGGCAGGAAACACCGTTTTTCTGAATTCCATCCGGAATATATTTGGCATGGCGGATTTCACGTGGTGTCAGGTGCAGAAAACGTTTTAGAATTGTTTCCACCGACAGTCCCCCCTGTTCCGGAAGGACAAAGTGACACAGCTGCTGATAGTCAAATTGCGGCATAAAAGATTTTCTCCTCTTCACAAGTTCACATAATCATTTTATGTAAACTATATAAATACAAACAATTCAGTACGATGATGGTACACTATCTCTAGACAAAAACAGGTTTCACAGATCTCGCAAACCACGTTCTGTTTTACCGATTCGGCAAACAAAAAAATTTTATTTACAGATCCTCTAAGATCACCGTAAACGGCCCATCATTCACCAGTGATACTTCCATCTCAGCCCCGAACACTCCCGTTTCGACAACAGGAACCTGTTCCCGTGCTTTCGCGACCATATATTCATACAGTTCTTCTGCTCTGTGCGGCTCGCCTGCTTCCGTGAAGCTTGGACGGTTTCCTTTTTTACAGTTGGCATACAGGGTAAACTGTGAAACCATCAGAAGCTGTCCATCCACATCTGCCAGGGACTTGTTCGTCTTTCCATTTTCATCTTCAAAAATACGCAGTCCCAGCAGTTTTTTCATATACTTGTCTGCTGTTGCTTCATCGTCCCCCTGGCCGACACCGATCAGAACCAGAAAACCTTTCTGAATCGATCCGACAACCTTCTCTTCCACCGAAACACTTGCTCTTTTTACACGTTGTATAACAATTCTCATCTTTAAAATCCTTTCATAAAATGACCCTCCTCTTATTTTTAAGAGGAGGGTCGTTTCTCCTATGTTCTGTTTTGATCAGGTGCTGAAAATCTTGCGGATTCCCGCTTCTTTAACTTCAATTGCCTGTTTGATCATATCTACGGTTCCATCGATACCGAATACACTGCTGTTCAGGCACAGGTCGTAGCTGTCTACCTCGCCCCAGCGTTTGCTGGTGTAGTAATTGTAGTAGCTTGCACGCTGTTTGTCGATCTTTGTGATCTTGTCTTTTGCTTTTGCATCGGAAAGATCATACAGCTTTGCGATACGGCGGATGCGATCCTGCATATCAGCTTTAATAAAGATGCTCAGCACGTTCGGATTTTCCTCCAGTGCATAATCTGCACAGCGGCCTACGATGACACACGGACCGTCCTGCGAAATCTTCTTGATGGCATCAAACTGTGCCAGAAATACCTTCTGGTTCAGCGGCATATCCATCATGGTAGATCCATAGCCGAAGGAGTAACTGTCCATAACCAGAGAGTATAAAAAGCTGTTGGTTGGTTTTTCATCGTGGTTTTCGAACAATTCCTGGCATAATCCGCTGTCCTTTGCTGCTCTCTCCAGCAGCTCTTTGTCATAGTACTTGATTCCCAGGTCATCCGCTAAAATCTTACCAATGGAATGTCCGGCGCTTCCGTACTGACGTCCAATCGTTATGATAGTTTTCATATAATCCGCTCCTTTCCATTCCGTCACAATAATCTGCTTTCACAGATGTAGTAACTCGCGTTTTTTCGTTACATCCAGTATACTACAGAATTCACAGAAAGTACAGAACATTTTGATAAAACTTATACAAATTAACTATATACTTTTTGAAATATCATTCTTTTTAAGCAGTTTCAGACATTTTTTCGAAACTGCAGCAACAGATTGGAAAAATATTCCGGAATCGGCGCCTCAAACTCCATATAGGCACCGGTCCGTGGATGGATAAATCCAAGTACCATCGCATGCAGCGTCTGTCCCTGCAGGTTTTTCACCGGGCATTTCTTCGGGCCATAAACCGCATCGCCAAGCAGCGGATGCCCGATACTTGCCATATGGACACGGATCTGATGCGTCCGGCCGGTTTCCAGCTGGCATTCAATATACGTATAATTTCCAAAGCGTTCCAGCACACGGTAATGTGTGACCGCCGGTTTTCCGTTCCGTTCATTAATCGCCATCTTTTTCCGGTCTGTCGGATGGCGGCCGATTGCACCGCGCACGGTTCCCTCGTCCTCTTTCAGATTCCCATGGACAATTGCCCGGTACTTTCGGGTAATGGAATGTACAGAGAGCTGTTCTGCGAGGCTCTGGTGGGCGAAATCGCTCTTACAGATAACCAGGGCACCCGTTGTGTCCATATCGATTCTGTGGACGATTCCGGGGCGCAGAACGCCGTTGATGCCGGAGAGATTTCCGCGGCAGTGATACAGAACCGCATTGACCAGTGTTCCGTTGCTGTGGCCTGCCGCCGGATGTACGACCATCCCCTTGGGCTTATTGACGACCAGAAGATCATCATCCTCGTACAGAATATCAAGCGGAATGTTTTCTGGCTCCACGTTCAGTTTTTCCGGTTCCGGCAGAAGCACCAGAACGGCATCACCGGCGGCAACCTTACTGCTTGCTTTCTGCGTTTTTCCGTTGATCGAAACCTTTCCGTCTTTTAAAAGCTTCTGCAGAAAAGAACGGGAACAGTCCGAAAAAGATGCGGCCAGGCACTGATCAATCCGTTTTCCGTCAAAATCCGGTGTAACTTCCAAAATCCGTTCTTCTTCAGCCATCGGACTCCTCCTTTTTGGCGTTTTTATGCAGAAATGCGAAGTCTTCGTCCTTGTAGTACAACAGATACAGCAGTAAAAAGACAGCGACCGATACGGTGACATAAATATCAGCTACGTTAAAAACCGGAAAGTTGATCAGCGAAACGTAGATGAAATCAACGACATAGTGATTCAGAAAACGATCGTAAAAATTTCCGACCGCACCAGCCGTCAGAACAGTCAGCACGGCAAAAAGCGGTAAAAAGCGGCGTGTCTTTGGAAGCTTGTAAAAGACAATCACCATGACGATCAGAAACAATACCGTCATCATAGCAAACAGCCAGTACTGATCCTGCAGAAGTCCGAATGCCATACCGCGGTTTTCCAGATAAAACAGCTCCAAAACCCCTGGAATGAGCTCGATCGACGGCTGGTCCTTCAGATACTGCACTGCCAGTGATTTTGTATACTGATCTGCTGCAAGCAGAAGGACAATCGCTGCCGCGCAAACCAGATAAACGGCCAGCGGAGAAAGTTTTTTACTCTTCATCGATCAGATCTCCATTAATAGAATTGATAGCTTCCAGCATTTCTTCATCTGTAACCGTGCGGTCCACCACAGCATGGCCGACAGACTCCAGAAGGATGAATTTGATCGTACCCTGTTCCATTTTCTTGTCCGATTTTGTTGCAGCCAGAATATCTTCCGATTTCAGGCCGTCCACAGTGATTGGCAGATAGAAACCGACGTTCATATCACGAATCTCGTAAAACTCTTCATCGGAGAGATAACTTCTCTTGTAGGAAATATAGGCAGCAGCAACGGTTCCAAGTGCAACGCACTGGCCATGGAGCAGTTCGAAGTTTTTGAGTTTTTCAATGGCATGGCCGATCGTATGGCCAAGATTTAAAACGGCACGCTCTCCCTGTTCTGTTGGGTCATTTTCTACAACCTGGCGTTTGATATCGCAGCATTTCTGAATCATTTTCGTTAATACCGGCTCAATCCGCTCTTCGATCTCAGACATGTGATTGATGGTCCAGATGTAGAATTTTTCATCGCGGATCAGACCTGTTTTCAGGACTTCTCCCATACCGCAGGCAAACTGATCGCCGTTCAGGGATTTTAAGGTTGCCATATTCATATAGACAAGACGTGGATGATGGAATGCACCGACCATATTTTTGTACTGGTCGAAATCGACGCCCGTTTTTCCTCCAACGCTGGAATCTACCTGTGCAAGCAGTGTCGTCGGAAGCTGGATGAAATCAATGCCGCGCAGATACGTTGCCGCCGCATAGCCGGTCAGATCCCCAACGACACCGCCGCCGAGTGCGAATAAAATGTCTTTTCTCTCAAAGTGGTTTTCAATCAGATGCGTGTACAGATCTTTGACAGTATCCAGATTTTTGCTTGCTTCACCAGCCGGGAAAACAAATGCGGTTACGGTCTCAAACAGCGGGGACAGTACATTTTTTACCTCTTCCAGATACAGTTCTGAAACCGTGCTGTCTGTGACAATGCAGGCCTTTTTTGCAGGGAGTTTTAAGTTCTCCACACAGCCGGCGAGGCGTTCGTAGCTGCCGTCCCAGACAATTTCATAAGAAAATTCAGTAGATGTGCCTTCTCTTTTAACGGTAAGTGTTTTCATAAATTATGCCTCCTGTATGTTCTTTCATGAAAAAAGCATCAGAATCCTGCATCTGATGCTTTTCCTTTGTTACTAAGTAAATCAATAATTGATCCAGTGGATCCATTTTAATTTACTGCAAAGATAATTTTCTTTAATAATCGGTACGGATATTTGGAAGATCAAAAGCTCCGCTTAAGATATCCTGGATGTCGCCGGAAATTTCTACACTGGACGGTGTCAGGATGAAAATATAGCTGGAAACTTTCTGCAGACTTCCGCTCATGCAGTAGCATGCACCACAGCAGAAATCAATGATTCTCTGGGCAATATCCACATCAATGCCTTCTAAGTTAAGGACAACGGTACATCCGGCCAGAAGCGTATCCGCGATTTCACGGGTATCCTCCATGGAAGCCGGTTTGATGACGCATACTTCCATATTTAATGCACCTGCTTTCTTTCTCATTGGAGTAACTTTCGAGGAAACCGGGGCAGCTGGCTTTGGAGCTCGTGCAGCAGCAGCCTGGCTTGAAGCGGTGGTCTTTGGCGCCGGCTGTTTACGCGGTGCAGTGTGAACCGGTTTCGCCTGCAGCTCTTCCTCTTCGTCCTCATCCTCGTTCTCCAGTTTACGGAAGAAACGTTTCTTTGGTTTTTCTTCTATATCATCGTCTTCTTCATCGAAGAAGCTATCCGAATCAGCATCCTCTTCCTCGTAATCGTCGTTCAGCCGGATGGCATCCAGAAATTTGTCTAAAACACTCATTCTTATACTCTCCTATTTTTAGTCCTGTGGCATTTGGCCAGACAGCCGTGCAGAATGCGCGGGGTCACTCTTCTTGGAAAGGCTTCCTGTTATCTTTTACTGTAATCCCGTTCGCCAAAGACTCCGGTTCCAACCCGTACTAAAGTGGCGCCTTCTTCTACTGCTACTTCGTAATCGCCGGTCATGCCCATGCTCAAAATGGCCATACGTACATTATTAATGTTTTTGGCGGCAATGTCAACACTTAATTCCTTTAATTTGCGAAAAACCGGACGATTTTCTTCTGGATCTTCCACATACGGTGCAATGGTCATAAGTCCCTCCACATGAATTGCCGGAAGTTTTGCGATTTCTTCAATCAATGGAAGGGTTTCCTCTACGGAGACACCAAACTTGCTTTCCTCGCCGGCAACGTTTACCTCGATCAGGATCGGGATTTCGCAGTTGTGCTTTACCGCTTCCTCACTGATCGTTTTTGCCAGACGAAGAGAATCGACAGAATGAATCAGGGCAACTTTTCCTGCAATGTATTTTACTTTATTCCGCTGCAGATGACCGATCATGTGCCAGTGGATATCCTTTGGCAGCACTTCCTCTTTTTCTGTCAGCTCCTGCACTTTGTTTTCACCGAAATTGCGTTCGCCAAGATCATAGATTTCGGAAAGCATTTCGACCGGTTTTGTCTTGCTGACCGCAATCAGGGTAACTTCCTCCCGGTTCCGTCCGGCTCTTTTGCAGGCTTCTGTAATTTTCTTCTGGACTTCTTCATAGTTCTCTTTCAGCATATCTTTCTAACCTCCAGTATTTAATGCACAATATCTTCTTCACTGACGGTGGATGCATTTTCCACAATATAATCATACTGCGAAATGCCGTATTGCGTTTGTTTTTTTATGATAGAATACTCCGCATTCTGATCGACGATCTGAATTTTGCGGAATACAGCATATCCTTTGTTGATGCAGTAAACACCCTGCAGCGGAACCGTTTCTCCAATCTGATACGTTGTGGCGGAATCCTGTGCACGAAGTATATCTCCATCATTAAAAGCGGCCATGTCGACGTAATATTCGACCGGATTATCATTTTCATCATTGACCTGCTCATAGATCGTGGCGTTTACAAATTCTGTCACCGGCTGTCCGTTATCATCCAGCATGACATTTCCTTTTTTATCGGTCTTTTCCCGCAGGAAACCGGAAGAATTGCTGTCTCCGCCCTGTACGAGCATCTGCGCCGGGATTTTATAGAAATCTTTTTCCGTGATGGCAGTATTTGGAATTTTCAGTCCGCTTCCATTGTTTGTGACCAGCTCTATTGAAAGAAAACGGTCTTCCGCATAACGGATCATCCCGCTTGTAAACGAAATGACAGCATAGTTCTGATCGTTAATGGACTTTAGGTTCAGTGTTCCCGTCTGTGTTTTTCCGTCTTTCAGAAATTTAACTTTTATCGTACTGAAATTGGAAAGTGTAACGACCTGCTTATTCGTCACCGGAACGGCAATTTCCCACTGCTCATCTGTCACCAGACGGTATACTGCATTTCCAGGCTCCGTCTGCGCGCCGGAATCAAAGGAAACCACAGAGGCTTTCGTAGAGAAAAGCTCCGGCGTAAGGCTGTCCTCCGTATAGCTTTCATATCCATCACTGCCGTAGACGACAACACCGTCCTGATCTGCATAAAATATCGTCTGTAATGAGGAATCTCCGTTTTCAGCGGCAGCGGCAAGCAGCTTTGCGGAAAGTTCTGTTTTCAGCTGATAAATGCCGGAAAAGGAACTGGAATCATAATCAGAAGAAAAACGTGCGAGCGAGGAACGAAGCGACGTTCTCGTTGCCGCATCTGCCGAAATACCAGAGGTATCGGCATTTTCTGTTGCGGAAATCCCATAAACAGCGCTTCCGCGGCTGATTTTCGATGCATTTGGGGTATAGAACTGAACATATCCGCTGCCGGAGGAAAGCTGCACACTCTCTGTCCGCATGGCGAATGCGGTATAGGTATCATTCCGGGATAAAGTTCCCTGCACAACCTGAAAAGATTTGATATGATCGGCGGTCAGGTAAAAGAAAAGTGAAACTGCCATATAGAAAAAAAGGGCTCCAAAGATGATATTTCCAATATTCAACGCCGGAAAAGGGAAACGGATTCTCGAATGCCGGCGGCTGTTCTTTTTCTGCTTAGACAAAATGTATGCTCCTTTTATTGTTTAATCCATGCGCTAAAAGGACGGTGCCGTAAGCGCCGTCCTTTGGTTTTGTCGCTATGCAATTATTATAATACAGTTTCGGTTACAGTGCAACGATAATCTTATCCTGCATGCCTTCCGGAAGCTCTTCCTTATCCATGGAGACACTTAATACGAAGGTAATGTTATACTGCTTGCCAATGCCTTCCAGCTGTTCAACACAATCTGTGATGTCCTCTCCTTCCAGTTTTGCTACTTTCAGGAAGCTGTCGAGATAAACGCTTGCGAGATCGTGGTCCTGAGAAACGATACCGCAGATAAATCCGATAAATTCATCACTGTTTTTCAGAGGATAGTCGGTTGCGGAAATCAGACGTACTTTGTTGTTTAATTCAAACATGTGCTTTGTGCTCTTGTCAATATACACGATATTTCCGTTTGCGGTTTTTACCTCTGCATTTACTTTGTCTAACAGCTGTTTTGTTTTGCCTTTTCCCTTCTTGCCTACAATTAATTGAACCATAGCAGTTTCCTCCTTAGATTAGAATAAGATATTTTCACCAAAAACCTTTAAGTTCATGGTTTAATTATAGTACAATTCACCAACGTTTTCAATGGTAAAATGAAAAAATTCTGAAAAATCTTCTAATTCGCAGGGAAAGGAGCTCTGTTTTTCTAAACGGATACGACAATCTCCCGGATAGGCAGAAAAAACGCCGTCCGGGGGATTGCAAAAAGATTACGTCAGGAGTTGATATTGGAAAGAAGAGTGTTCATGTCCTCGTACAGTTCCACTTTTGTTGATGCATGAAGAATGACAGAGATAAACGGTTCTCCGTATGCATTCTGGGATACCAGTGCCAGGCAGGAACCGGCCTCATCGGTCGTTCCGGTTTTTCCGCCGAGCACCGTCACATTTTCCGGTGCGTTTTTCTCTCCGGTCAGATATTTGTCCGTGGAGCTTAAATAGATCGTTCCCGCCGTACCGTCCGCATGCGTTATGTTCAGCGTGTAGGAAGACATTGACATCGTATTCTGGAATTCCGTATGCTGATAGGCAGCATACAGCATCAGATAAACATCATATGCAGTAGTGTAATGATTCTCATCGTGAAGACCGTGCGGGTTTGCAAAATGCGTACCGGTCATGGCAAGGGAAGCTGCCTTATCATTCATCATCTGAACGAAATTCTCTACACTTCCGCCTACCTGGCGGGCAATCGCCATAGCAGCATCGTTGGCAGAATAAATCAACAATGCATGGAAAAGCTGATCCATCGTTACCGTATCGCCCACGGCCAGTCCACTCATCTGGGATCCATCTTCCAGCGCAAGATCCTCTTCCGTGATCGTTACCTGCGTATCCGGCTGGTTGTATTCCATGGCAAGGAGAGCCGTCATGATCTTCGTGATGCTGGCTGGGTAGACCTGATCATACATATTCTGCGCGAACAATACTTTTTTGTGATCCAGATCAAACAGTCCGGCCTTTACCTGTGAAGAAAACGAGATATCATTCAGCGGTACGCTCGTCTCACCGACACAGAGATCGGCAGAGAGCGTTTCAGCCTGAAACCGTTTTTCTGCCGAAAGCGGATCGGAGGCGAGCACCATACTTCGCGCAAACGGCTCTGTAATGTCCATCTGGCGGTCCTGACGGTACAGTTTCACACCGATCAGAACCGCAATAACAGCAACACAGACACCCGCGCCGATGATCAGGCGGTTTAAAATATGTTCGGTTTTTTCCGGAGCAGTCCCGTTTTTCTCCGTTACAGGCAGTTTCTGTTCTTTTTCTGTAGTATTAGTCGTTTCTCCGGTAGATTTCACGCCAGTCCATTTCTCCTCTGTCTAATGATTTGATCAGCATTTCTGCCGTTGCAAGATTGGTGGCAAGCGGAATGCTGTGTACGTCGCAGAGACGGATAATCCGATGGACATCCGGCTCATGCTGTTTCGGCTGTTCCGGATCCCGCAGGAAAATCACAAGATCCAGATCATTCTGTTCAATCTGAGAACCCATCTGCTGAACGCCTCCAACGTGTCCAGCCAGATATTTGCGGACGTTAAGTCCGGTTGCCTCTTCTACCAGACGGCCGGAAGTTCCGGTTGCGTAAAGAGTATGCTTGGCAAGTACCGAGCGGTAGGCGATACACAAGTTCTGAAGCAGCGTTTTTTTTGCATCATGCGCGATCAATCCGATGTTCATTGATGGTTTTCCTCCTTAGTAATTCATAGTTTCTGGTTACAAAATCCCGGTTCTGCAGTCCGACATTCAGGACAAGCCCCATTCCGATGTAAAGTGTTACAAGGGAGGTCAGTCCATAGCTGACGAACGGAAGCGGTGTACCGGTGTTCGGCAGGATTCCGGTTGCAACACTGATATTCAGAAAGCTCTGAAAGGCAATGAGTCCTGCCATACCGCAGCAGATCAACGTTCCTGACAGATCTTTTGCTTTCCGGGAAGTCCGGATGCATTCGACGAGAATCAGGAACAGGAGCAGGATGATTCCGCAGCATCCAAAGAAACCAAGTTCCTCTCCTGCCACTGCAAAAATAAAGTCATTATGGTTCTGGGAAACGAAATTTCCCTTATTTGCGGAAGAAACTTTATTGTTGTTGAGTCCTTTTCCGGTCAGCTTTCCGGAACCGATGGCTGTAATGGAATTCTGCTGCTGGAGACGGCCGTCGGCGTTGTCGGCATCATCGCTTAACCAGTCCTGAATTCGCCCAAGCTGATAACCAATCGTCTTGTCAAGAGCCGCCGGAAGCTGGAAATTCACCTGCGTAATGACAAGCAGAAGCGCAAGTACCAGTGCTGAACCGGAAACCAGAACAACGGCGATAACTTTGTAGCTTAAGCCCGCCACATACATCATAAAGCAGAACAGAACCATGACCGTAATCGTATTTTTCAAATCCGGCTGACGGTAAATCATAACGAGCGGCGGAATCAGAAGCCCGATCGCGGTAAAAATGGTTTTCGCCGTATTCAGATCTTCTTCATGCTTCATCAGAAACATCGCAAAAAACATGATCAGAAAGATTTTTGACAGCTCGGTCGGCTGAAACTGAAAGCTTCCGATCTGAATCCAACGGGTCGCACCAAACGTGTTTTTTGCGGTAGAACCGCCGAGATAAAGAACGCCAAGCATCATCAGATTTCCGATGTAAAGAACCCAGTAAAAATTCAGAAGCCAGCTATAGTCAAGCAAAGAGACAATAATCATGATGACTACGCCCAATACGACTCCGATGGCCTGTTTTTTCTGGTCTGCACTGTCTGCACTTCCGATCAGAAGCACACCAATAATGCTGATGGCAATCAGAAGAATGACCAGCCGGAAATTATAATTTTTCAGCTTATATCGTCTTAACATGATACTCCTCGTTTCTTTTCAATGGTATTTTCGCTGTCAGTATGACAGGGGTTGTTTGTGTAATGGTGACGGAAATTTCATCCGCCTCAACGGTAAGGTATTTTCCTGCAGCAGCAGAAAGATCATTTTTCAGCATCTGAAGCGATGCCGGAGAACAGTTCAGACGTTCTGCCATTAAAAGATTGGACAGACGTTCTTTTGCAACGAGGCCGGAGTGCGGCTTTCTGCCTGAAAATAAACCCATACCAGTTCCCTCCTATCGCCCGAATACGCGGCGGAAAAATCCCTTTTTGCTGTCAAGATCCAAGTATGGAACACTCTCCCCGAGGATCCTGTGGCTGATATTCGTAAAGGCTTCTCCTGCCTTGGAACCGCTTCCAGCGATCGCTTCGCCCTGGTTGGTGGCGATTACTACCTGCTCATCATCGGGCAGAATGCCGAG
Source organism: Blautia sp. AF32-4BH (assembly GCF_003460565.1). NCBI lineage: Bacteria > Bacillati > Bacillota > Clostridia > Lachnospirales > Lachnospiraceae > Blautia > Blautia sp. AF32-4BH. The sequence continues at coordinate 55,825 of NZ_QTVL01000009.1, read as the reverse complement.
CAGCGGAACAGCAAGAATTTCCTGTACATCATCCACCGACATCATTTCACCGCGTTTTACCATATCCGGCCGGATACGATTGATGACAAGAGAGATATCCCTCAGATCCTGCGCCTCCAGAAGGCCGATGATGCGGTCCGCGTCCCGGATGGCCGAAACCTCCGGCGTAGTCACAACAATTGCCTTATTGGCACCGGCAACTGCATTTGCAAATCCCTGCTCAATGCCTGCCGGACAGTCAAGAAGAACAAAATCAAAGCTCTGTTTTAATTCATCGCAGAGTTTTTTCATCTGCTCGGGCGTTACGCTTGTCTTGTCCCTCGTCTGGGCAGACGGGAGAAGGTAGAGCTGCTCGTACCGTTTGTCGCGGATTAGCGCCTGCTTCATCCGGCAGTTGCCCTCCACAACATCCACAAGATTGTAGACAATCCGGTTTTCAAGGCCGAGCACGACATCCAGGTTTCGAAGACCGATGTCGGTATCTACCATCACAACTTTCTTTCCAAGCTGTGCCAGCCCGATTCCGATATTTGCTGCGGTTGTCGTCTTTCCGACGCCGCCTTTTCCTGATGTAATTACAATGACTTCACTCATCTGGAACCTCCTTGTTGAAAACTGTTCTGCATTTTCATGCCGCAGGATGCGTCCAAACCTTTGTTTAAAAACGCATCCTTTCTCTTTTGCAGCTTTCTTCCCAGGCTTCGTTTCTGCCGGAAAAATTCCTTAGTCTGCTCTCACGCTTGCAACACCGTTGGAGTTTGCCTGACCGGACAGAATATCGTCTGAGAGGCCATAGTAATAATCTAAGATATCCTTAGCTACCAACTCTGCGTTCATAGAAGAATATCCAAACGGAATGCGGACGGCAAGAGCAATATCGTCTCTGCTCTCATAGTGAGAGAAGCCGATAAACAGTCCATGGTTTGCACGTGTACGGTCTTCCTGCGCGGTACCGGTTTTTCCGGAAAGCTCTACCGGCCAGGATTCCGGGAAAATGGTCGCATTGGATACGCTGATTACTTTTCGCATGCCTTCGTGTACCAGATCCCAGATGTTGGAATCAACATCCATTTCTGAATTTACCGTCGGGCCGAAATCTGCGCCCATATCGATGTCATTGCCATCCGAATCCGTTGCTTTCTGCAGAAGGGAAAGATTATAAACCGTACCGGAATTTGCAATCGTTGTGACATAGCGTGCAAGCTGTGTCGTCGTATAGTTGTTGGTACCCTGACCAATCGAGGAAGGGATCGGGAGGGAATCGGTTACATTCGGATCGGTTTCCGAAATTTCGATTCCAGTCTTTTCATCCAGCTTAAACATATCGGCATATTTCTGGATCATTTCCAGAGAGCGCTTCTGTTTAAAGGTGCCGTTCTCATCGAGTCCCAGACGATATCCAATCGTACAGAAGAACACGTTGCAGGAGTTCTGGATGGCACCGACAATGTTCAGATCTCCGTGGCCGCTCAACTGATGGCAGTGGACATAGTCAGATTCGTTGACAAGTCCTTCCCCGAACAGACCGTTGCAGTTGATGGTACTGGTCGGAGTAATTATGCCTTCGCTTAATCCGGCAACCGCCATCAGCGGTTTAAAGGTGGAACCAGGAGCCGTCTTCTGCTGGGTTGCTTTGTTGTACAGCGGGCTGGATTCATCGGTATTCAATTTTGCCCAGTATGCGGTATCCATCTGGTTTGCCAGGCGGTTGTTGTCGTAGCCAGGATAGGAAACACAGGCTAAAATAGCACCGGTATTCGGGTCCGTAATGACAGCAGAACCGGAACACGGATCGAGTGCAAGCTGTGCCGGGGTGATTTCCAGTTTGGCGATTTTATCGGACAGAAGCTGGAACGGTGTCATATTTCCTGCAACATAAGCGGCATAATCGTCATCCTCTTTCGTCAGAAGGTTCTGATCATACATCAGATTGCAGATATCATAGCCATCGAGCATATCCTGCAGCAGCATATAGTGATACATCTTTTTTGCAAATGTTGTATTGTTTGCCAGACGGTCCAGAATAACCTCCGTCAGCTTCTGATAAACCTCCTGAGAATCCAGGTAGGCATCATCCTGCGTCAGTGCTGAGACATCAATCCAGTTCTGGCTTGCCGCATACGTCAGATAATCACGAAGAGAAATCGTTCCGTCATTCCATGCCTGATAGGTGGCGTCTTTCTCATCAATTGCTGTTGAAGAAAGAATACCCATCGTACTGGAAAGCAGCTTATCCACGATGAAGGTCTCATATTCCTGCATTTCATCGCTGAGGTCGTTGTAAACGGTTGCTGTTTCAACGGTCAGTTCCTGCGTAATCTCGGCAAGCACCTGCTGGAGCTTCTGCTGGAACAGTGCATAGATCCGCTGCTCACGCTCCGTGGCATCCGCCGCCGAGAAATGGGAAATATCAATCGTGCTGTTTTCGATCAGTGCATTGTATACATCATAAATTGGAATCGGAACGGCATCCGTATTGGCAAGTGTTGAGATATCAACAGATTTTACATCACTCAGATACTGTTTCAGAATGCCGGCAATTCTCTGTTCCAGAATTTTATATACCGCAATCTGCAGGTCATAATCAATCGAAAGATAGACGTTATTTCCCTGTTTTGGCTCAACCAGGGATCCTTCTACCGTTTCCAGCTCTTTTCCGACGTTATTAACGATAATCTCTTCTGATCCGTCGGTTCCCTGAAGGATTGTCTCCATATACTGTTCCAGACCAGATTTTCCGACGATGGATTCCGTGGAATACGTTTCTTCTTTTCCCTGGCTCTTCAGCTCTTCATTCAGTTCTGTCAGCTCGTCTGAGGACGCCTGGCCCGTATAACCGATCAGAGAGGAAAAATACTTTCCGTCATAATATACACGCTCGGAATCTTCCGAAATGCTGACACCCTGCAGAACATCTTCATTCTCTGCAATCGATGCAGTTGTATTGCTGCTGACGCCGGAAGCAACTGTCACGCGGACATACTTCTGATAATTCGTCTGTTTCATCTTATAGCGGATCACCAGAATTTCCAGACGCTCCTGATTGGAAAGAGAAAGGACCGCATTTCCGGATTCGTCTGTCTGGTATGGAAGACCATACTCTTCAAAATCTTTGGCAGAATATGCGTATTTTTCATCGTCAGAATAGGCATCCAGGCCAAAGCCGTCCGGTCCGGCAAGAAATGTCATCAGCGTTTCGGCACTGGAACTCTTCTGTTCTGCCGTCATATCGTCGATTTTCTTCTGTCCATAAATGTCTGCACGGAAACGGTCGCGGGTCGTTCCCTCTTCACCTGTAAAAACAAACGCACCGTTCTCATCCACTTCAATCGGGAAGGTGCTGGTGTCAATCGAGTCTCCGTTTGCACGAATCAGCTTACAGAGACGATAGAGTTCTGCGTTCAGAGAGAGAATACGTTCTTTTGTCGTGTTGTACGTTCCGTTATCCTCGATGGTTACGGAGTAGGAAACCTTATTTCCAGCGATCAGTTTTCCGTTCCGGTCATAAATATTTCCTCTTGTACTATCAAGGGTTCTGGTTTTTGTGATTTGCAGTTCAAAATTATCCGCATACTCTTCTCCATGCACCACCTGCAGGATAAAAAGTCTTCCGATCAGGACGGCAAACATAGCAAGGAAAACCACACCAAGCAATAGGGTGCGGTTTTCACCGAGTCTGCGGAAAAGTTTTCTTATCTTCTTAGCCATGGCGACTGTTGTCCTTCCATTTCATTTTCGGTCAGTTTACGGTTGATGATAAATAAAAGCCGGTAAAGCAGAATGGAGAGCACTACCGTGTATACCATTTCCGGCAGAATAATATGCGCCAGATAATCGAAAAAGTGCAGGCGCACGCGCAGCAGGAACTGCAGCACATACATCAGCAGACTGTAGACAAGATCGCTGGCAGCGACCAGTACAATGTGTACCTTAATATCATCGTCATAGAAGACTTTGCAGAAAAAGCCATTCAGATAACCGATATACATGTAGAGCAGTGCGTAAAATCCAAACAGGCTGCCGTAGAACAGATCAATCATCAGACCGCTGAAAAATCCGACCATCAGTCCCTCTTTTTTTCCGCGCATCAGCCCAAAGGCGGACGTCAGAATCAGAAGAAGGTTCGGCGTTACGGACGCGATCTGAAAATACTGAAATACAGTTGTCTGTAACAGGAAAGCTGCCAGAATCAGAAAGGCAAGCGTGATTTTTCTGCGCATTTACTCTCCTCCCTGCTGTTTTAATTCTTTGATCACGAGAACTTCCTGAATATGTTGAAAATCCACAACAGGAATGATGTATCCCTTTTTCGTCAGGTGATTGGAGTCCTCGGTGATTTCACTGACATAGCCGATCAGAATACCGCGGAGGTATTTATCACTGATGTTCGATGTCACAATCTTTTCGCCCTCAGCTACCGTGTCGGTTGTATTCAGCTGGGAAAAGGCAAGCTTTCCGTCGCTGATCAGGCGCAGATCACCCGATACAATACACGTATCTGAGGTAGATGCTGTCATGGCGCTCACGGAACTGGAGTCATCAATGATAGAGCGGACAGTAGCGGAATTGGAACTTACCTCCTCAACAAGTCCAACAAGGCCGCCGTCTGCAATAACGTTCATATCTTTCTGAATCCCGTCATTTGATCCTTTGTTGATGACAAAGGTATCATACCAGTTGCCCGGATCCTTTGAGATGACCTGTGCTGCTACTTTTTCATATTCCGAGTAGGACTGGTCCAGCTGATACAGCTCCTGAAGACGCTGCAGCTCCTGCTGCTCCTGTACAAGCTGATTGTTTTCCTCAGTCAGATCCGTGACCTTCTGTTCAAGCTCCTCTTTCTCGGCAGACAGTTTTTTGACGTTCTGGAAACCGGTCAGACAGTCTGTCAAATACGCACCGATCTGGTTAATTCCGTTCTGAAACGGGATGATCACAAAGCCTGCGGCTTCCCGGATCGGCGTGACCGGCATTTTGTCTGCTGCACTGCCTAAAATGCCGGAGAGACACAGGAACGTCATGATGAAAAGTAAATGTTTGCTTTTTAGCTGAAATTTTTTCTTCTTATTCATAGCGGGTCCTTTTTGATAGATTTACTTCTTTTTATTTACCGTGTAAGCCCAGCGATGCAGCGCATCGTGCGTGATCAGTTCCTTGAGCCCACAGATGGTACAGAGGTCATAATACTGGGAAAGCTGCACCGGACAGCCGAGCTGTCTCGAAAGATAGCGGTCAATGTTCGGAATCCTTGTGCTTCCGCCGGTGATGTAAATACCCTCTTTCTGGATATGATCGTGGATCTGCGGCGGTGTACGCTCCAGCGCATGCTTGATTTCCTCGCCGATCTCATTAACACCGGAAAGGAGTGCTTCGTTTACGAGGGAAGAAGTAATGATCCCTTCCATTGGAAGACCGGATGCACCATCTACGCCGCGCACCTTCCGCGCCTCTTTTTTGTCTGTTCCAAGATCCGCCAGCGCAATCTTGACACGTTTGGCTGTTTTGGAGCCAATCTGGAAATTGTTTTTGCGGCGGTTCAGATTGCATATCGATTCGTTGAACTGTTTTCCGCCTACCGGGATGATTCTGGAAAAAATAACCCTCGCGTTGGCGATAACAGAAATCTCTGTGCTCTGCGCTCCGATGTTGACAATCATGGAACCCTTCGTGCGGTTGATCGGAATGCCAAGTGCCAGCGCATCCGCGATTGGTTTATCCACAAGATACATGCGGCAGTTTTTTAAGGCTCCCTTATGTGCAATCGTATAATAAGAACGCCGTTCAATCTCTGTCATATCGCAGGGAACTGAAAAATACAGCTCCGGGCGGTATCCCATGTGGCGCGTACAGCGATGGAGAAGCGTGTGCAAAACGGCTTCTACCATCAATACATTCGCAATGCGTCCGTTGCTCATGGGGGTAATTACCTCGATATTGGAAGGCGTTCTCTCGTGCATTTCATATGCGTAATTTCCAACGGCAATCACCTGTTCGCGGTTGCGTATGGCAATCATATTTTTTTCTTTTGTGATTGTGTCTTTCTTCAGGTCATAGATTTTGACGGTACTGGTGCCAAGGTCTATGCCGTATACATTTCGAATCTGCATCGTGCTCCTTTAACTTGTTCCCTTCCTTTGGGCATTTCTGCCTCGGATTTTCGGGATCAGATTCCCTGTTCCAGCATACTGGTATAACAGTGATCCCCGATAATAATGTGATCCAGCAGGGTAATGCCGAGCATTTCGCCCGCCCGCCGGATCTGCCGTGTCACGGTAATATCGTCACCGCTTGGTTCCGGGATTCCGCTTGGATGGTTGTGAACCAGCAGAATATGAACCGCACGGAACTGCAGTGCCGCAAGAAAAAGCTCCCGCGGCGAAATCATCGTCGCATTGACCGTTCCTCTTGTGATTTCCTTTTCTCCGAGAAGCTGATTTTTTGTGTCCAGCATCATGCAGAGAAGAACCTCCTGATCCTCGTGGCGGAGACGTTCCATGTAATAATCCGCAATGGAAGCCGGATCATGAAAGCAGAGACCTTTTCTTGCTCCGGCCGCGGCCATTCGTTTGGAAAGCTCACCGATGCACTGGAGCTGGATCGCTTTTACTTCCCCGACTCCGCGGATCTGCAGAAGTTCCTGTCTTGTACAGTGATAGAGTCCTAACAGGCCCTCCTCTTTTCCGGGAAGGGAAAGAATTTCTCTTGCGAGCTCCAGGGATGTTTTTCCCCTTGCCCCACATCGTAAAATGACAGCCAGAAGCTCCGCGTCGGAAAGGCTTTCCGGGCCGTTTTCCAGGCATTTTTCATATGGCTGTTCCATCGTCGGCAGGTTTCGTAATCCATTTTTTCTCATGTATTCCTCCCACCACTCTTCCGGGAATTTTCATGGAATACATTGGTTTGAATCACCCATCATTCTAGCACAACTTTCCGCAGATGTATAGGAATTATGAAAAATTCATATATTTTTTTGCAATTTCCTCTGCCGTTTTTAATCCGTCCATGGCTGCGGAAGTGATGCCTCCCGCATAGCCTGCGCCCTCTCCGCACGGGTAAAGACCGGTAAGCGACGGACTTTCGAGCGTTTCATTTCTTACAATGCGGACCGGTGACGAGGTACGCGCTTCCACGCCGGAAAGAACGGCGTCCGGACGGGAAAAGCCGTGGATTTTCCGCTCAGATGCACGAATGCCTTCCACAAGGGAGTCTCCGATAAACGTCGGAAGAACTTCCCGCAGATTGGCGAAAGTCCATTCTCCGCAGATGGAAGGGGTTACCTCTCCAAGTGCTGTAGAAACTCTGTTTTCACAGAAATCACCAAAAAGCTGCACCGGAACTTTGCCTTTTCCGGCTTCCCACGCAGCGTGTTCAAGCGCTCTCTGGAATGCCACACCATCGAGTACGTCCGGCGTTCCCTCTACATGGTACGGGCGGTAGTCTTCCGGTGTTACGGTGACAATCATAGCGCTGTTCGCATTTTTACCTTCCCGGTCAGAATAACTCATACCGTTGACGCAGGTGCGTTCCGCTTCCGAGGATGCGTTGACAACATAGCCGCCGGGACACATGCAGAATGAGTACACACCTCTTCCGTTTTCACACTGATTGGTGAGCTTATACGGTGCTGCCCCAAGGAAATCCGGTGCCTCCGGTCCGTACTGATCCTCCGTGATCATCTTCTGCGGATGCTCAATGCGGACGCCGACAGCGAAGGATTTTGCTTCCATGGAGATCTTATTTTCGCAGAGTTTAAAGAAGGTATCGCGTGCAGAGTGGCCGATCGCAAGGACTGCAGTCTCCGCGGCAATCTTCTCGGTTTCATTGACGGTTACAGAAGTGAGTCTGCCGTTTTCAATCCCAAAGTCCGTCACTTTTGCTCCGAAACGGACTTCTCCGCCCCATGCCTCGATCTTTTTCCGCATTGTTGTCACAATTCCGATGAGCTGATCGGTGCCAAGGTGCGGTTTCTGATCGTACAGAATTTCTTCCGGTGCCCCGCATTCCGTGAAGATCCGGAGTACCTCACGGTTTCTGCCGGATGGATCCTTCACCGAAGTGTTTAATTTTCCATCCGAAAACGTACCGGCGCCGCCCTCTCCGAACTGTACGTTCGATTCCGGGTTCAGAACGCCGGTTTTCCAGAACGCATCGACACTTTTCTTTCTCTGTTCTGCAGATTCGCCGCGCTCCAGAACGAGCGGACGGTAGCCATGCTTTGCGAGAACATAGGCACAAAAAAGTCCTGCCGGACCGCTTCCGATAATAACCGGCCGGTGAACAAGAGTCTGTTCTCCAGATTTTGGGAACACATGTGGCTTTTTCTCCGCTTTTACGATCTGGTTATTTTTCGCCTTCCGCAGTACGGCATTCTCATCTTTTACTTTTACATCAAGCTGATAAACGTATTTTAATTCGGATTTCTTTCTGGCATCAATTGAGCGGCGTAAGAGCTCAATTTCCTGCAGATCGTGTTTTCCGATTTTCAGTGTTTTTCTTATTTTCTGTTCCAGTTCCTCCTGTGTGTGGGTGACTGGAAGCTTTAATTGCTGTATCCGAATCATGCATGTTCTCCTGCTGCAGCTCTTCCGGCTGCACTTCCGCTGGACCAGGCCCACTGGAGATTGTAGCCGCCGCAGACGCCGTCGACGTCCAGGGCTTCTCCCGCAAAGAAAATACCAGGGTGCTGTACCGATTCCAGAGAATCCGTAAGCTGGTCGAGCGTGATGCCGCCCGCACACACCTGGGCTTTTCCAAAGTCGGTCTGGCCGGTGATCTGTAAACGATATGATTTGATGGCGCCTGCCATTTCTTCCGGAGTCTTTTTCTTTCCGATCAGAACCGGAATGAGTTTTTCTGGAAGAAGACCGATCAGAAGCTCTTTTGGCGCTTTATACGGGCAGATTTCCTGCCGTCTGACAAGTTCTGCAGTAAGCTCCGATTCCGTCAGTTCCGGAAAGAAGTCTACGAGAAGTTCAACGCGTTTTTTCTGCATGCAGGCGCGCACAGCGAACCGGGAAATCTGGAATACCGGGATGCCGGAGACACCGTAGTCGGTAAGCTGCAGCTCTCCCTGTTCCGTCAGAATCTCCTGATTTTCAACCAGAAGCGTAATCTTCGCGCGCACCCGAACACCCGCCCAGGAGGAAAACTGGTTTCCTTTGCAGCGGAGCGGGCAGAGGGCCGGGAAAAACGGAATCGAAGCGAGCTGAAGCTGATCGGCAAATCGAAGTGTATCTCCGTCGGAACCGGCGATCTGGGAAGCACAGCTTCCGCAGCAGATGATGACGCTGTCAGCCGGGTACTGCCATCCTTCGGTGCGCACCAGATAACCATTTTCGGCTTTTTCCACTGCAACAGCCGTTTCCCGTGTCTTGATTTTTACCTTTCGGAATCTGGCTTCCAAAATCAGCAGCTCAAGAACGGACTGTGCCTGCTCGCTGGCCGGATAAAGCCAGCCTTCACGGCTCCGGATGCGGATGCCGAGCTGTTCAAAAAACTGTTCGGTGTCCTGTTCGGTAAACTGTTCGAGAACCCGTGATGCACGCTCCTGATTTCCCGTGCGGTAGCACGATGCATCCTGATAACGATTGGTAAAATTACACCGTCCGTTTCCGGTCGCAAGAAGCTTTCTGCCCGGTTTATCGTTCTTTTCCAGAACGGTGACCGCGGCACCGAGACGTGAGGCCCAAATTGCCGCCATCAGTCCGCTCGCGCCGCCGCCGATAATTACCACATTTTTTGCCATTATAATGTCACCATACCGGCATCGACGAGTTTCTGAAGACTCATCAGAATACCGAATTTTGCGTGCTGCCACGTAATCCCACCCTGAAAATAGACAGCGTACGGCGGTTTGATCGGGCCATCGGCAGAAAGTTCAATGGAAGAGCCCTGCACGAAAGCGCCAGCTGCCATGATAACTGGGCTGTCGTAACCTGGCATATCCCAAGGTTCCGGGGAAACGAAGCTGTCGACCGGGGCAGCTGCCTGGATACCCTGGCAGAATGCGATGACGCCTTCCGGTTTTCCAAAGGTTACCGCCTGAATGATGTCGTGACGGCTCTCGGTTCCGTTTGGAACAACGGCAAATCCCAGTTTCTCATAAACATTTGCAGCAAAGACAGCACCTTTTAATGCCGCTGCGGTAACGGTCGGTGCCAGGAAGAATCCCTGGTAGAAGGAACCGTTCACACCGAGTGTTGCGCCAACCTCTTTTCCAAGTCCCGGGGAGAGCAGACGGTATGCTGCATTTTCCACGTACTTTTTCTTTCCAACAATGTAACCGCCGGCCGGAGCCAGTCCGCCGCCCGGGTTTTTGATCAGGGATCCGACCATCAGATCTGCACCGACATTGGTCGGTTCGATCGTCTCCACGAACTCGCCGTAGCAGTTATCGACCATACAGATGACATCTGGTTTGATATTTTTAATAAATGCAATCAGTTCACCGATGCGGGTAACAGAAAGCGTCGGTCTGGTCTGATATCCTTTCGACCTCTGAATCGTCACCATCTTTGTCTTTTTGTTGATGGCATTTTTGATTCCTTCGTAATCGAAAGAGCCGTCCTCTTTTAAATCTACCTGGCGGTAAGTTACGCCATATTCCGCAAGAGATCCGACGGACGGGCGGATGCCGATCACTTCCTCAAGGGTGTCGTACGGTTTTCCAACAGGAGAAAGCAGTTCGTCGCCCGGGCGGAGATTTCCGGAAAGCGCCGTTGCAAGCGCATGGGTTCCGCAGGCGATCTGCGGGCGTACCAGTGCATCCTCAGTGCCGAAGCACGTTGCATAGACCTGCTCCAGCGTATCACGTCCCAGGTCATTGTATCCGTATCCTGTGGTTCCATATAAGCATGCCTCGCTGACCTTGCTTGCCTGCATGGCGTGGATGACCTTTAACTGGTTGTATTCTGCGATTTCATCAATTTTTGCAAAACGCTCTTTTAATTCTTCCTCAATTTTCGTTCCAAATGCGAAAACCTCTTTGGAAATGCCAAGTGTGCTGTACATAGCAGCTTTTTCTGTCAACATGATTGTTCTCCTTCTTCCTTTGCATCGGCCGAAACGATTTCGTTCCAGCGATCCAGCATATATGATAATATTTTTTCTTCGTCGTAGTCAAAATCCGGCTTGTTCAGCCAGATCACATCCTTTTCCCGTCGGAACCAGGTCAGCTGCCGTTTGGCAAAATGACGGGTGTCCCGCTTGATGATATAGACGGCCTCCTCCAGCGTGCATTCGCCCGCAAGATACGGGAACAGTTCTTTGTAGCCCAGTCCCTGCATGGAGACAAGATCTCTTGTGTATCCCATTTCTTTCAAACGGAAAACTTCATCAACCAGTCCGTCGCAGATCATCTGATCGACGCGCCTGTCAATGCGGTCATACAGAATCGAACGTTCGTCGTTCAGCACAAAATAAGCAGAACAGTACGGAGATTCCTTCTGCTTCTGCTCCTCGTTGTGCTCCGAAATCTTCTGTCCTGTCTCGTGATAATATTCCAGCGCCCGGATTACACGTTTTACATTATTCGGGTGAATCGTCTCCGCGGAAGCAGGATCAACCTCGGAAAGTTCCCGGTACAGTTCTGCCGCGCCTTCCTCCGTTGCTGCTTTTTCTTCCAGCTGTTTCCGGATCGGCAGTTCACCGTGCGATTCCGTAAAATCAACTTCTTTTAAAAGCGCCTGGATATAAAAGCCGGTGCCGCCCGTCACGATCGGAATCTGTCCGGCGGCGTATATTTTTTCCATCGCTTCATGCGCCAGTTCCACAAACTTCACGACGTGAAACTCTTCGGAAGGATCGAGCACATCGATCAGATAATGCGGAACGCCGCACATCTCCTCCGGGCGGATTTTGGCAGATCCGATATCCATATGGCGGTAGACCTGCATGGAATCCGCGGAGATAATGGCCCCATTCACCGCTTGGGCAAGCGAAATCGACAGCTTCGTCTTACCGACAGCGGTCGGACCGGTCAGGATAATCAAAGGTTTTTTCAAAAAAATCACCTACACAATTCTCTTAAATTTCTTTTCCAGTTCCCGTTTCGAGAGGGAAATGATCGTCGGCCGGCCGTGCGGGCAGTGATACGGATCTTCGAGCGTCAAAAGCTCGGCAATGAGCTGCTCCGCCTCTGCATAGGAAAGATGATTGTTGCCCTTTACGGCGGCCTTGCACGACATCGTCGCCAGACGGTCTTTTAAAATCTCCAGCGGCTTTTCGCGGACCTCCTCAAGATTGTCGAGAATCTCGATAAACAGCTCCTCCGTCGCAATACCGTACAGGTTGTGCGGCACGGCGTTGATCGCATAGTCTTTTCCGCCGAACGGGGAAATTTCGTAGCCGAAGGACTGGAAAACGTCCATGTAACGGGTCACAAGATCTGCTTCCTGCGGCGTTAAGGAGACGATCAGCGGAGGACTCACCATCTGGGAGGTGACGTTCTTTTCCCGGTAATTTTTCATCATCCGCTCGAACAGTACCTTTTCGTGCGCGGCATGCTGATCGATGATGTAGAGATTCTCGCCGTACTGAATCAGCCAGTACGTATCGAAAACCTGGCCGATGATGCGGTGCGATTTCTCTGCCTCCGGGGTAAGAAACTGCTCATCAAAGAGCTGCATCTGGCCTTCTGGCTCAGGCGAAGCAGATGCAGATGAGGATTCTTCCGGCATGGAAGATACCGTTGGAGCTGCATCTGGCTCCTGCTGATGCTGTATTGCGTCCGCGTTTGAGAGGTCTGCCGTCTTTGGCACGTTTCCTGCACCCGGCTCAAACAGTTCTTCCTCTTCCCGCGTCATTCCCGTCATCTGCTGAACCGGCACATACGTTTTCGCTGCGCGGTATCCATTTCGTTCCACCTCCGGGAAAATTGGCATTCTTCTGCTCTGGCTGGAAACCGGCTCCACCGGAAGGGACTGCCGTGCAAAGCCTTCTTTTACCTGCCGTTTCTGCTCGAACGGTTCCGGAACAACAATCTGTTCTTTCCGTGCCGCTTTTTCCTCTGCTTTCCGTTCCCTGTCGGAAGAAAGCGAAACATTCACAATCTGCTCCCTGTGATTCAGCGCACCTGAGATCATATCGCGCATCTGACGGTAAATCTCCTCCTGATGAGAAAAACGAAGTTCCATCTTCGTCGGATGCACATTGACATCCACCGCCTCTCCATCCATCTGGACATAGAACAGCGTAAACGGATATTTATGCTGCATCATCGATGTTTGATATCCGTCCTCAATCGCACGGGCGAGCAGCTTGCTCCGCACATACCGTCCATTCACGTAATAATTTTCAAAATTCCGGTTTCCCCTCGAGATCACCGGTTTTCCGATAAAGCCGTCGATCGTCATCAGCGGGCTTTCCGAGTGAATCTCGATCAGCTCCCGCGCAATGTCGCGGCCGTAAATATTATAGACCAGTTCTTTTAAATTCCGGTTGCCGCTCGTATGGAGCTTCACCTGTGAATTCACCATATATTTAAACGAAATCCCCGGATGCGACAGCGCAAGCTGCTCCACAACGGAAGTCACCGCATTCGCCTCCGTAACCGGCGTTTTTAAGAATTTCTGACGAGCCGGCGTGTTGTAAAAAAGATTCCGGACCAGAAAGGTTGTTCCGGTCGGGGCACCGACCTCCTCATTGGCCTTCTCCGCGCCGCCCTCAATCACATACCGCGTTCCCGTCAGCGCATCCGGCGTTTTCGTAATCATCTCGATCTGCGCAACCGCCGAGATACTCGAGAGCGCCTCGCCGCGGAAGCCAAGAGATGCAATCTGCACGAGTTCTTCCACGGAACGGATCTTGCTCGTCGCGTGGCGCAGAAAAGCGAGCGGCACCTGTTCGGCCGGAATGCCGCTTCCATTGTCCGTGATCCGCACCAGCGAGATACCGCCGTCGCGGATTTCCACGGTGATCGCCGTCGCACCGGCGTCCATTGCATTTTCCACCAGCTCCTTTACCACGGAAGCCGGCCGTTCCACGACCTCACCGGCCGCAATTTTATCGATCGTATTCTGATCCAGTACTGCTATGGTAGCCATGTTGTTCCTTTCTGTTTCGGATTGATTCTAACTTATGTTCTGATCCAGTATTCCCCTATTTCCAGCGGTTTTTCACCTTTCCCTGGAAACGGTACAGGGTATTTAAAGCATCCATCGGTGTCATATTCGAGATATCAAGCTCCGAGAGCTCTTTGATGATATCATCGTCCTGCACCGTATCGAACAGCGACATCTGTGCCATATCGACCTCGTCGTAGTGAACCGGCTTTGCCTTCGGTTTCTTCTGCATGGTCAGATCCTTGACCGCAGCAGTGATATCGGCATCGCTCAGCTGCTCCACCAGCTCCTGCGCCCGGGAGAGCACTGACTCCGGCACTCCCGCAAGACGCGCTACCTGGATACCGTAGCTCTTATCTGCGCCGCCCTGTACAATTTTACGCAGGAATACGATATCGTCGCCCTTTTCCTTGACGGCAATACAGTAGTTGTGCACGCCCGGAAGCTTTCCTTCAAGCTCAGTCAGCTCATGGTAATGCGTAGCGAACAGTGTCTTTGCGCCGAGCAGCTTCGGATTCGCCACATGCTCAATCACCGCCCAGGCGATCGAAAGACCGTCGAACGTACTCGTTCCTCTTCCGATCTCATCGAGAATCAGCAGACTGTTCGAGGTTGCATTCCGAAGAATATTCGCCACCTCCGTCATCTCAACCATAAACGTACTCTGGCCGCTTGCCAGGTCATCGGATGCGCCGACACGGGTAAAGATCCGGTCCACAATACCGATGTTTGCCTTCGAAGCCGGAACAAACGAACCGATCTGTGCCATCAGCACAATGAGGGCCGTCTGGCGCATATACGTCGATTTACCGGCCATGTTCGGTCCGGTGATGACGGAAACGCGGTGGTCACCGTTGTCAAGCAGGGTATCGTTTGCGATAAACATATCGTTTGGAATCATCTTCTCGACCACTGGGTGACGGCCATCCTTGATATCAATCTTTCCTCGGCTGTTCAGCTTCGGACGCACATAGTGATTGTGCTCGGCAACGTAGGAAAGTGATGCATACACATCGAGCCGTGCCAGAGCCTGCGCCGTGCGCTGAATCCGCTCCGCCTCACCGGCAACCGTATCGCGCACCGTACAGAAAAGATCATATTCCAGAGCGTACAGCTTGTCCTCTGCGCCAAGAATCGTATCTTCCAACTCCTTCAGACGCGGTGTGATGTAGCGCTCGGCGTTCGTCAGCGTCTGTTTTCTGGTATAGTAATCCGGTACAAGGTCTTTAAACGAGTTCGTAACTTCCAGATAATAGCCAAATACCTTGTTGTACTTGACCTTCATGTTTTTGATACCGGTTTTCTCCCGCTCACTCGCCTCAAGTTCACTCAGCCACTGCTTTCCTTCTGTCTTTGCATGGCGGTAATTATCGACCATCTCGTTGTAGCCGTCTTTGATCATACCGCCGTCGCGCATCAGATACGGTGGATCATCCACGATTGCCGCATCGACAAGCTGATAGAGGTCTTCCAGCGGGTCGAGATCCTCCTGAATCTGCGCCAAAGCGCCGCCGTCAAACGAGTTTAAGAGCTGCTTGATGTAAGGCAGCATCTGCAGCGACGATTTAAAGGCGATCAGGTCACGCGGATTCGCGGACTGGTAGCTGATTCTTCCGACGAGACGCTCAAGGTCATAAACCGGACGGAGGTATTCACGGATTTCCTCGCGGAGCATCGCCTGCCCCGTTAGAGCCTCTACAGCATCGAGTCTTGCATTGATTTCATCCTCGTCGATCAATGGCTGCTCCACGTAGCTTCGCAGAAGACGCGCGCCCATCGCCGTGCGGGTTTTGTCGAGAACCCAGAGGAGGGAGCCGCGTTTCTGCTTCTCCCGCAGCGTTTCCACCAGTTCCAGATTCCGGCGGCTGGAGCTGTCGATCAGCATATATTTGTCCGTCACATACGGTGTAATCGAGTTCATGTGAGACAGATCCGATTTCTGTGTCTCGTGCAGATACTGGAACAGCGCACCGGCTGCAATTGTTCCGCAGTTGTAATCGGCGATGCCAAGGCCTTCCATCGTAGCAGCATGGAACTGTTCCTGCAGCGTACGGCGGCAGATATCATCGTCGAAATACCAGTCTTCCAATGCATTCACGCAGATATGAAGGCGGGTCCGGAGATCCTCCACATCGATCCCGCAGAGCAGGAACGACTGATTGCAGATGATTTCCGCCGGCATAAACTTCGTGATCTCATCCACAAGGCGGCGAGGCTTGTCCATTTCCGTGACGAGGCACTGGCCGGTGGAGATATCTGCCGTAGAGATACCGAAGCATCCCTCCATGCAGACGATCGACATGATGTAGTTGTTCTTCGTCTCATCAAGTCCCTGCGGGATCAGCGTCGTACCCGGTGTGACAACGCGGATGACTTCGCGCTTTACCATGCCCTTTGCCTGCTTTGGGTCCTCCATCTGCTCGCAGATCGCAACCTTATGGCCGTTCTCTACAAGACGGTTGATATACCCTTCTGCAGCGTGATACGGGATACCGCACATCGGAGCGCGCTCCTCCATGCCGCAGTCCTTTCCGGTCAGCGTAAGCTCAAGTTCTTTGGATACCAGGGTGGCATCTTCGAAGAACATTTCGTAGAAATCACCTAAGCGGTAAAACAAAATGGTATTAGCCGGGTCAGTCAAGCCCGTCTTCGTCTGGCAATAATGTACCATCATAGGCGAAAGCTTCTCACACTGATCCAGCGCATCCTGTGCTGTCACAGGCCGCGTGGACATCAGTGCCGGCGCTTTTACCGCTGTGTTTTTTGTTTCTGTATCGTTCATTTGTATTTCATACCTTTTCTCAAGAATAAATATAAGAAGTATAACAAACGTCATACCTGCACAATTTTAGCATGAAACCAGAAATTGTGCAAGATTCACAAGCGTATAAAATGCCCCCTTCCTGTCAGTGGTTTTTTCTCAAAACCAGCCGTCCAGGAAGCGAGCATTCCCTTTAATTTTTCTTTTTTTGTCTCCATTTTGAGAAAGACGAACCAATCAACAGGATCAGCACAAAAACAACGGCAACCGTTTCATAAATCTGCACGCCGGTGTTGACAGGATTGTCGTCAATTGAGCGGTAATCGCGCTCCAGACGCCACAGCATCGCCATCCGGTCCATGAAATCAATCTGCCGCGTGCCGTCCGTCTCGGTCTTAAAGACGGCACAGTAAAGATTCGTGTACCACTGGTCAAGAAGACTGACCCCTGATCGCCCGATCTTTCCGCTGCCGATCTCCTCGTCATTTTCATCATACAGAATCCTGCCGCTTCTCGAACTCTGGTAATCGAGCGGCGTTTCATCTACATCAAGGAAAATCAGTCTTGTATCTTTTCCATAGGAGGTATCCACATACTGCTCCTGCGCATAGCCAAGACACGTACCGGATGCGTCGTAATAGCCGTACGTCGTGCCGGAGCCTTCTCTGTCATTGATGGGCTCATCCTCCACATAGTCAATCGAAAACCACTCCTCCTCGTTGATATAGACCGTATTCTTCTGAAGATAGCCCGCCACTTTTCCGTCTGCCACAATCTTCGTCTTTCGTTTACTTCCATACAGGTCAAAGTAGATTTCTATGGTTTCTGCCGATGTAAGCGCCTCTTTTGCCTCATCCGCAGTTGCAAACTCAGATTCCGGCACTCTTTCTTTTCCGCAGCCGCCAAGCACCAGAGCGGCGGCAAGAAAAAGACCAGCGGCTGTATATATTCTCTTTTTCAACTGCCTTTTTCCTCCGCCTTACTTGTTATCTTTGTAATACTCATTTGCCTCATCGTACATCATATCGAGCAAGGCGTATTTATCCTGGAAATCCATCACCTGCGTACCGTTATCCTCCAGGTTCACATAGAGATTGCACTGTGAACCGGACCAGTCCATCTCTTTTTTCGCAGAACCGATCACCGTTCCGCCCTCTGTATAAATGGTATGTCCATCCTCTGATGCGTAATATGGTTTTTCGTTCAGATCTGCATCGAGAAAAATAATGTAATACGCTTCCGGCATCTGATCCGGTGTCGTCACGCGCTCCTGTGCATAGCCAAGCAGGTTGTTGTCCGGATCATAGAATGCATAGGTAGTAGCGGATTTTGTCATCTTATTGATTTCTTCGTCCGTCACAATTTTCATATGGAACCATTCTTCGCCGGAAATAGAGATCGTCCAGGTCTGATCAAAGAGACCGCTGTTTTTCATATACGCGGCAGCCTTTTCATCCGCATAAATGTTTCCCGAAGCGTCAACGTTATCCAGATCACAGCGCATGCGGACGGACGAAGCCGATGCAAGGGCTTCTTTTGCCACATCCGCGTTTTCATACCCTAACTTTTCTTCTGCCGCCGAGCAGCCGCACAGAAGCAGAAGTCCTGCTGTAAAACCCAAAAACAATTTTGTCGTTTTTCTCATAGATTCCCCTCTCTTTCTTTTGTCAGGACCGATTGGAAAGACCGCCGTCTTTGTCGCGTGCCAGTTCTCTTGCCGCCATCACAGCGAGTGCGGTCAGCTGCGGCAGATATTTTGCATCGTAGACAATCAGAAACGCATTGTCGAACATGATGTTTCCGACGGTAAGATCCATATTGTCGACGATGGCGCCGATCATAGTTCCGTTCAGTTTTACCGAGTAATTGTGGCCGATGGAGCCGGCGTATTCCCGGAGTTCCAGTTTTCCCTCCGGCAGTTCCATCGAGAACTGATCCCGTACGAGTGCAAACTGCTTTTTCAACACACCATACGGCTCGCCGTACAGATAAAAACGGTACGTCGGCAGCGCGTGGAGCAGTTCCTTCGTCATACGGAAGATTTCGGTGTGCATCGCATCGTAGATATAAAATGTTTTCAGCGGCACGGTGCTGTCGATCTCGTAAACCAGGTTTCCGTCTGTATCCTCCAGATCGAAATGCTGGCCCGTCAGGCGGTAATCCTCCGTGAAAGTGTAAATCTGGGACGCCGAAATCTTCTGAAACGGCTGTACCGTTCCAGTTTTGACGAAATGCTCCAGATTCGCTTTTAATTCGCTCTGGAACATCATCAGATCGGAATGGTAGCTTAGATGGTCTGCGAGGTTCTCTGCAACATCTTCATGAATCGGATACACGGGTGTGGTGAGTTTCTTTTTGATAAAGCCTTCGATGAAGGAATATCCCAAATAACCGACATGACCGTCTTTGGTCAGCCAGAAGTAGAGATATTCTCCCTTGGCGTCCGGTCCGAAAACGAGTGCTTTCTGCCGCATCGTGTAGAATTTTGCAAGCCATGCAGAACCGAACGGTGTATCGACGTTCTTGTAAGCCTCATAAAATTCTTCGATTTTCCGCGGCTTCTCCATGGAGATCATGGCAATCATATCCGTCATGGAATTGTAGTTCTCCGGGGTTGCCATGGACCAGATGGCAATGCCGAAAATCAGGACAACCGTGGCGATGGTGAGTGTGATCGTCTCTCCGTAGCCGACCGCCATCAGATAGATGCCCAGCAGCGTGACAGCGCCGCCTGCGATGCGGAATTTCCATTTTCTCTTTTTCAACTGAATACCGCCTCCTCTCTTTTCGTTACTTTTATTGTACTTGCTCCCCTTTTTTGTGTCAATTGAAACTCGCTCCTCCGCTCTATTTTGTTCTGCCTGGCGGGACAAAGAAAGCGTGTCGGCGCATCTTTTTTTGTCAGAATGCATCCGGCACGCTTTGTTTCAAAAATTTAATGAACGAAAAGAAATTATGAAATTGGAATCACGCGTCCCGTTTCTGCCATAGTTCGGTGGGAAATGGAAATTACGGTACGGTTTTTGGAAACCCTTTGCAATGCATTTAATACCATTTTTTCCGTCTCTGCATCAAGGTTTGCGGTAATCTCATCGAGGAGCAGAATTTCAGGCTCCGCTGCGGCTGCACGGGCAATCGAGAGGAGCTGCCACTGACCCTGTGAGAAGAGATCCTGTGTACAGATCGTATCATATTGGTCCGGAAGCGCCTCGATGGTCTTTGCAAGTCCGGTCAGCTCTGCTGCTTTTTTTACATCTGTATCCGAAATCTTTGCATCATACAAAGTAATCTGGTCTTTTACCGATCCCGGCACCATGTGGAACGACTGCTCCACATAGCCGAAAACCTTTCGTTTCTTCGCATCCGGCAGATCGACAGATGGAACGCCCCAAATCAGAACCATTCCTTTCTGTGGCTCATATAAACCGAGCAGCAGTTTGAAAATAGTACTCTTTCCGGCACCCGTTCGTCCCAAAAGTGTTACCTGCTCGCCTTTTTTGATCTGCAGACTTACATCGTTTAAGATGACCTGGCTTTCGTCATATCCAAACGTCACATTTTTTAGCTCAGCCGCTATGCCGTAATCTGTATTTTCAGTCAGCGCAGCCGGCTCTTTCTTCTCTTCCAGGCTGTAAAATTCATTGATTCTTTCCATACCGGCAAACGCAGACTGAATTGTCTGGATTTCCATACCAAGACTTTCGACCGGAGCAAAGATCTGGGAAATATAGTTTATAACAGCAACGGCGGTTCCGGCGGACATGCCGAACAGCTTTAAAACGGTCGAATTGCCGGAGGCCGAAAGCAGCATGACAACAGCAACAACAATGGCATTTAAAATCAGGATGACCGGAGAATAGACGGCATCGTAAAAATTGGTCTTCTCCATTGCGCTGTAGCTGTCATCAATATAGTGCGCATACTGCTGCTCCATATACGTCTCTTTCTGCAGACAGTGGATGGTACGGATGTTGTGCAGCGTCTCCGGAACGTGACCCGAAGCACGGCTGACTGCACGGCGATTGGCAATCTGGGAGGTCAGCATGTTTTTCTGGATGTAACGGGTAAAGAGGAACAGAACAGGGAGTAAAATAATCAGAACAATCGTAAGTCCACGATTAGTCACCCAGATGACGGCAAGAATGCTTAAGATTTTGCACGCATCGGCAAACATACTGATGATCCCGGAGGTAAACAGGTTTTCCACTGTGTCGACGTCACCGACAAATCTTGATACGAGAGCGCCCGGCTCCTGGCGGTTCAGCTCGTTGGCGGAAAGGCGTCCGAACTTTTCCATCAGACTGCTTCGGAGTGCATGTGTAATTTTCTGGCCGAATACCGTCAGAAGACTCTCTCGTGCCGACTCCAGAAGACCCGTCAGGGCAAGAAGTCCGAAATACAGCAGAATTCCTTCCATCCAGAGGGTATGCTTCTTTGTCAAAAGGTCAATCAGCTGTGCCAGCACAAGAGGCGGGAGCAGTGCGAAAATAACCGCACCACAGACGACTCCCAAAAGTGCGGCTGATAAAACGCCGTGTTTTCGAACGGTTTCTTTGATTACCCGCAATACAGATTCTTTCTTTTGCATCAAAAGCTTCCTCCCTTCGTCTGATTGCTGCAGAGCTCTGCGTAGGACGGAACCGTTGCAAGGAGTTCTTCATGTGTGCCGACCTTCGTATGGCACTCATCCATCCAGATGACCTGATCCATCTGGTCGAACAGATAGAGGCGATGGGAAATGAGGATTATAATAGAGTCTTTTGCCAGCTCCTTTAAATTTACAAAAATTTGTGCCTCCGTCTCTTTGTCGAGTGCCGAAAACGGATCGTCGAGAACCAGAACCGGCCGTTTGTGGTACAGGGTTCGCGCAAGGGCAAGGCGCTGCGCCTGACCACCGGAGAGGCGGATACCGCCCGTTCCGACCAGGGTATGGATTCCGTTTTCCATTGCTTTCACTTCATCTTCCAGGCAGACGACTCGGATCATCTCCTCTGCGCCCTCTTTTCCCCCGAGACGGATATTCTCTTCCACACTTCCATGGAACAGCTCCTGGTCATGGCCAAGATAACCGACCATGCGGTTCCGGTCTGCTTTTTCCATTTTTCCAAGTTCTTTTCCGCCGAAGGTGATGCTTCCCTCATACGGCGACTCGCAGAGAAAAGTCTTTCCAAGCGTTGACTTTCCGCATGCGACAGGTCCCGTCACACCGATGATCTGGCCAGGAGACGCTTGAAACGACAGGTCATGGATGATCTCTTTTCCGTTTGGATAAGCAAAATGCAGGTGATCGACGTTAAGCTCTGCAGGTGCTGCGGCCGGAAGCTCCGGTTCTGTTTTGGAATTCTGCAGCAAAGGTTTAATTCGTTTCCAGGAAACCTGCGCTTTATGTACCGCATTAAAAAGTTTCGCAGCGCTCGATGATTTGGTGGCAAGCTTCGTGTAGCAGGACAAAAATGTGGTAAATACAGCAATGGTCCACGGTGTCCAACCCTCATGCAGGACGTTCCTGCCTCCAAAATACAGGATAAACAGAATGCTCGTCATCGAGATCATACGATAAATCGGCGGCATAGCTGTGTTCCAGATATTGGCGCGCACAGCGGCAGATTCGTAAGCCGAAAGATTCTCCTCATAAGCGGCCTTTCTGTCCTCCTCACAGCCAAAGACACGATACGTGATGGCATTTGTCGCACGGTCCAGGGTTGCAGCACTTAATGCACCCGACTGTACCTTATAGGCAGCGCCCGTTTTCTGTACCATGACCTTCATCTTTTCGGCAATCACGTAGGAAATGGGTGGGAAAATCATGCAGAGAAGAGCCAGGCGCCAGTCGTACCAGAGCAGCATACACGCATAGGCGAGAAGAGCAACACCGGTATCAAAGATTTCCGTTGTAAATTTCCGCATTCCTTCTACGCAATCGTCTACATCGAGAATGGCCTTCGTCAGTATATTTCCGGTACCTTCCGCTTCCAGCTCCAAACGGCTTTTGCGAACCAGCGTTCCGTAAAGAATCTGCTTCATATGCCGGTTGACGTTGTTGGCAAATCTTCTGACATAGAACCGTTTGAAATAGCGGGAAACCTGCACAATGCCAATACTCACGACATAGGCCGTGACCAGCATCAGCATCTGGTGGAAGGTTCCTGTGCCGCCGAGGAGATCAACCAGCTTTCCTGTCATTTTTCCCTCAAACCAGGGGCCTGCAAGAAGTCCCAGATTATAGATGAGACCGGAAACCGTAACAAAAAAGAGAATTTTCCATTCTTCCTGAAAGTAAGAGAGCATCCGGTTCGGGCGAAAGGTTTCATCCTTCATCGCTGCTGCCTCCTTCTGCTGTTGCTTTTATTGTTTTATCTGCTTTTTCCCTTAAAATTTTTGAAAGTTCCGCAAAATGATTCTGCCGTTCTCTCTTCGATTTCCAGTACAGCTTGTCCAGTGTTTCGCAGAAGCTTTCTGCCTCCTTTTCCGGAAGCTCCAAAAGCAGCCATTCATAAAAAACCGTTTCAATTTCTGCTTTGGAATTTTTCAAGGATTCTGCTTTTTCCGTAGCATACAGAAGCTGGCTTCTGCCGTCCCACGGATTCGGTTTCCGGATCAGATATCCCTTTGTCTCAAGGCTTGCAGCGCGCCTTGCAGCGGCTCCTTTATCAATCTTTAACTGTTCGCGCACTTCCGTCTGGGTGATGCCTGGATGATGGCGCACCAGATGGATAAAGTCAAATTCTGCCGTACCGATGCCTTCTTCTTTCATTGCCTGCACCGTAAATTTCCCGGCTTCCCGCGCTATTTTTGTTATTTTCCGTTCTGTTGGATCCATTTTTCTGTTCCTCCTGTCCATTCTCGATCTGTTTCAAATAGATGCATATACAACTAATTAGATGATAGTACAACTAATCGAAATTGTCAATCTATAGATCTTCTGGTTGACGAAGTATCGTCCGAACTTTATAATAGAAGTATTCGGCTGTTAAAAACAGTCAGTCTATCAATAAGGAGATGTATCTTATATGGAAAAGAAACATACGCGCGGCAGCTTTACCGGATCGATCGGCTTCGTGCTTGCTGCTGCAGGAAGCGCGGTTGGACTGGGAAATATCTGGCGTTTCCCTTATCTTGCCGCAAAAGACGGAGGCGGAACCTTTATTTTAGTTTATATCGTACTGGCTCTGACCTTTGGATTTACCCTGCTGACAACTGATATTGCCATCGGAAGAAAAACCGGACAAAGTCCGCTTGTCGCTTACGGTAAAATTCACCCGGGCTGGAACGGTCTTGGCCTTCTCGCCAGTATCGTGCCGGTTGTCATCCTGCCTTACTACTGCTCCATTGGCGGCTGGGTATTAAAATACCTGTCTGTGTTTCTCACCGGACATGGCACTGCTGCTGCCGAGGATGGTTACTTTACCGGCTATATTACCGGTACATGGCAGCCGATTGTGTGGTTGGGAATCTATCTTTTTCTTACCGCATTCGTTGTATATCGTGGTGTCAATAAGGGAATTGAAAACTACAGCAAAATTCTGATGCCGATCCTTCTGATTTTAATCATCGGAATTTCTGTTTTTTCTCTGACCCTGACCCATACCGATGCAGACGGTGTCGTCCGTACGGGACTGCAGGGTATGAAAATTTATCTCGTTCCGAATTTTAAGGGAATGACGCCGCAGAAATTTTTCACCGTCTTTGTCGATGCACTCGGACAGCTTTTCTTTTCGATCAGCGTTGCGATGGGTATCATGGTTGCCTACGGTTCCTACGTAAAAAAAGAAACAAACCTGATGAAATCGATCAATCAGATTGAGATTTTTGACACCATTGTTGCGCTGCTTGCCGGTTTGATGATCGTTCCTGCTGTATTTACCTTTATGGGAGCAGAGGGTATGTCCGCTGGCCCTGGTCTGATGTTTGTCTCCCTGCCGAAGGTCTTTCAGTCCATGGGAGCAGCAGGCGGCGTAATCGGAACCATTTTCTTTCTTATGGTCTCCTTTGCAGCCATTACATCTTCCGTATCGGTCATGGAGTCCATTGTTTCCTGTATGATCGACAAATTTCACATCAGCAGAAAGAAAAGCACGGTTATTGTAACCGTTTATGCATGTCTCGTCGGTATCATCGTATGCCTCGGCTACAATGCGCTTTATTTTGAACTGAAGCTTCCAAATGGCGCAACGGCTCAGATCCTGGATGTCATGGATTTTATCAGCAATAACCTTCTGATGCCGCTTGTTGCACTTCTCTCCTGTATTCTGATCGGATGGGTTGTAAAGCCGCAGGTCATCATCGATGAGGTGACGCTGGGAGGATATAAGTTCGGTCGAAAGAGGCTGTATATCGTCATGGTGAAGTTTATTGCACCCGTGCTCCTTGCCGCGCTGCTGCTGCAGTCGTTCGGTATTTTAAACGTCTGATCACTGCGATACCAGATTGCTATGTGCTTTGCACTCACGCAATCTTCAAAAACATTCGTAATCCGCTCATTTTCCTTCGAAAAATGGCTCCTTACTTATGTTTTTGGCGAGTCAAGAGATCAAAAAAGCATGTTTTCCGGTGGCTTTTCCAGAAAACATGCTTTTTTTGTGCCTGTCTGCACATATTTCTAACAGGTGAAACCCTTACATCCTGCGAATTAACGTTCCATTTACACCAAGTATCTCTCCATCAAATTCCCGGGCAAAAAGTACTTCCCCGTCTCCTTTTACTTTTATCTCCTCATCCGATGCGTTGAGCAGAACTTCGATTTTATTTCCCTCTTCGTCTAGTTTAATATACTCTACACACCGATCATTTTCATAACCATTCGGAAAATGGAAATGCAGGCTTCTGCACACTTTTTCATTTCTTCGAAGCATGATCAGTTTCCGCATCGTTGCAATTTTTTTCTGATTCTCTTCGCTTTCAATTTCACTCCAAGGCATACATCTTCTGCAGTCCGGATCATGAGCGCCTTCCATTGCGATCTCCGTTCCATAATAAATACAGGGGCTTCCCGGAAGCGTAAAAAGGATTGCAAGCTGCTGGTAGAACTTGTCCAGATCGTGAAAACGGTTCATCAGCCTCTCGGTATCGTGGGAATCCAGGAGATTAAAAAGTACATCGTTATTTTGCTGCATATACATGGTATAGCAACGGTTTACCATATATTCAAATTCTTCTTTTTTCATTGTTTTATCAAGAAAGAAATCATGGATTCCGCTCAGCAGCGGGTAGTTCATGACAGAATCATATTCATCTCCCTGCAGCCACTGGCTTGCATCATGCCAGATTTCCCCCAGAAGATAAATATCCGGCTTTATCGTTTTTAAATGCTCCCTTATCCGCTTTAAGAACCTGTGCGACACTTCGTTTCCTACATCGAAACGAATTCCGTCGATATCAAACTCCCGTACCCAGTCCTCACAGATTTTACAGAAATACTGTATCACCTCTTCGTTGTTTGTATTCAGCTTTGGCATCCCGTCTGTAAATGCAAAGGAATAGAACCGTCGGTCTCTGGTATCTCCCCTTTTTTGAACCTGTTCCCAGCCTTCTACCATAAACCAGTCCGCATAACGAGACTCTTTTCCATGCTCCAGGATATCTATCCACGGCTCAAATTTTCTTCCACTATGATTAAACACCGCATCTACCATAATACGGATTCCTTTTTCATGTGCTTCTCTGCAAAGCGCTTTCATCGTCTCTGCATCGCCAAAGGACGGATCTATTTTTGTATAATCGGTCGTATCATATTTGTGGTTGGACTCTGCTTTCATAATCGGATTCAGATAAATACCGGTAATCCCAAGTTCCTGCAGATACGATAATCTCTGACGGATCCCTTCCAGATTTCCTCCGAATTTTTCTTCGTTTGTTACGGTTCCGTGATTTCTCCAGGGTGTGATATCATCTCCGTTTTTTTCCGGTGTCCCGTTGCAGAACCGATCCGGGAAAATCTGATACCAGATCGTTTCGTTTACCCATGCCGGTGTGCGATTGATATCTGCCGGGTTCATCCAGGGTACAATAAAGCACTGCTGCATACGGCCATCCATCCGGAGCTGTTCTTCTGTCAGGAAACCATCCTCAAAATAATACCAGACTTCCTTTTCCGTCCGCAGCTCGAAATAATATTTGCATCTTTTGTATTCCGGAAGAAGCGTTGTTGTCCACCAGATCTGATAAGGCAGACGTTTTTTATATATCATTTCCTCTCTTTTTCCGATCCACTTTTCTTTTCCGCCCAAAATTCCGGCTTCATAAGGATCTCCGTAATGGATAAAAACCTGTTTTACATCATATCCTGTCTTGATATTGACAATCAGTCTGTCCTCATCCAGGGCATAACTCATCTGTTCTGAAGTTTTATGGTATACACCGCTAAATTCCATCTCATTTTCCTCCCGTATAGCTCTAAAGCTGTTTTTTGCATCCTTGTAAGAAACACGATCACTTTTGTTTCGCATTGTTTCGTAACTTTACTATAAGCCTTTTTTATTTCTTCGTCAATCAATTTCCATTTTTCCCTGCGCTTTCGTAAAATTCAGATAATTTTCAGGATGATTTTTGTGCAGGATGCTTTCTTTTTTCGAAACTTAACGAAACATTTCTTTTTCAAGGTATTGATTGCTTTTTATCTTATGATTTTATATAATGATACCGGGATCAAAAGGTCTTTTGACACCTATGATAGCTGGGAGTTTACATTTTTTGTTTTGTGAAAGGATTGCCGATTATGACTACCATTCAGGATATTGCTGATAAAATGGGAGTTTCCAAGAGCACGGTATCCAAAGCGCTCAATGACGCGCCTGATATCAGCGATGCTTTACGGAAACAGGTTTTGGAAACTGCCGTAGCTCTGGGTTATACGAAGCTGCGGCGTTATAAGAAACCAACGAAAAAAGTCTGTATTATAATAGAAAAAGAAAATATGCGGTATCAGGAACCGCATCATTTTGCCTATGATATCCTGGTGGGTTTTCGTCAGATGGCAGAACCTGCCGGATTTGATGTTGAAATTGTACCCGTTGATATTAAGACCCAAAGAAACCAGCATTATGATGTTTTTATGCTGGAGCATGATTATATAGGAGCTTTTGTGGTCGGCTTTTCCCTGAGCGATCCCTGGATTCAAGACTTTAAAATCAGCCGCACACCGGCTGTTCTTTTCGACAACTATATAGTAGGGAATCCTTCCACCGCTTATGTAGGTATTGATAATGAGGAGGGAATGGAGCTTGCCGTCTCTTATCTTGCCGGACTTGGACACCGGAAGATCGCCTATCTGAGCAGCTCCCTCGGTGCCCGGGTTCTCCAGGCACGCCATGCTGCCTTTCTCCGTTCCATGCACCAGCATGGACTGAAGACTTCTCCTGCTGCTATCGGCTGTTCTTATTATCTGTCAGAATGTATGGAAAAGCATCTTCCCCGTTTTCTGGAAAACGGAATCACTGCTATTATTTGCAACCAGGATACCCTTGCTAGTGCAACGCTCACGCAATGTCAGCAGCTGGGATTCCAGATTCCTGATGATATCAGCATTATCGGATTTGATGATCTGCCGATTGCTGCTTGTACGTCACCGCCCCTTACAACCATCAGACAAGATCGGCTGGAGCTCGGAAAAAGTGGATTTTTTGCATTGTCAAGTCTTCTCAATCACATCCCAATCAGTACGTATTTGTTGCATGCACAGCTGATTCAGCGGGAATCGACAGGGAAGGTTCCTTCATAAATTCATCTCATCAACAATATTTGCCGGTTTTGCAGTCATTTCTACCCATGCCGGTATAAAACCGCTTTTGACAGCGTTTCTTACAGATCTGACATTAGACCAGGCGGTACAGTAAAAAGGTACTTTTCCCCTGTTTATGATCTCTTTTGTAAGTCTGCTTGTCAGTGCAGAGGCAATCCCCTGTCGTCTGTATTCAGGCAAGACATCCACACCAATCTGCCACATATCGTCGCAATCGGCAGAACAGGCGGCAAGTCCCACCAGCGTGCTTCCATCATATGCGCCGACGCCAAGTACATCCAGATTCTTCCGATCTTCGCAAAGCGCATTGCTCCATTCCGGCAGATACAAATCCGCAAAAGCTTCCTGTGTTAATACTCGTGTCACATAGGCACAGGAAAGAGTCGGTATCCGGCTGATGTCCGGCAGATAGTATTCTGCCATGAAACATATTTTGTGCCCTTTTTCAACTAAACGTTCATTCAGCCAATGCATGTTTGGTGTCTCAAAACAGTGGTAAAACTCGAAGTTGTCTACATACGCAGATACCAGATCCATAGTCTCCGGTATGGAAGCTGCCATGATATTATTTCCATAGGAAACCAGATTGCAGGTAATAGGCTCTTTCAAATATTTGCGAGCTTTCTTTCCTAAATTTATGGGAACAACAACATTTTTGTCCGCCTTGAAATCTTCTACATGGCATCCCATATCTTCCGCAGACTGCCTCATGGCAATCTCCATCATTTCACGATTCGTCATATGCTTTTCTCCATTCTATCAGTTCAGTAACTTGGGGATGCGCAGACATGTCCATTTTGGAAACAGTGTCTATCATTCTCTGCATCCGGCCACCCAATCCTTCCGATTCTTTTCGTTTCGCAGATCATCTGCCAGGTATCTGCAGAATATGAAGCAGCACTCCCGCTGCCCGCTCCATTGCTGCCGGATCAATGGAGGAATAATTCATGACATACGTATTTTCCTGCTTTGCCGCCTCCGCTGTGTCTGCGTAATAGCCGGAGAGCGGCTTTAATTTTACGCCGCGGGATTTCGCCTGCGTGACGATCTCCTCTTCTTTTTGATCGGTGCAAAGATGCATCAGGAAATGGACGCCTGCTTCTTCCTCTTCGATGGTTACGTAATCACCGAGCGGCTTCTTTTCAAGCGCCTGCAAAATCAGATCTCGTTTGTTCTGATAATAGTTCCGCAGCCGGTTGATATGTTTTTCGAAACTGCCGTTCTCAATAAACTCTGCCAGTGTGTACTGCTCAAAGTTAGAAACGGTGCAAGAATAAAACGACAGCTCACGGTAAAATCTCTCCGCCAGTGTCTGCGGCAGCACCATATAGCTGATCCGTACCGTGGAGGCAAGTGTTTTCGTAAACGTATTCATATAGATGACCTTGTCCGATACATCGATGCTCTGCAGCGTTGGAAACGGCTTTCCGCCGAGACGCAGCTCACTGTCATAATCGTCCTCAATGATATAGTGATGATCTGATTTTGCCGCCCAGCCGAGCAGTTCATAACGGCGGCTGACCGGCATGACTGTCCCGGTTGGAAAGTGATGGGACGGGGATGTATGAATAATATCAACCGATCTTTTTTCCAGTTCCTGCACCGAAACACCGTCCTGGTCGAGCGGCACTGGCTCGTACCGCACCTTCATACTCTCATAAATCCGCGCAATTTTGTGATACCCGGGATCCTCTACTCCATAAACAAGATCGTTCCCGAGAAGCTGAATCAGAAGGTTATGCAGATACTCCGTTCCTGCGCCGACAATAATCTGCTCCGGCAGCACCTGCATTCCACGAAACTCGCGCAGATATTTTGCAATCGCACTGCGCAGCTTTAAAATCCCGGCGCACGGGGAATTGATCATCAGCTGGATCCGGTTATCATTCAGAACAGCACGCACCGTCCGCGTCCAGATTGTGAAGGGAAAAATCTCGCTGTCCGTCTGGTTGCTGGAAAAATCCGCAAAATAGGAAGTCTCCCCGTTTGCCACCTGCAGGATCTCTTTTGGCACCGCATCCCGCATGGAATCCTCAATTTCCAGATCAGCCGCATAAAAGCCGCGCTTTGGCATGGAGTACAGATAGCCTTCCGCAACAAGCTGCGCATAGGCATTCTCGACGGTAATGACGCTGATACCCAGATTTTTTGCAAACGTTCGTTTCGACGGCAGCTTCTCTCCCGGACGGATGTTTCCCAGTAATATGTCGTTTTTGATACATTTATATAAATATTCATACAGGGAATCTGACCCTATATTGGAAAAATTATACGTCAGCATCCGACCGCTCTCCTCTCATCTGACCTTACTGAATATATTTGTTTTGGCGATTTTTTTATAGTCACTTTACCAGTATACTGTGAGGCAGAACAAAAGTAAAGCCAAAACAGAAACAAAATTTATCACCTGATATTTCTCAGGCAGGGAGGAGATTATTATGACAGCAGCAAATGAGAGATACAAACTGAACAAAGAACTGGCACAGATGTTAAAAGGTGGTGTGATCATGGATGTTACCACACCGGAACAGGCCCACATCGCAGAGGAAGCTGGTGCCTGTGCCGTTATGGCACTGGAGCGGATTCCTGCAGACATCCGTGCAGCCGGCGGCGTTTCCCGTATGAGCGATCCGAAGATGATCCGCGGCATTCAGGAAGCCGTTTCCATTCCGGTTATGGCAAAATGCCGCATCGGCCACTTTGTAGAGGCACAGGTTCTTGAAGCCATCGAAATCGACTACATCGACGAGAGTGAGGTTCTCTCCCCGGCGGATGATGCCTACCATATCAACAAACGAAATTTCAAAGTACCGTTTGTCTGCGGTGCAAAGGATCTCGGCGAGGCACTCCGCCGGATCAACGAGGGAGCGTCTATGATCCGTACCAAAGGTGAGCCGGGAACCGGCGATATCGTACAAGCGGTCCGCCATATGAGAAAAATGAACAGCGAAATTCAGAAACTGACCTCAATGCGTGAGGATGAGCTGTTTGAGGCAGCCAAGGTCCTGCAGGTTCCATACGATCTTGTTCAGTATGTTCATGATAACGGCCGTCTCCCGGTTGTCAACTTTGCAGCCGGCGGTGTGGCAACTCCTGCCGATGCAGCACTGATGATGCAGCTTGGAGCAGAAGGCGTCTTCGTCGGATCCGGTATCTTCAAATCCGGCAACCCGGCAAAACGTGCCGCTTCCATCGTAAAAGCTGTTACCAACTACACCGATGCCAAACGGATCGCAGAACTCTCCGCTGATCTCGGCGAGGCTATGGTCGGCATCAACGAGCAGGAAATCGCCTTACTGATGGCAGAAAGAGGAAAATAATGAAAATTGGAGTGCTTGCATTGCAGGGCGCATTTGCAGAACATGAAAAAGTATTAGAACAGCTTGGCGCCGAATGCATCGAACTGCGGCAGGCCCGCGATCTTGCCGAGCCTTACGATGCACTTGTACTGCCGGGCGGCGAGAGTACCGTTCAGGGAAAGCTTTTAAAAGAGCTTAGCATGTTCGATACGATCAAAAGCCAGATTCAAAATGGCATGCCGGTCCTCGCAACCTGTGCCGGTGCAATTCTTCTGGCAGAAACGATCGACGGACAGATGAAGGGACAGCCAGAGCAGTATTTCGGCACGATTCCCATGTGCATCAAGCGGAACGCCTACGGCCGACAGTTAGGCAGCTTCCACACAGAAGCATCGGTTGTGGGCATCGGAACAGTGCCGATGACGTTTATCCGTGCGCCGTATATTGCATCTGTGGGGAACGGCGTGGAAGTGCTCGCGGTTGTGGAAGAGCGGATTGTCGGTGTAAAATATAAAAACCAGATGGCCTTCTCCTTCCATCCAGAACTCGACCCGGATATGAGGATTCATAAGACATTTCTTTCGATGATCAGCAACGTATAAAGCAAAAGACTGTGCAAATCATAAATTCATTTGCACAGTCTTTTGCTCTGTTTTCGTACCGCAATGCAGCCTCACTGAATATCTTCCTTCTAACAACGTCAGGAGCTTTTGTATTATTCCGGGCAAAGTACAAATCGGCTTCGCCAGATATTTTCTTTTCCGTCAGCTTCCCATTGAATCAGAAACACAGTTTCCATTTTTCCTTGATGATCTCTATGAATGCATGGAATAATTTGAATCTTTTCCGGAGAAACACCATCTATTTTCAGAGTTCCCCTGTCACCGATTCGAATCCGGTCTTTTTCCCGACTTACGTTCTGCCGTGTGACAAGATTTTCCGTGAAGCCATTATCCAAAGGAGCGGTCTTCAGGCAATCTTTGATCTGAAGTTCACCGGTTTCCCTGCAAAAAACAGCAGTCCGTATCAGTTTTTTCCTGCTTTCTTTCTCATATGCCCCAGCAAAGGAAATCGAAATTTCTCCTGTCTCGGAGTAATTCACTGCATCGGCACGATATGTTTCCCCTTTGCACTGTTCCTTTCCATCCAAAATCGGAACGCTATGGCCACGTGAACTACAGCAGAGTACGGAATATCGTTCGGGGCCAAAATATGCTTTCGTGTATTCTCCGGCTCCAAGATCACTGATAATTTCTTCTTCCCCGATAAAATACAGAAAGCTGCCGACATCGTTATGATTGTGCGGCTCCCCGTTGTTTCCACCTTTGATTGCGAATGCGGTCTGATGCTTTCCAGTTGCAATTGCCCATTCGGCATCCGCCAGATAAGTAAACGTGCCGGAACATACCCGTTCCTCTGCAGCATTCTCGGAACCGTCCGACCTGCTTTTTAACACATTCAGATATTGCTTCGTCCAGATCCAGTCCCTATATGCGGCATTCCAGCGATAACACGGATCTTCCCCAAAATGCATTGCCCGTACCAGCGGCGGGATTTTAACATTTGGATCCAGCATTGCAAAATGGCAGGTAAGTCCCATCCGGTAACGGCTTTTGCTGTCTCCGTCAGAAAAGCTTAACGTATTTCCGCCCGGGAAATAGCATTTCTGCTGAAATTCCATGATTTTCCGCTGCTTTTTTCCATCCAGCAAGTCAGTTTTCCCGCCCGTTTTTTCTTTCAGAAGTTCCGCGAACATGGAAAAATAACTCATTCCATATTCCCAATAGCCAAGACCTTCCATGCAGGCGCCGTCCTCGCCGAAGCTCGCAAGAAAGCAGGAAAGATCCCGGGTCACGCGCGTCAAGATCTGTTCACAGTTTTGATTGATACTCTCGATGCTTTCCGCATTCGGAAAAAGAACAGGAAAAAGCTCAGATGCATAGCAGGCGGCTGCTCCTACGGATCCACAGCAAACAGCATTCCAGTTACTTTTACTCGTTTCCCACCAGAATGCACCGTTTTCCTGTATAAGAAACGGCTGCAACACTCTCCTGCTGCTTTCCTTCCAGATCCGACACAGTAACTCCGGCCGCAGATCGTTTCGAAGTAGAAACGCAATTTCCAGAAGTGACTGTGCAGTCTCGCACGCAAAAAGATCCAATGTAATCTTCCACTTTTCATCCTTTTTCCGGTTCACATGTGCCGGCAGCGCCCAGCAAGTTTCCGCACAAATCTGCTCCAGAACCCATTCCAGGCCGGAAAGATCCATAGAAATGTCCCTCTCTTTTGCAAACAATGCATTGAACGCAAAAGCAACGAGGTATTTCCGGCGTCCAAAGTAAGCTTCTTCATACCGCAGCCGGTTCCCCGTCTTTTCAAACAGAGAAAAAAGCTCCTCTGTCAAAACAGGGAAATCCAAAAGAGAAAGCGTTTCGGCTTCTCTTGAAAGCTCTGTTTCATATTAGAAAAAATACTGCTGCAATTCTTGTTCTGTTCTTCCGTTCATATATTTTTTCTCCGTAAACCTAGACAATCACTTCCATCATTTTTCCGGCTTCGTCAAACTCCAGCGGGGCCACGCAGGTTTCCCGGTGGAATCCCTTTCCCTCCGGATACTGCGCAAGCGGTGTGCCAAAACGATGGTAAGCAATCCAGTATGCATCTTTTCCAGGCACCTTACAGATGCTGTGATGACCCGTTCCAAGAACACCTTTTTGCACATCTTTCTGAAGAATCGTCTTTTCAAACCGAACCGGTCCGTACAGGGAATCGGACGTTCCATAGTTTACATGATAATTTTCACTTCCTGTATCATCACAGGACCAGGTAAAATGGTAAATTTCATCCCGCTTCAGAACCGTAACCGCCTCACGGAAATCGTACAGTCCTTCCAGATTTTTCATCGTCTCCGGAACAATATGCATCATATCCGGTGTCAGTTTTGCAATGGCCGCATAACCATTTCCAAACAGGAGATATGTTTCGCCGTTTTCCTGATAGATCGACGGATCAATCGTCTGACTCATCTGGATCTGATACGTTTCCATCATTTCCATGGTGATCATGGGTTCTGCTGCAGGCACAAACGGTCCCTCCGGATAATCAGATACTGCTGCTCCAATGCAGGATTTGCCATCAACACGCTTTCCACAGAAATAGTAGTAATACTTTCCATCTTTTTCTGCAATGCACGGCGCCCAGGCACTTCCTACCGCCCACGGAACATCTCCATCTGCCATGTCGAAAATATCAGCAGCCTTCTGAAATTTTCTCAGATCCTTCGATGCAAAAACAGAAAATTTCGTACCGGACCAGTCGGTAAAGCCATCCGTTGTCGGATACAGGTAATACGTTCCGTCAAAACAGGCAAGATCCGGATCTGCAAAGAGCCCTTCTACGACCGGCTTTTTGTGATCAAAAAATCGTTCCAGCAAGGCAAGCTCCTCGTCAGTAACTGCAAGAACGCCACCGTGGCGTTTTTTTGTTTTTCCAAGAGCATATTCCTTTTCCTTTAAAATACGGAATTTTCCCGAAGAAAGATCATCCGTTAAAAGAGGAAGATATCCTTTTCCCTCCGCAAACTGATCCGCAATCAGACACCATGTCTTCTGATCCGGTAGCAGATAACATTCCGGTCCTTCTACGCCAAACAGCGAAGAAAGTGTTTCTGATGGGATCTCCTGAAAATTGCCCGTCAGGGAGTCACAGGACTCCAACAGCAGACATTTATTCGTCTCATCCTTGGAAATCCGATAGTATACACCTTCTGATTCTACCATCGTTGTATCAATCACATGTTCTTTCCGCTCCATGTAAATAAATGGCTCGGAAAAACTTTGAAAATCAGATGTCCAGGATGCATAGATCCGCTGTTTGGCTTCCGTATCACCGGAAAGTTTTACCATAGATGCCCAGAAAACCAGAAACTGCTCTCTTTTTGAGTCATAGATTCCTTCCGGTGCCCAGACGCATCCGGCTCCCGGAACACCTATGGTACTGGCACGCTCCGCACTCCAGTGAACCAGATCCTTCGATTCCCAGACAATCAGATCACGGCTTCCGCGATATTGTGCCGTATCCCAGCCTTCTCCTGCTTCGATCCGTAAATCGGTTGCTATCAGATAAAATTTCTTCTGCTTTGGATCACGCAGCAGAAACGGATCGCGAACACCTTGCATTCCAAGATGAGAATATAAGACTGGCTGTCCGTCATTCAGATCCTCCCAGTGAAGTCCATCCCTGCTGATGGAAAAATAAATCTGTTCTCCATCCTTTTGTTCTCCGGTAAAATGTACAAATAAATAGCCTGCCATATTTTGTTCTCCTTATCTGCTTTTCATATAGTTCATAGGTGTCATTCCAGTCATTTTTTTAAAGACTTTACTGAAATAACTTTCATCGGAAAATCCGACTTTTTCGCTGACCTGCGAAATTTTAAGCGAAGTTGTACCAAGAAGCTCCTTGGCATGGGAAATTCTGACTTCCGTCAGGTACTGAAAAATCGTTTTTCCTGTTGTCTGACGAAAAATCCGATTTAGATAATCAAAGTTTCCACCAAGCTGCTCTTCAATCAATACTCCGGAAATTGGCTCGCGATAGCAGTTATTCAGATAATCCAAAAGATCATATATTTTCCGGTAGCTTCCGACCACTCCGGTTTTTTCCTGGGCAAGCGATGTTACAAACTGTCTGGAAACCAAAATCATCATCTCCAAAATCTGACAGGCACACAAATTGTAATAACCTTCCATACGATTTTTCTGACAGGTAATTCCATCATTGATTTTCTGCAGAATTTCAGAATAAGAAGAAGTGTCGGAAAGATGCATATATTTGGGCAACGCAAGAAGCGAAAGACTGACGCGTTCCTGTCCGGAAAGGGTACAGGAATCACTTTGCATGGACTGCGTTCTCTTTCTTAAAATTATCTCAGTTGTCTGCTCATTTGTCATCTTGTTTTTTTTTATGGATTTCTGATGGAAATGAATATAATGGTATTCACAATGTGTTGCTCTTTCCCCCACATGTATTTTATCCGGATCCAGAATTAAAAAATCCCCCGGTGTTAAATGATACCGTACACCATCCTCCAAAAGAAACATCTCACCCTGACGCACCAGATAAATAATGTATTCCAACGGCATTCTTCTTTTATGAATATACGGCGGTTCAATCACCGCCGTATCTGCCAGGCTAATTTCCGGTAGTTGACTGCTGTCATACTGATAATAAATGTTTTCCTTCATTCTTTTAGCCAAGATCCGGTTCATCGCAGAGTGTAATGATTCCCGGCACTTTTCCTTCTGTTTCAAAAATCAGAATCGTATTCGTTCCTTTTTTTAAAATCGGACCCGGAATATATAATCGTTTCTGTGGCCCAATTTCCCAGAATCTTCCAATATTAAATCCATTTACAAGAATGCAACCTTTTCCCCATCCGGTAAAATCAAGGAAGGTATCTCCCGTCTCATCTGCTTCGAAGCTAAATTCATAAAATCCCGGTGTACCAGGAACGGATGGAATTGTAAAATCAAGATGTTCCAGATGTTCCATCGGAAGCGTATATTCTTTCCAATAATAGTGATTATGACCATTAACCTGTACGCTTCCATCAATCCCTTTTCTCTGTCTTTCGAGATTCGGACCGAAATTTACTCTTCCCATATTTTCCATCAAAATAGAAAGTTTCTGTCCTTCCGGTTTATTCTCCTCCCATTTTATTTCATCAAGAAGTTCTCTGTCATACAGTGTAACAGTTGGGATTTCATCCACAAAAATGTTAGCTCTGTCGTTAGCTCCCCACAGCCGCAGTGTTTCCAATGGCCCTTCATCTTTCAACTGGCTTTCGTATAAAATATATCCGTATCCCTGATCCAGTTTTTCCATTGACACCGGGTATACACTCTCCATCGCTTTACTAATCCGGTCTTTGTTTCCGAATAAAGATGTGCTTCTTTTGACACGAAGTTTTCCATATGATTTTCTGCGAATTTCTGTACTAAGTTTTACTTCCGGAATTTCGGTATATTTCCGGATTACATTCTGGAATGCCGTATACTTCGCCGTAATCTGACCGTCTTCCGTCAGCAGTGCATCATAATCATAAGAAGTAACATCCGGTGTCAGCTCATCATAGTAATTGGATCCATTCGTAAAACCAAAATTGGTTCCACCTTCAAACATGTAGATATTCACATGGCCCTCGGAAAGAATTTCGTCCAGATCTTTTGCATGTTCTTCTAAATCACCGGTCTGATGCGTTTCTACACCCCAGTTATCAAACCATCCAACCCAGAATTCCATACACATCAGCGGTTTATCGCCGATTTTCTTTTTCATGACGGCAAACTGCTCTTTTCCTTTGGAACCAAAATTTCCGGTCTGTAAAACACCTTCCACTTTTCCGCAGTCAAAAGCATCTCCCCAAGGACCATCCGATGTAACCATCGGCACTTCACAGCCGCAGTCAATCATCAGCTGTTTCATGTAATCCAGATACGATTTGTCATCTCCGAAATATCCATATTCATTTTCCACCTGCATCAGAATAACAGAACCGCCCCGTGTAATCTGAAGCGGTGCGATCACTTCAAATAATTTTTCATAATATTCTTTCACATGTTGTAGAAATGGCGGATAGAAACAGCGAAGGCGCATGCCGTCTTCCTTCAGCAGCCAGTATGGCAATCCGCCAAACTCCCATTCTGCACAAATATAGGGAGATGGCCGGAGAATCACCATCAAACCAAGCTCCTGGGCCAGTTTTACAAATCTGGTAATATCCAGAATTCCGGAAAAATCAAACTTTCCTTTCTCTTTTTCGTGAAGATTCCATGGAATATACGTTTCCACCGTATTGCAGCCCAGAGCTTTTAATTTTTCCAGTCGGTCGCGCCAGTATTCCGGCACAGTACGAAAATAATGCATACCTCCGGAAATGATTTTTACTTTCTTTCCGTCCAGATAAAAATCTTCTTTTACTTCAAACGTCTTCATAGTTCCTCCTGTTTCTGAAATTTCCATCTTTTTTATGTTAAAAATAATATGTCTGCCAAATTTCCCGTGACCGGAACGGAAACATTTGACTCGCAAAAGGGAGACACCAGAGGCATCATGTCTTTTCCGGTATCTCCCTTATCTTGCTTATCATGAAATCACAGAATTATCTGCCAGGTTTTGTCGCTAACCTTTCTTGTTCTACGGTCAAGTGAACACCTTTTTTATTCACCTCTTGTGAAATCCGGTGTTCCATTTTCCTCTACAAAAGCATCTAAATCTTTCTGAATTGCTGCCTTTACATCGTCATAACCGGCCGCTTTCAGTTCTTCTCTCATCTGATCGACAGTTGCCTTCGGATCATCTACCTGACCATATGCCAGCTGCGGGATATATTTTGCGAGAACATTAGCCAGTGCTGCCTGCTTTGCCTCAATTGCAGTTGTATCAACAATCAGGTTTTCAAATGGATAATCATAACCGATTTTATCCAGCGAACTGATCAGATCATCGGTTCCATCCCACCAGCTTTCATCCTGCAGTTCCAGATCATCATTACGTCCCATCCAGAAATTGGAATCCAGGGCATCTGTACTGGAATCAAATCCATCTGGTCTGCCCAGCTTGCCATCTTCTGTTACAATATAATCCTCACCTTCAATACCATAGTTTAACAGACGATAGCACTCTTCATCATTTCTTAACAGATCATATACCATCAGGGCGCGTTCCGGATGTGTGGAGTTTGCACTGATAGCACATGCACCATGCTCTTTCAGCGGATGCTGTACGTTCTGATTTTCTTCGCCCCAGTAATAGAACTGCGGATCGGAACCCGGCTGTTTCTTCTCCATATTCGGAACAATCGTAGAATAATAGGTCTGGGCATGATGCTGATCCGCACCGGTTGTTCCGGCATAAAACTCTTCTCTGGTGTCTCCGTCAAAGTTCAGGACATCTTTTCT
Source organism: Blautia sp. AF32-4BH (assembly GCF_003460565.1). Classification (NCBI taxonomy): domain Bacteria; kingdom Bacillati; phylum Bacillota; class Clostridia; order Lachnospirales; family Lachnospiraceae; genus Blautia; species Blautia sp. AF32-4BH. The sequence continues at coordinate 16,007 of NZ_QTVL01000009.1, read as the reverse complement.
CCATACACCCATGTCATTCCATTCTTTCATCAGCTCTGCCGCATCATAAAGGCTGTCATCCTCTACATACGGAGACATAACGGTTGTCGGATCGTCCTGCATAACACCCCAGAAGTCTGTGTAAATACCAACACTGGCGCAATTGAATGCCGTATATTCCTTTTTCGAAGTAATATAGCCGCCAAGAATACCTCCCGTCTGGTTTTTGCCAGCGATATCCCACGGAATAACATCTTCCTTATTATCTTTAATATACTGGAAATACGTCGTCAGATCTTCAAATTTTGTAATTTTTCCATTTTCCAGACCTGCTTCTTTTGCCCAGTCTCCACGATAGAACATACCATGGTTCGTATACTGTGTATAGTGATCTTCCGGTATGAAATAAATTTCATCGTTATATTTGCAGATATCCCAGTCTCCGTCTGCGGATACCTGTTCCCAGGTCTTTGGCGCATATGTTTTCAGCATATCCTCGGAAAGTGGAAGAAATGCGCCCTTCTTTGTATTTTCCCATCCGTACAGCCAGTCCGTTGCCGTACAAATCAAATCCAGACTGCTGTCTCCACTCAACAGCTTCAGATTATACTGTGTCTGCCAGTCTGTCCATTCTATGTACGTAAACTCGAGTTCTGCATTTACTTTTTCCGTCAAAATCGGATTCAGTTTGTCCAGCATGGCTTCCAGTCTGCCATTGGTCGGTTTGTTTCCCAGCACCAGCATGTTAATTACTTCATGCTTGGAAGTATCAATACTTCCATCTTCCTTTACGCTTGTGTTGCCGGATCCGCTGCTTTCGGACCCACTGCTTCCGCATCCTGCCATACTTGCAATCATCAGGGAAGCCATTACCAGTGCTACTGCCTTTTTACCTGTTACGCGTTTTCTCATAGCGTCCTCCTTCTTTTCCTGCTTTTTCGGAATTTTATGTGAATCCCCATCAAAACACAGGGGAATCTCACATCATACTTTTTCCATGGTCAGCCTTTGACCGCGCCTACTGTAATACCAGAGATAAAGTATTTCTGTACAAACGGATACAGAAAGATGATCGGTCCGGTTGCAACAACTGCTGTTGCCATTTTCAATGTGTTAGATGGAAGGTCTGCCACACTGACATTTGCACCTGCTACAGAGTTTTTCAGTGCATTTGCTGTATTGATGATCTGATATAAGTAGTACTGTAATGGTTTATAGGTTACAGAACTGTTCAGATACAGAGAAGAAAGATACCATTCATTCCAGTATCCCAGTGCCAGAAAAAGTCCTACCGTTGCAAGTGCCGGCTTTAACATCGGGAAAATCAGTGATACGAAAATTTTAAAGTCTCCCGCTCCGTCAATTTTTCCGGATTCTGTAATTTCATATGGTACCGATTTTGCAAAATTCTTCATCAGAATGATCAGCCACGGAGACATTAACAGCTGTAAAAATACTGCCATATAACTTCCGTTTAATTTCAGGTACCTGGAAACCCAGATATAGGTTGGTGCCATACCGGCGGAAAACAGTGTTGTAAAGTAAATAAAAAATGACAATGCATTTCGAAACGGAAAGTCCTTTCTTTGTAATGCATAACCGGTCATCGCAATGATAAACAGACCAACAACTGTTCCGCATACCGTCAGTGCAATGGTAACTCCGTATGAGCCAAGAATCATTTTAGGTGAACGAAATACCAGTTCATATGCACTCAGAGTAAACCCTTTGGGTAAAAGCCCAAATCCCTCTTTCGCTACAATACTCTCGGTACTGAAAGATGCAGAAATAACCAGGATAAATGGAAGTAAGCAGATGAGCGCCCAAATACTCACAAATACGTAGGAGATAATTCGTAAAGCTCGCGTCCCTGGATCCAGTTTGATTTTATTACGATTTTTCATTTTCTTCTCCTCCTAAAACAGTGCATAGTCCGGATCAAGTCGTTTTACCACCCAGTTGCTGAACATAACCAGAACAAATCCAAAAATAGACTGATACAAACCTACGGCAGAAGATGTTGCAAAGTTATTCTGTGTCGTCATTGTACGGTATACAAAGGTTTCAATGATATCAGTTGTCGGGAACAACTGTGAATTCGCACCACCTGTCAGGTTCCAGAACAAACCAAAGTTTCCTTTCATGATTCCGCCAAGCGCAAACAGAAGCAGAATGATAAAGGTTCCTTTCAGGGAAGGAAGAATGATGTAACGAATTCTCTGCCAGCTGGTAGCGCCATCTACCTCTGCTGCTTCTACCATACTGGAATCAATACCGCAGATTGCCGCGAAATAAACAACAGAACCATAACCTGTTTGCTGCCACATGTTACAGAAAATAATGATGAAGGGCCATAAACCAGCTTTGCTGTAAATCTGTATTGGGTCAGCACCCGTTTCACGAAGAAGTGCATTTAATGCACCCGTGTCATAATTCAGAATATTAAATGCGATCGCCCCAATCAGTACAGCAGAAATAAAATACGGAAGGAACATGATTGTCTGTGATACCTTTTTAAAAAATTTACTTCTGATTTCATTCAGCATAAGAGCAATTACGATCTGAAAAACATTTCCAAGAAGAATAAAAACCAGATTGTATAAAATTGTATTTTTCGTTAAAGTCCACAATTCACCGGAAGAAATCAAAAATTCAAAGTTTGATAATCCTACAAAAGGGCTTCCAAAAATACCATCCCGAAAATTGTAACTCGTGAATGCAATCCATACGCCCGGCAATGGGCAATAGTTAAACACGATAAAAAAGATGACTGCTGGCAAACACATCAGAAGAAGTGTTTTGTTGTTGCGAAAAGTCTTCCATGCTCGATTCTTTTTACTGGGGACAGCCGGAAGAGCTGCTGTCGTTTGGTTCCTTTTTCCTTTCACGTTGCGTTCCTCCTATTTTGCAGTTTGTGAAAATTTGTCTGCACATAATTTGCAGCCTTTATATGAAACCGTTTTCACGTTTTTCCAAAAATAAAAGTGATCATGATGAATGTATCTTTGCTTTTACTGCTTTTCCTGTATATTATAACGATGATTCCATCTAAAAAGCACTTAACTTATACATCTTTCCAAATCACATATCTTTTTAATTGGCACTTTCGTGAAACCCTTTTCATATTTCGTACTATACTCCTTCCGCTTTGATTTGTCAACTTGTTTTTTGTATAATTTGCTTTCTTTTTTTTAAAGCCATCTGAATTAGTTGACAATTTGACAAATCACCCCTTTATTCCTCTATGTATATCCACTTTTTTTCTTTCTGAAAACGCGCTATTTACCGCCATTTTGATCTGTCGGTATCTCTCTTACAAAAGCCAAAATCTGTTCCAGGATCAATATCACCATGTCTGCAAACATTCCAAAATTAGTGCAAAAAAATTCTTCTCTCTGATGGTCTTTTAAAATCAAAGAGAAGAATTATCTGGCTATATGAAATTACATGCTTCTGAATCGATAATGTGATATTATTGCAATATCGTGGATTCGCGTACGATTAAACGCGACACACATTGCTGAATTTTCGGAATCTCTTCTCCTGAAAGAAGTTTTACCGCAGACGCAGCCAGCATTTTTCCAAAAGAAGCATAATCATAGCAAACGCTGGTAAGCTTCGGGTTAACAATATCTGACAGAAAGGTTCCGTCAAAGCTGACAAGCGATATATCCTGCGGAACAGACAAATGATGTTCCTCAATACACCGAAGAATTCCGATTGCGCTGAAATCATTGATTGCAATTACGGCAGTCGGCATCGTACGATTTTCCTGAAAGAGTTTTTCCATACACTGGTACCCCCCTTCGATGTTGTAATCCGAATCCGTTACATAGCGTTCTCTGTATGTGATTCCATTTTTACGAAGCAGCATACGATACCGCATTCGTTTATCATATGTTGACCGGATGTGATTTTTCCCGCCGATCAGTGCAATATGCCGATGGCCAAGCGAAAAAAGATGCTCCATGGCAAGGTCTACACTCGCCATTTCATCAATGCATACCTGATAACAAAGAGATCCTTCTATTTTTCCAGTTGTAATAATCGGTGTAGTGTCTGTGATTCGATCAAGCAAATCCACATATTCCAAATCTGTAACGAGCTGGTCTGATTTTCCTCCCATTAAAATAATTGCATCCACACGCAGGTCAAACATCTTCTGCAAATACTGTTCTTCCATTTCATAACTGCTCTGAGATGAAAATATCATGGGAACATATCCACTTGCACCAATTTCCTTTACGCATTCGTCCACAAGCTGTGCATAAAAGGGATTCATCATATCCGCTGCAAGAATGCCAATGATTTTTGTTCTTGCATTTGTCAGCCCCTGTGCTAGCGCATTGGGGCGATAATCATATTTTTGTATGATTTCCTCCACTTTTTTTCTTTTTTCCTCGCTTACCCGGGCATTTTTCGTCATGACCCGAGACACCGTCGCCGGCGAAACGCCTGCTTCTTTTGCAATAGTATAAATGTTTTTTTCTTTTTTCATAAATCGCCCTCTTGAAACTCTTACTCTATTCCAATTTTTTGAAACCCTTTTCATTTCAAATTCAAGGATAGACTTTTTGCACGTAAAAGTCAATCCTAAAGTCGCTATTTTACAAAAAATCCCTCTCTTTTCCATGGATTTTTCAGATGAACTCTTTATAATAAAAACCATAGGAACGTATAAAAATTGAAATATCATGATAAAAACAGGAGGTTATAAATCTATGAATACCCAAACAATTTATCTCCATCATTCCTGGAAATTTCACTATGGCGAAGAGCCGGATGCCTGGAAAAAAGACTATGATGATACTGGCTGGACAGCTGTCGAGCTTCCACATGACTGGTCTGTTGCAATGCCATTTTCCAGATCCTATTCCAGCGGCACCGGATATGCAGCCGGCGGCATCGGATGGTATCGTGGAACCTTTTCCCTGCCTGAGAAGTATCGTGGAAAACGCATCGTGCTGCTGTTTGACGGTGTCTACAAAGAAAGCCAGGTCTGGTTCAACAGTTATTATCACGGCTTTCATCCCAATGGATACACACCTTTTTTCTATGACATAACATCCCAGGCTGTTTTTGGTACAGATGGTATCAATGAAATCAGCGTCCGTGTAGACCGGACAGAGATTTCAGATTCCCGATGGTTTACCGGTTCCGGAATCACAAGAAAGGTAACGCTCCTTGTTACAGATCTTCTTCACGTTACACCATATGGCACCTGCTTTTCCATAAACAGGGCAGATAAAATCTCAGCGGATCTTTCTATCACAACAGAGATCTGTAATATGGAAGATCAGGAAACCTCTTTTTCACTGGTCCAGTATCTGCGTGATCAAAATGGAAACACGGTGTTTTTCGCCGAGCAGAGAGCCACTCTTCTTCCTGGAGAAACCGCAAAACTAAAGACTGAAGGAACGGTAGCACAGCCAACACTGTGGTCTCCGAAACATCCATCTTTATATACACTCGAAACATGGCTCCACAAAGCCAAGGATGACTCCGCCTTTCTTGCAGACAAGTTCCGTGTAGGTATCCGCACCTTCCGTTTTGATGCCGATTATGGATTCTTTCTGAATGAAATCCCCATGAAAATTAAGGGGGTCTGCGTTCACCACGATGCCGGTGCACTCGGTGCCGCCGTTACAAAAGAAATCTGGATACGCCGCCTTGAAAAGCTCAAAGAAATGGGCTGCAATGCCATCCGTATGAGCCATAATCCGCATATGCCGGAACTGTACGATCTATGTGATGAAATGGGCTTTCTTGTTATGGATGAAGCATTTGATGAGTGGGAAGGGCCAAAAAACAAATGGTCTACCGGTCATAATGTTTATCCTCCAAAGCATCAGGGATATTACAAGTACTTTCCTCAGTACCAGAAAGAAGATCTGTCTGCTATGGTATTGCGCGACCGAAATCATCCAAGTGTAATTCTCTGGAGCATTGGAAATGAAATTGATTATCCAAATGATCCTTACTGCCATCCTCTGTTTCAGACCATGACCGGAAACAATGATGCAAACAAGCCTGCCGCAGAGCGCGTATACAATCCGGATCGGCCGAATGCAGAGCGATTAAAAGCACTGGCTTCCATGCTTGCTTACGAAGTACGCGCAGTGGATCCTACGCGCCCGGTTACACTGGCTGCCGCTTTTCCGGAGCTCTCTGCAAAGATCGGTTTTCTGGATGCCCTCGATGTTGCCGGATACAATTATAAAGAACATTTATACGAGGAAAGCCACTGTGATTTTCCTTCGCTCCCATTTTTAGGCAGCGAAAACGGACATGATCTTGCTGCCTGGCATGCGGTAACCGAAAACGAATATATCAGCGGACAGTTTCTCTGGACAGGCATTGATTATATGGGAGAGGCACACGGATGGCCGCTTCGAGCTTCTGAAGCCGGGCTTCTTACGATGGCTGGCTTTGAAAAATCCGGGTTTTACCGGCGGATGAGCTTCTGGTCATCCAAACCGATGTGCCATCTTTCCACACAGCGGGCAGACTCCATGAGAGAAAGCTGGCAGCCATTATTCGAAAGCTGGAATTACTGTGATGGAGAAGATATCGAAGTCCGCTGCTACACAAACCTTTCCGAAGCGGAATTATTCTTAAACGGAATCAGTCTCGGCAAAAAGGAGGCTTCCTATACTGAAGATTCGATTCGCTGGATCGTTCCCTTTCAGCCGGGCACGCTGATGGTTCTTGCTTCTGGAAAGCTTGCGGCACAAAAGGGCGGGGCTTCCTGTACTTTTGAAGCAAAGGATGAGCTGAAAACGACTTCTATGCCTTGTGCCCTGCAGATCCGACCCTGGAAGCCGTCCAAAGAAAATTCCGCTGTTTTACCGGAAAATCCGCTTCTGCAGTTCGAAGTTTATGCCGCCGACAGAGATGGTGCTTTCTGCTTCGGAGATTCCTCCATGGTTCAGGTAACGACAGACGGAGGCGTCCTTCTTGGAATTGAAAACGGAAATGCTGCAGACTGCACCGAGTATGCTTCTTCCTGCCGCCGGTTGTACCATGGACGACTGATTTTCTATGTCCGCCGCTCTTTTGCAGATCACCCGGTTACCGTGCAGGTTTCTTCAGAACTGCTAAAATCCAATTCTGTTACTATTTTCTGAAAGGAGTAACGACAGACTTTATGTGGAAATCCTTTTACAATCCAGATCTGGGCAAAGTAGAAACGCCACAGGGAACGATGACTCTCCCAAAGATTTTTCTTCCCCTGTTTCTGGAAATGTTTTTGATGAATCTGATGAGCACCGTCAATACTTTTACTTTGTCCTTTTATTCCGATGAAGCAGTTGCTGCCGTTGGTTCCGCCGGACAGTTTATGGGCATGATTCTGAATTTCTATTCCGTAATCAGTACCGGTGCGTCCATCGTAATCAGCCAGAATCTTGGTGCCAAAAAGGAAAAAAATGCATCCGATGCTGCTTTCTGTGCGCTGTTTGCAGGTGCCGGGTTAAGCGTTCTCCTTGGTGCTACACTTTCGTTCTTTTCCATGCCCCTGATGCGGCAGATGAATTTATCCGGCCAGGTATTAACATATGCCTCTTCTTACCTGAGAATCTGCATTCGTGTTTCCTTTTTTGCCGCGTTCGTGTCCATCTGCAGTGCCATATTTAAAAGCTATGGAAAGCCCAAAATATCGGTATTTGTTACCCTTGGAATGAATGCGCTGAATGCCCTTTTAAATTATCTGATCGTCTTTCAGCCGGTCGAACTGCCGCTTCACGGCGTAGAAGGGATTGCCTGTGCCTATGCCTTCAGTGAGGGCTGTGCCGCTTTTACCATGCTTCTGCTGCTCCTGGTTCTTCCGCTTGGCCTTGACTTCCGTCATAAGTCCATACGCAGCAGTTTCCGGATTTTACCAAAAGTGCTTCAAATCGGAATTCCAGGCGGTATCAGTACGCTTTCCTATTCTGTATCCCAGGTAGTGACAACCTCCATTATTGCACTTGTCGGTGTGCAGGCTGTTTCCGCCAAAATTTATGTTTCCACACTTGTTTTTTACGTGTATGTCCTAGGCCTCTCCCTTGGTCTTTCGACCTCGTTGCTGATCAGCTGGCTTACCGGCGCCGGAAAATACGAACAGGCTTATCAGCTGAATTTGCAGAATTTAAAAATCACAATTTTGCTGAATGCCTGCCTATCCACGCTCCTTGCCTGCTTTGGTTCCGTGCTGCTGCGGATCTTTACAGACGATCCTGCGATCCTTTCGATCGGACATACCATTTTGTTTTTTGATATTTTCGTGGAAATTTTTCGAGGCTTTAATCACATTGAGGAAAATTCCTTGCGCGGAGCAGGCGATGTGGTTTTCCCTATGGGTGTTTCCATTCTCTCCTGCTGGCTGATGAGTGTATTCTTCTCCTATCTGCTTGGTGTAAAAATGGGATTCGGATTATTCGGATGCTGGATCGCTTTTGGCATGGATGAGGCGTTCCGTGGTGTAAATTATCTGATCCGGTGGCGATCACGCAAATGGATGAAAAAAACCGTTGTTATTTCTGAAGAAAATACAATCTGGCCTTAAAAGGCTCCAGCTTCTCGTTGATTTTTCATTCGAGAAGCTGGAGCTTTCCGCTGTTGTTCATCTGCCCTAAAGCATTTTTTTGTATTATTATTTGATACGTTTCAGTTCATACTGTCTCGTACCAAGACCAATTTTCTCTGCCTGGTCAAGGGTTGCCTGCCATTCAATATTCGGATTGGAATCCTTGAAATGATCGTGGTGGCAATGCCATCCCGGCTCTGCAAGATGCTCGCCAAGCTGACTGTTTTCGATCGGAGTTGCCTTCAGGCAGGCATCGGCACACGCCTGGTCAATGGCAACCGGGTCGAAGCTTGCAAACATTCCGATATCCGGCAGGATCGGAGCATCGTTCTCCCCATGGCAGTCACAGTTCGGGCTGATATCCTGTACCAGAGAGATATGGAAACACGGACGTCCATGACAGACAGCCTGTGCATACTCAGCCATTTTCCGGTCGAGAAGCTCGTTTGCACTGCTGTTTGGATTATAAACCGCATCAAAACTGCAGGCACCGATGCAGCGGCCGCATCCTTTGCATTTGTCATAGTCAATGACTGCTTTTTTATCCACATAGGAAATTGCATCGCTTCCGCATTCTTTTGCACAGCGGTGGCAGCCACGACAGACATCCGTATTGATCGCCGGTTTTCCACTGGCATGCTGCTGCATCTTTCCGGCGCGGCTTCCGCATCCCATACCGATATTTTTCAGTGCACCGCCAAAGCCCGTTGCTTCATGGCCTTTGAAATGGCTCAGACTGATAAAAATATCTGCGTCCATGATCGCATGGCCAATCAATGCTGTTTTGCAGTATTCTCCGTTGACAACCGGAACCTCAATTTCATCGGTTCCTCGCAGTCCATCTCCGATGATAATCTGGCATCCTGTGGTAATGGTATTGAATCCGTTCAGATTTGCGCAGTCAAGGTGCTCCAGGGCATTTTTTCTGCTGCCCGGATATAACGTATTGCAGTCTGTCAGGAACGGAAGACCTCCCTGCTCTTTACAGAGATCTGCAACCACTTTCGCATAATTCGGACGAAGAAACGCCATGTTTCCCAGTTCGCCAAAATGCATTTTGATTGCAACAAATTTACCTTCCATATCAATGTCTTTGACGCCAGCAGCGATACAGAGTTTTTTCAGCTTGTCAAGCTGACTCGTTCCCACAGGACATCGAAAGTCGGTAAAATAAACCGTTGACTTTTCCATTCTGTTATTCCTCCTAATTTGTCCTTTTTTATCAGAATAGCACTTTAAGCTTACTTGAAGTCAAGTGTGATTGTAATATGCATGGATCCAGTCATGCCCGAATGTTACAGTTTACTGCTACCCAGCAATCTGTAATATTTGCAGTCCTCATAGAAAGTTTTGCTTCGTAAAAGGAAGATTTGTAGTATTCTGTAAAGTTCATGCACTTGTCTTTTTTCAGGATTTTTCGTATACTGAAGGTAGTTTTAAAAAAATCAGAGTACAGAGTAAACGAAAACCGTCTGTTTTCTTTTACTCCCTGGGAGGTCGCATTTATGATAAAGGCAGTATTATTCGATATGGATGGTATCCTGTTTGACACCGAGATTGTAATGAAAGAGGGCTGGCAAAAAGCTGCCCGGGAGCTGAATTTTACGCTCACGGAGGAACATCTCTCACAGATGCGCGGCAGCGCGCTTCCACGGAGCAGAAAGCTGTTTGAGGAGTGGTTTCACGGAAAGGTGACATACGATGAGGGACGCGCGATCCGCTCGGCGTATCTGAATGATTATATTCAGCGAAATGGTGTACCGGAAAAGCCGGGACTTCACGAGTTTCTTTCCTGGCTGAAGGAACATTCGATTAAAGTTGCGGTTGCCACTTCCACAACACGGCGCGTTGCGGAAGGATACTGGAAACAGTCTGGCATTGACCAGTATATCGATGCTTCAGTCTGCGGGGATGAGGTAATCAACAGCAAGCCGGATCCGGAAATTTTCTTAAAAGCAGCGTCTCTTCTGAAAGTTCCGATTGCTGCATGCATAGTAGCCGAAGACAGCATCAATGGTCTGAAGGCCGCGCGTGCAGCTGGTGCCATCTCCTGCATGATCCCGGATCTGACACCGTATACAAAAGAGCTTTTTCCATTTTGTGATTATGTGAGTCCTTCTCTTTTGGACTGTAAAGAAATTCTGCTGCAGACTCCGGAAGCGGACAAACTGAAAAGCTGGAAGTAAAAAATCATACATAAATTCAATTATTTTACTGTAAGAAAGTCCTCCACACAGAATCTTTCTGCTGCGGAGGACTTTCCTTAACACGTCTTCATCATCTGTTCGTTTATTCTACATCTACCGGCGAATCATACGATTCCATAACATTGTAGATCTGTTCTGCTGCTGTTGTACGCAGTTTCTGCTGTGTGCTCTGGTTTGCGCATTTTTCGTATTCACGCATGAAGGCAGTTGCTGCGGTGTCAACATCTTCGGCATTTTTCAATCTGTCCAGCAGATTCGGATTGTAGTCGGAAAGGTAGGCCATCAGACTGTCGAGCTGGCCGGACAGACTTCCAAGGCTCTTTCCAAGATCAATGGTATATCGGCACAGATACTCTTTGATCGTTGGATCTGTAAAACCACAGAGACCATATCCATATCTTCCGCCACTGTAAAGGCCAAAACGGGAACTTCGGATCACTTCGTCACGGGAAATGATTCCGGCATCAACAAGGTTCGTGTACTGCTCTCCGCTCAGGCTTGTGCGGCTGGTAGAGCCATACTCAAGCAGTGTCGGATTGAGGTCTGTGGATGCCTCGTTTGCAATATTTCCCATAATACCGGCGGCTCCTTCTTTTGTAAATCCGTGCATCAAGAAGTAATTCCAGATCTTTTCTGCGTTCGTTTCTCCGATTTCATCGTCGGCTGCAAAACGACGGATCGTCAGAATCGTGTCACAGTCCACCGGGCGGTCGCAGGTGATACCGGCGTTTTCATTCAGCGCTTCTACGATTTTTCCTTCTCCGTCATACAGCGCCACATGGCCATTATAGCAAATAACATCGCCTGCGCGTGCCTCATCCAGGCTTGCAACCTCCGTTCCAAGGCTGCGCCATCCGCCGGAGGTCGTATATTCACCATCGTACGCACCGCAACGGGTCAGAATCTGCCATACAAAATGAGAGCAGTCAATACCGTCCGTCAGGGAGTTTCCACCCCAGACGTATGGTCTGCCAACGAACTGTTTTGCAAATGTGATAATACCGTTTCCGGTTGAGGTTTTTACTTCATAAACCGTTTCTTTTTTATAGGGAAAGGCTTCATTTTCAGACGGATCAATCACCTGATCCGCCAGTTTCATCTGATCCTCTCCGGTGCCGGTTACATATTCCAGCGCCTCTTTTCCCTGCTGCAGATAATCCGTACGGACAAAACCGCGGACATCGCCCGATTCAATATAAACCCACTCCTGATCCGCATCGGCGATCACAAAGCAGAGTGCCTTTGCCGGAAGTGTTCCCACGATCCGTGCGCTGGTGGAACCGCTTTCGCGGACGTTTAATCTGGTATCGACCTTTGCGTAGGCGTACGCTTTGTCGACCTGTGCGAAACCTGCGCGGAGATCTTTTTTCATGGAGCTGATATATTTTCCGTAATCAATCGTCTGAATCCAGTCATCCGCCTGTGTCTCATCATTTTTCGGTGTTTCTGTCGGTGCTGGTGCAGGTGTCTCGGTTGGCACCGGTGTTTCTGTTGGTTCCGGGGTTTCGGACGGAGCTGGAGTCGGCGTTTCACTTGGGGATGGCGTTACCGACGGTTCTGGAGTTTCGCCTGGAGTTGGTTCCGGGGTTTCACTTGGAGATGGCTCCGGCATCTCGCCTGGATTCGGGTCTTCCGGTGTCTCCGTTGGAGTCGGATCCTCTGTCGGTTCTGGCGTTTCCGGTACTTCTGGCTCCTCTGTGGAAGCGGCATTTTCATCCTGAGATGGTACGGACGGTTCTTCTGCTGGTGTCTCGGTTTTCTGTGTTTCTACAGCCGGAACAACGGCTTCTTCTGTGTTTCCGTTTTCCGTTTCACTTTGCGTGGCCAGTGCATCCGCCTGATCTTTCTGCGTTTCCTGCACCGTTTTCGCTGTCTCCTCTGCATGCGCCGGTGCAGCCGAACCGAGAAGCATTCCGGCTGCCACGCCGAACGCTGTTACCGTTGTGCCAAATTTTTTCTTTGAAATCATATATGTTTTGCTCTCCTCTCTGCTGTTTGTCGATTTCTGCCTGCCATTTTCTGCTTTTGAGGCCGTTCGGATGAAATCACAAAAACGTATCGTTCCTGTAAAGTCTGGCCTCTTTTTTTGAAGATAAACCAAAAATGATATCATTCGTTTTCATTGTGCAAAAAATTTCACGTATTTTCTATATTGTATCACAGACAACAGCAGATGCAAAGAAACAAATCACATATTGAGGAATTTTTCTGTTTAACGCGTGAAATTGAGAGAGATTCTCTGTAAATTCTCAGGAACCGGACGGAATGCGGACCAGCAGCCGTTTTCCATTCTGCTCTGATACCGTCAGAACCGGAATATGTTTCTTGCGGAGCTGGTGCATGACCGGATAGGCCGCAAAGAGATCACCGCTGACACAGACAGCCTCCGGCTTTTCTTTTAACAAGTCCGACAGGTATTCCCGCAGGCGTATCTTCCATTCTGCTTTTTCAAGTGATGACACGGCATAACTGCCACAGATGTTCAGTTCCGGGGCCTCCGGCAGCGGTTTATGAAGAATAACTGCATGCTCCATGCCCGGCATCTGCCGCAAAAGCGCGTCATCCGCATCGATCGCATCGGTACCGATGTGGATCAGAACCGGTGCTTTTGGCATTCCCGCAAGGCTGATGCGACAGGCAGCGACGGCATCGTCAAGCGTTTCTGCGGTGAGAAGAAATCCTCCTTTGTGGCAGAAAGACACATCGGAAAGCCCCGTCGCTTCCTGCAGTGCTTCTTTTTCCAGGCCAAGCCATGTTTCCGGAAAATCATACTTGTAATTGAATGAATTTTCTTTTCGAACCGGCTGCACGCAGCAACCGCCGCGGTTCGATGGGAATATCAGAAATGCAATTTCAGTCGCGGAAAGCTGTTTCTGACATGGAAAAAATTCCGACAGAATCAGAATCTTTTCATCCATTGTTCCTGCCTTTTTCTCCGCTGCGATCCGCTTCCTGTGTTCGGCAAGAAGAGCTGCAAACTGCTGCTCCGCCCGCTCATCCGCACGAAAACGCTCCCATTTATGTTCCAAAATCCGTCCGGCCACTGCCACCGCTTCCAGGAAAGCTGCATCGCTTCCGCTGTTATCATCCCATACCGGATTGAACATGCCGATCATACTGGCGAGTTCATTCTTTTCTCCTGTATTATCATTGAGATCGAGCGGCTGTACAAACTTCTCGTCAAACCGCGCGGCCATCTCCGGACTTAAAATTTCTGTGCCAAGTGCCTCCCATAAAAGGCCAAACGCCGCGTACGGAACCTGGTTTTCCCGGATCCGGCTGTCTTTCTGGTGATGGTCGTATTCTCCTCTTCCAATATCAAAAACAATCCCGTCAAAATCCTCCGGCACACGATTTCCGCGCTGGATGGTAAGCTGCGGATTAAAATGCAGAAGCAGTGCCGCAGAGAACACATCATCCGCATGAAATTTTCCGCCGTGCGTAAAAGCAGCGGCATGTTCTTTTTGTATCTGTTCTAATAATGTCATAAAATTCCAACTTCCTTTTTCTTAAGATCTGCTCTATTTTACTCTATCTGGCGGCTGTTTCGCAACGGTTCTATGTAAAGAAAAACTTGAAAACTTCCTGGCACATCTTTATTAAAAATCATTTCCGTAGTCTGCACACTTATCTACGAAAATTCTTTTGTGGGTATTTGGAAAATCAAAATGAGCGGCTCCTCTTCCAAGGTTCCGCTCATTTTGATTTTTCTTCCTTTCATACCTGAATCCGGTCTGCAGCTGCATCACACATTGCAATCCGTTTTCCATCCATGCCAAGGATCAATCCACCGTTTATTCTCTGGATGACCTGTACGGTGCTGCCTTCTTTGATTTTACGGCTTCGGAGGAAATCCAGAACATCAGGGATTCCAAACATCCATTTGATGGTACAGATATCACCGGTTTTTTTCTTTGAAAGTGCCTGCATGGTATCCCTCCTTTTTACTTTTTCTATATTGTATTCCCTGAGGAAATATTTAGTCAATAAGAACAATTGGGATACGCTTCTAACTAAAGTTTGTGTGCAAAGCGCTAGAGTGTGTTTGAAAAAGGCTTTTCGTAGTCTGCATGTTCCAATTTGTGGGAGATTTTGTCTGAATGAAGGAGGCGTAGCGGGCTACGGCGACTGAATGAGGGCAAAATATACCGCAAAGCGGGGCGTGCAGGCTGCGGAAATGGTTTTTCAAACACACTCTAGTTTGTGAACCTCACATGACTAAAGTCACGTGCTTCAGACCGCTTTAGGCGGCAGACAAAATATCGGCGGATACGCCTGTTTCTTAGATCTTGCGCGGAT
>NZ_QTVL01000009.1:0-946 GCF_003460565.1 Blautia sp. AF32-4BH | reverse complement strand
ATACGCCTGTTTCTTAGATCTTGCGCGGATACGCGCTTCTTCCATGCCGGATACGGCAGGTCTCCACATAACAGGTAGTCCACGGTATATCTGCCTGTGTTTATGCTGCTTTTCGCAGTTCCATTTCTGAAATTAAGTCTCTCAAATCCGCATAAACACATGAGGTTCTACGCTTTACTGCAGGAACTTTTGCCTCCAGCAAAGACCTTTCCGTTGCCGGTAAGGGTTTTAAAATTTCACGGATAAAATATCTTGCTCCAATATTGTACGATGCAGATAAATCACAATTATATCTCTTTCCATTCTGAAAGGTACACAGACGGTGATCCTGTATATCACGGTCAATTTTTCCAGATCCGTCAAACGCAAGCCTGCTCGTGTTCCATGCACAGATTCGGGAAATTCGGATTTCTTTTCTATGTGCCTGCTGTCCGCATCGTTTCTGGATATCCCGTTTTCTCCACATCTGCAGTTTCTGCTTTTTCTTCCCGGAAAGTTTTCCTTTCATCTCCAGATATTCGAAAACAATCACATCTGCCCTATTTTCTGATGCATAGAAAACGATTTCCCTGGCAATCTTTTTACCAAGTTCTGTATTCAGACGTTTTGCATATGCCCATCTTCCCTGCACCTGGCGGGATCCATGCTCTCTCTGAAATCTTCGGATCCGTCCCAGCACACGGTACATCCGGTCTTTGTCACTGGGAAAGTTAATAAACTTTCTCCCCAGGATAGTTCCGTCTGGACGCATGATGGTACAGACTGCATCCGTATTGATGCCGAGATCCACACTGCAGATCGTTTGTTCTTTGACGGGTGTCCGGTTTAAAGCTACCTCTTCCGCATACGTAAAACGCAGAAAATATTTGTCGTGCTTTTTCTCCAACATTGGTGCCGAAGCTTTTTTGCCCGACCAGTGTTTTCTTAAATATTCCATATCCGTATG
>NZ_QTVL01000008.1:0-217630 GCF_003460565.1 Blautia sp. AF32-4BH | reverse complement strand
CATGTGTTAAGCACGCCGCCAGCGTTCATCCTGAGCCAGGATCAAACTCTCTGATAAAAGATTTGTTCCAAGTTCAAAATCAACATACTAGCTAATTTATCCCTTTTACTGTTTTAAAGAATCTTTCGATCGTTTTGAATTACTTATTCAGAACTTTCGAGGATGTGTTTCATTGTTTAATTATCAAGGTTCTTCACTGTTCTCTCGGTCAGCAACTCGTTTATTTTATCAAACTCATTTGCATTTGTCAAGAACTTTTTTCAACTTTTTTTCAAAGTCGAGCGGAGAAGGAGGGATTTGAACCCTCGCGCCGCTATTAACGACCTACTCCCTTTCCAGGGGAGCCCCTTCAGCCAGCTTGGGTACTTCTCCATAGTTTGCCTGATTCATAATCAGATATTCAATTAACTGAGTTTTGAGCGGAGAGGGTGGGATTCGAACCCACGCGCCCTTTCGGACAAACGGTTTTCAAGACCGCCTCGTTATGACCGCTTCGATACCTCTCCGTGTGTGAATTCAAATCTCGGTAACTCCCGAAATCATCTCAGTTTTTGGCTTGTCAGCTTTGCGTTTTTATCTCTCTCGCTCAGCGACATTCGTTATTATATCAGCAGTGTTTCAGAATGTCAACCACTTTTTTGAATTTTTTTTACATTTTTTTCAATTTCTTTTTCGTTTTCGCTGTTTTTCCCCGTTTTGCAATTCACACATTTATTTTTATCTATTTATAGTTTGCTTTCTGTATTTTGCTTTTTTCTATTTTTCTGCCAGAAAGCTCTCTGCAACGAGCAGATCCTCCGGTGTTGTGATTTTTATATTTTCATAGCCGCCTTTTACCATCACTGATGCGATTCCCATCTCCTGCTCCACAACCATGGCATCGTCGGTGATTCCTTCTGTGGAATGCTGCATCAGTTTTTCGAATGCCGGAAACAGAAGCTCTGCTGCAAAGGCCTGCGGGGTCTGTGCCTGCCATACGAGATCTCTTCGCGGGCTTTCCCTGATTTTTCCGTTTTCATCGGTAAGCTTGATGGTATCCTTGACCGGCATGCCAAGGACACAGGCTTTTTCTTCTTTTACACATGCGCAGAGACGTTCCAGCATTTCCTGGTTTAAAAACGGGCGGGCGCCATCGTGAATCAGAACGTAATCGGTCTTCTGCTCCTGTTCGCTTTCCAGGCTTTTCAGCGTCTGCAATGCTTTCCAGACAGATTCATACCGTTCCCTTCCGCCTGCGCATACGGAAACAGTTTTCTTAATTCCATATTTTTCGATAATCTCTTTCTGACAGTATTCTATTTTATCCGCACCTGTCACAAGAATGATCTGGTCAATCTCCGGCGAATGTTCAAAAACCTCCAGCGCGTAAACCACGACTGGTTTTCCTCCGATTTCCAGAAACTGTTTTGCTACGCTTCCGCCCATCCGGGTTCCCTTTCCGGCTGCCAGGACAACCACAGTGTATTTTTCTTTCTTCTCGCTCATCTTTTCCTCCGTTTTCTACAAATGCAAAAACTCCGCAGCAGATCTCTCTTCTCCGTTCTGCTGCGGAAGTTTCTTTTTCTTATCGTTCTCCAAGCTTCAGGTTCGGTACGGCATTCAGGTCCCAGCCGTGGCGGGTTCCCTTCTGGTACTCGTAGTAAGCTGCCACACCGATCATGGCCGCATTGTCGGTACAGAAGATCGGGGACGGACGGTAAAAGCGGATGCCCTCTTTTTCACATGCTGCTTCCATCGCCGCGCGGAGTGCCCCGTTCGATGCAACGCCGCCGGCGATCGCCAGACGGTCCATATGGTAATCTTTGGCCGCACGGATGGCATTATCCACCAGAACGTCCACAACGGCCTGCTGGAAGGACGCAGCGATGTCTGCTTCGACAATTGGTTCGCCTGTCATCCGGCATTTGTTCAGATGGTTTAAAACGGCAGATTTTACGCCGCTGAAGCTGAAGTCATACGGCGCATCCTCCATGTGGGCACGCGGGAAGTCGATGGCGTGCGGGTTTCCTTCTTTTGCCAGCTTGTCGATCTTCGGTCCGCCCGGATAGCCGAGTCCGATGGCACGGGCTACCTTGTCGAAGGCTTCTCCGGCTGCGTCGTCTCTCGTTCTTCCGAGGATTTCGAAAGAACCGTAATCTTTTACAATGACAAGATGGGTATGGCCTCCGGAGATGATTTCACACAGGAACGGCGGCTCCAGATCCGGGTGTTCGATATAGTTCGCCGAGACGTGGCCTTCAATATGGTGAACGCCGACCAGCGGTTTCTTTTTTGCATAGGCGATCGCTTTTGCCTCTGCCACGCCGACGAGAAGTGCGCCGACAAGACCAGGGCCGTACGTAACACCGATCGCATCGATATCATCCAGAGTGACATCGGCTTCTTTTAAGGCCGCTTCTACAACCTGGTTGATTTTTTCGATATGTTTTCTGGATGCAATTTCCGGCACAACGCCGCCATACAGGGTATGGATGGCGATCTGGGATGAAATAATGTTAGACAGCACACATCTTCCGTTTTTCACGACGGAGGCTGCGGTTTCATCGCAGGAGCTCTCAATTGCAAGAATCAGGGTATCTTTTTCACTCATTTTTCGTTTCCTCTTCAAATAACAGTTCTACTGATCTTCCGTCTTTTCCAAGCTCTGCGGCCGGGAAAATCTTCTGTACCTCATCCATGTACCGCTGCGGGCCGACGAGCGACGGGGAAAAGTGGGTCAGCCACATTTCGGCAACCTCGGCATCTTTTGCCAGTTTTGCCGCCTCGTAGAAGGTCATATGCTTAAATTCTTTTGCTTTTGCCTGTTTTTCCGGCTCGCCGTACATTCCCTCGCAGATGAAAAGGTCGGAGCCTTTCGCATGTTCGGAGATCGACGGAATCGGGCGGGTATCGGTGCAGTAGGTCACCTTCAGTCCCTTTCTGGCAGGGCCGAGGACCATGTCCGGCGTATACGTCTTTCCATCCAGGGTGACAGTCTCGCCTTTCTGCAGCGGATTCCAGCATTTAATCGGAATTTCCTGTGCTTTAGCGCGCTCCACATCGAATTTTCCCTTGCGGGAGATTTCCAGCGAATAGCCGTAGCAGGTGATATTGTGCTGCACGCGGAAGGCTGTGATTTTGTAGCCGTTCATCTCGATCACTTCCTCCGGCGCTGTCACCTCGTGAAATACAATCGGGAACGGCAGCTCCGGGCAGATGACGCGCAGCGAATTGACGACGCGCTCCAGGCCTTTTGGGCCGATCATGGTCAGCGGTTCTCTCCGGTCAGTGTTTCCCATCGTCAGGAGAAGTCCTGGAAGGCCGCTGATGTGGTCTGCGTGGTAATGGGTGAAGCAGATGGCATCAATCGGCTTAAAGGTCCAGCCTTTTTCCTTGATGGCAACCTGGGTTCCCTCGCCGCAGTCGATCAGAAGGCTGCTTCCGTTGTATCGGGTCATCAGGGCGGTCAGGCGTCTGCCTGGCAGAGGCATCATACCGCCTGTTCCCAGTAAACATACATCTAACACGTTTTTCCTCCATATTCTATCCGGCTTTTTCGAAAGCCGGTCAGGTATTTTACGTTGAAAAAGCGTGTCCAAAACGGTTTGTTTCAGACACGCTCTCATCTTAACACAGTTTTTTCAAACACGCAATGACGCGGGTTTTATTTATTTGCTGTCATGACAGCTTCCTTCATCATGCGGACATACGTATAGATGTGCTGCTCCGCATGAGTGCCGTACTTCGCAATCATTTTGACGATAGCGCTTCCGACGATGACACCGTCCGCAATTTTTGCAATGTTGGCCGCCTGATCGGTCGTGTTGATGCCGAAGCCTACGGCTACCGGAATATCGGTTACTTTGCGGATTGCGGCGATCATGGAATCGAGGTCTGTCTTGATCTCGCTTCTGACACCGGTAACGCCCAGAGACGATACGAGGTAGATAAAACCTTCGGCGTCTGCGGCAATTTTCTGGATGCGCTGCTCAGACGTCGGCGCAATCAGGGAAATGACATCTACCTGATGGCTGCGCGCAATATCGTTTAATTCGCCTTTTTCCTCATACGGCATATCCGGGATGATGATGCCATTGATGCCGACTTCCTCGCATTTTGTAAAGAACGGCTCGTATCCGTAATGGAACACCGGGTTTAAGTAGGTCATAAACACCAGCGGAATGTCTGTTTTTTTGCGCACGGAGGCTACCATATCGAAAATTTTATCGGTGGTGGTTCCGGCTTTTAAGGAACGGAGGTCTGCCTCCTGGATGACAACGCCCTCGGCGATCGGATCGGAAAACGGGATTCCGATCTCGATCAGGTCTGCGCCTGCTTTTTCGAGCTCCAGAATATAATTCTCTGTTTTTTCAATGTTCGGATCTCCGGCTGTCAGAAACGGAATGAATGCTTTGCCGTTTGAAAATGCTTCTGTTACTTTACTCATGAAGGTCCCTCCCTCTGTATCTTGCAATGGCTGCTACGTCTTTGTCTCCGCGTCCGGACAGGCAGATGATGATGGAGTCTTCCGGATCAAATTCTTTTGCGATCTTCATCGCATGGGCTACTGCATGGGCACTCTCGATCGCACAGATGATACCCTCGGTTCTTGCGAGGTATTCAAAAGCTTCTACTGCCTCATCGTCCGTTACCGGAACGTATTCGGCGCGGCCGATGTCATGCAGATATGCATGCTCCGGTCCAATGCCCGGGTAGTCAAGGCCTGCGGAAATCGAGTAAACCGGTGCGATCTGACCGTATTTATCCTGGCAGAAGTAGGATTTCATACCGTGGAAGACGCCGAGTGTTCCGGTTGCAATGGTTGCTGCAGTCTCTGCGGTGTTGACGCCACGTCCTGCTGCCTCGCATCCAATCAGGCGGACATTTTTGTCATTGATGAAGTTATAGAACATACCCATCGCATTGCTTCCGCCGCCGACGCATGCCATGACGGCTTTCGGGAGTTTTCCTTCTTTTTCGAGGATCTGCTCTCTTGCCTCTTTGCTGATGACAGCCTGGAAATCGCGGACGATGGTCGGGAACGGATGCGGGCCCATAACGGAACCGAGAACGTAGTGGGTGTCATCGACACGTGATACCCACTCGCGCATCGCCTCATTGACGGCATCTTTTAAGGTCATAGTTCCGGTGGTAACGGCATTTACTTTTGCACCGAGAAGCTCCATCCGGTATACATTGAGGGCCTGACGGTCAGTGTCTTCTTTTCCCATGAAGATCTCACACTCAAGTCCCATCAGCGCTGCTGCCGTTGCGGTTGCCACACCGTGCTGGCCGGCTCCGGTCTCTGCGATGACACGGGTTTTTCCCATTCTTTTTGCGAGGAGGCACTGTCCGAGCACGTTGTTGATTTTGTGGGCTCCGGTGTGGTTCAGATCCTCTCGTTTGAGGTAAATTTTTGCTCCGCCGAGATCCTTTGTCATTTTCTCTGCGTAGTAGAGAAGGGACGGGCGGCCCGCGTAATTTTTCAGCAGGTCATCGAGTTCCTGGCAGAACTCCGGATCGTTTTTATAATAATTGTACTGTTTTTCCAGATTGATAATTTCATTCATCAGAGTTTCCGGTATGTACTGGCCTCCGTGAATACCAAATCTTCCGTCAGACATGTCTTATCCTCCTTATGCATTCTGTGATTTTTTTCGGGTCCTTTACGCCGTCTGTCTCGACACCGCTGCTGATGTCGACGGCGAAGGGATGTGTCTGTAAAATCGCCTGTTCCACATTTTCGGCGTTCAGGCCTCCCGCAAGGAAATACGGGCGGTCCATGTTTCTGATCAGTGACCAGTCGAACGATTCGCCGGTACCGCCTTTTCCGTGGTCGAGAAGGATGTAATCGGCGCTGCTTTTTTTCGCCTTTTCGACGTCCTCCCTGGTTTTGATGGAAAATGCCTTGATCAGTTCCCCGCCGGTGCGAAACCGGAGCGAATGGATATATTCTTCACTCTCATTTCCGTGGAGCTGTGCCAGATCGATGACGCCCTCTTCGAGGTATCCTGCGACAATCGCCGGAAGCTCGTTCACAAAGACGCCGACCGCCTGGATTTCGGGATCCAGATAGCGCCGCAGCGTCACGGCATGTTCTTTTGTAATCTGTCTGCGGCTTTTTGCAAAGACAAAGCCGACATATTCGGGCTTCAGCTCATTCACCGCATCGATGTCTTCCAGCCGTGTGAGCCCGCAGATTTTGATTCTGGTCTGTTCTTCCATAACGTTTGACTCCCCGTGCGCTCTGTTTTGTTTTGCGCACTTACGTTACCACTTTAACACATTGAAGAGAGTTTTTCAAGCTCTGCTTTTTTGTTGCTGCTCCGCATCAGCGTTTCGCCGATCAGAACGGCATCGGTTTTATTCTGATACAGTCTTCCGACATCCTCCGGCGTTTTGATGCCGCTCTCGGATACGAAAACAATGTTTTCCGGGACAAGCTCCCGCAGCCGCTCACTGTTGTGGATATCGACCGTGAAATCTTTTAAGTTGCGGTTGTTGACGCCGATGATCCTTGCTCCGGCGCGCATGGCCCGTGCAACCTCCGCCTCATCGTGGGCTTCCACAAGAGCGGAAAGGCCGAGGGAATGCGCTGTTTCCAGATATTCTTTTAAGGTTTCCTCCGGCAGCAGCGCACAGATCAGAAGGACAGCGGTGGCTCCGAGCACCTTTGCCTCGTAGATCATATAGGGATCCACGGTAAAATCTTTCCGCAGAACCGGGATGGATACGGTTTCTGCAATTTTTTTTAAATAACGCTTGTCGCCTTTGAAGTATTCCGGCTCGGTCAGGCAGGAAATGGCGGAGGCACCGGCCGTTTCATATTCCTTTGCGATCTCCAGATAGGGGAAATCTTCTGCGATGATGCCCTTCGATGGGGAGGCTTTTTTTACCTCGCAGATAAAGGACATGCCCGGCTTTTTCAGCGCCTGTTCAAATGGGAATCCGGTGTCCGGGTTCATCGCCGTTGCTTTTTCTTTCATTTCTGCAAGAGAACACTTCTCTTTTTCTGCAGCGACACGTTTTCTTGTGGCTTCTGCAATCGTTTCCAGTATCATATGTTTATTCCTCTTCTGCCAATTTGTTGGTGAGTGACACAAACTCTTCGAGTTTTTTCTGTGCTTTTCCGCTGTCGATCAGCTCCTCTGCCAGTTTTACAGCATCCTGCATCGGGATTTCTTTTGCTGCATGAAGGGCTGCGGCGGCATTCAGGACAACAGCGTCTCTTGCCGGGCCTTTCTTTCCTGCAAGAATTTCTTTCGTAATTTCAGCATTCTCCTGCGGAGTTCCGCCGACCAGCTCTTCTTTGGTGCAGCGGGTCATGCCGAACTCTTCCGGTGTGATGACGTATTCCTCAAACGTTCCGTCCTTGATCTCGCAGACGCTTGTCGGTGCGCTTAAGGAAATTTCATCGAGGCAGTCCTGGCCGTAGACAACCATGCCGCGTTTGACACCAAGATTGAAGAGAACTTCTGCCATCGGGCGGACAAGTGCTTCCTCGTAGACACCCATCACCTGCATCGTGGCTGCTGCCGGGTTGGTCAGCGGTCCGAGGATGTTGAAAATGGTCCGGATGCCGAGCATCTTGCGGACCGGTGCCACGTATTTCATGGACATGTGGTATTTCTGTGCGAACAGGAAACAGATTCCAAGTTTTTCCAGAACTTCTTTGTTTTTCTCCGGTTCCAGGTCGATTTTGACGCCGAGCGCTTCGAGACAGTCGGCTGCGCCGGATTTGCTCGATGCGGCGCGGTTTCCGTGTTTTGCAACTGCGACGCCGCCTGCAGAGATCACAAGGGATGCTGTTGTGGAGATGTTGAAGGAATTGGATTTATCTCCGCCGGTTCCGACGATTTCCAGAACATCCTTGTCATGTTCCATATGAACACCGTGCTTTCTCATGCCGTTGGCACATGCGGTGATCTCTTCGATTGTCTCGCCTTTCATCGTCATGGCAGTTAAAAATGCGCTGATCTGGATCGGATCGGCTTTTCCTCCCATGATTTCATCCATGGCGCCCTCTGCCATCTCGTAGGTTAAGTTCTCTTTATTTACCAGTTTTACAATCGCTTCCCGAATCATATTCTGTTCCTCTCTTTCTTTGCTGTCCTGTGATCTATCTTGTAATTTTTAAGAAGTTTTCTACCATCTGTCTGCCCTGCGGGGTCAGAATGGATTCCGGATGAAACTGGACTCCGTAGATCTTTTTCTCACTGTCCTCGACTGCCATGACCTCGCCGTCTGCAGTTCTTGCCGTTACCTTTAAGGTTTCCGGCAGTGTCGCTTCATCAGCTGCGAGGGAATGGTATCTTGCAACCGGAACGGTTTCCGGCAGCCCCTGGAATAATTCCGAGGTAAGATCCAGCGTTGTCTCGGACTGTTTGCCGTGCATCAGCTGTTTCGCATAGGTGACGGTCGCGCCGTACGCGGCACAGATTGCCTGATGGCCGAGGCAGACACCGAGGATCGGGATCTCGCCGCCTAATTTTTCTACAATCTCCATGCATCGGCCTGCCTGCTCCGGACGGCCCGGTCCAGGAGATAAAATGATGGATGCCGGTGCCAGTGCGCAGATTTCGTCGATCGTCATCTCATCGTTCCGGATGACCTTCATGTCCGGATTGATCGAACCGGCGAGCTGATACAGGTTATAGGAAAAACTGTCATAATTATCTACCAGCAGTATCATAAGTTACTTCCTCCTTCTGCCTCTGCAAGTGCGACCATCACGGCCTTTGCTTTGTTGATGCATTCCTGATACTCTTTTTCCGGTACGCTGTCGGCTACAATGCCGGCGCCGGAGCGGACGAACACTTTTCCGTTTTTCTTAAACGCAAGCCGGATTGCGATGCAGGTGTCCATATTTCCGGTGAAATCCAGATAGCCGATCGCACCGCCGTAAATGCCGCGCTTGTTGTTTTCCAGCTCGTTGATGATCTGGCAGGCACGGAGCTTTGGTGCACCGGAGAGGGTTCCGGCCGGGAGAACGGAATCGATGGCATCGACTGCGGTCTTGTCTTTCCGAAGCTGTCCTTTTACAGTGGAACCGATGTGCATGACGTGGGAGTAACGCTCGATTGACATGTATTTTTCTACTTCCACGGTTCCGAAATCACAGATCTTTCCGAGATCGTTTCTTCCCAGATCAACCAGCATGTTGTGCTCGGCACGCTCTTTTTCATCGGCGAGGAGTTCTTTTTCCAGCCGCTGGTCTTCTTCATAGCTCTTTCCTCTCGGCCGCGTTCCGGCAAGCGGGAAGGTCCGGACCTCTCCGTCCTCGACTTTTACGAGAGTTTCCGGGGATGCACCGGCGATCTCGACATCATCACTCGAGAAGTAGAACATGTACGGCGACGGATTCGTCGTGCGGAGAACGCGGTACGTATCGAGGAGGCTTCCCTCAAAATCAGCTTCGAGCCGGTTGGAGAGAACGAGCTGGAAGAGGTCTCCCTCGTGGATATAATGTTTGACCTGCTCGACTTTCTCACAGTACGCTTTCTCATCGAAGAGCGGGCGGAACTCGGATTTCAGGTGGCCGGCTTTCGTCTCGGCCGGTTTTCCGAAGCGGATCAGCTCTTCCATTTTTTCGAGTTCCTGTACGGCTTTTTCGTAATTTTCTTCGAGATTTTCGGTTTCGATATTAATCATCAGTACGATTTTCTGACGGTAATTATCATAGGCGATGACCTTATCGAACAGCATCAGGTCAACATCTTTGAAATGTTCCTGATCTTCTGCGTCCAGCTTTAAGGTCGGCTCGCTGTACTTGATGTAATCGTAAGAGAAGTATCCGACGAGGCCGCCAGTGAAGGTCGGCAGTGTCGCGATCTTCGGACTTTTATTTTTCTCAATCAGGGTTTTGATGACGGCTCCCGGATGGGCTGTCTTTGCGGTCAGCCGGATCTGTCCGGTCGGAAGCTGTTCTTTGCGGCTTTCCGGAATATCTTCTACTTTTTTCATCTCTGCCGCATCGGCGGTGATTGTCAGGTTTCCGTTGACACAGGTGAGTTCCAGCGACGGATCGTAGCCGAGAAAGGTGTATCTTCCCCACTGTTTTTTATCCTCCACGCTTTCGAGCATGTAGCAGTGGCTGCTGACGCCCTGCAGGACTTTCAGTGTTTCTACTGGTGTACGGATATCCGAATAAATTTCTCTGCTTACCGGGATTTTCCGAAAAGCTCCCGATGCGGCTGCTTTTGAAATTTCTTCTAACGTCATCTGTTTCATCTTGTTATCTCCTCTCCTTGTGTCTGCAAAGGCTGTCATCAACACTGGTCCTCAGAACCAATTTCTGATATACAAAAAACCGCCCCCGGCAAAGAATCACTTTGTTCTTTGCCAAGGGCGGGTATATTTTTATACTCGTGGTGCCACCTTGTTTTGCGATTGCTCACACGCTCTGCAGAATACGATCATATTCCTGGCAACTAACGTATGCCTGCACGTTACAGAATACTCAGACGGTTTCCCGCTTTTCCCTGTACCCTCCGTGGTCCATTTGCTGATCCGCTTTCTGTCCGGCTTCCACCTGCCCGGGCTCTCTGTGAGTGCGCTTCCAACGTTATCTCCACTTCATCGGTTTCGAAGTATTTATTTTTTTCTTATGGGCCGTATTATAGTCCCATTCTTTTTTGCTGTCAAGTAATTTTTTTGTTCTTTTTGTTCAAAGTCCGGTATTTTTATGATATTCCCGTGTCCACGCCGCAAGAGCTTCGTCCAGATCGCGCGGGAGCTCGACCTGCATTGCCTCGGTGATCTGGCGGTCCATCTCCCGTTTCGTCTCGGCATCCACTTTCCGCTCGGTGCACATCTGCTCATAGGCGTCCTGTCCTTTGCTCATGTAGACCGCAAACAGCCAGCTCTTTAACGATGCTTTCGTGTGCAGCTCTTCATTTGCTTTCTGAAAGCACATAAGTGCTTCATTCATCTGGAACAGACTTGCGTAGGCACAGCCCATGTTGTTGTAAATACTTCCGGTGAACTGGCTTCCCATGTTGGTTTCGTTTTCCTCGGTATCTTTCAGCGTTTCCTGGTAAACCTGGATCGCATTGATATATTTTTCGTGGTCGACAAGGTAATCTCCCTTGATTTTTTTCCGCACAATCTCCGGCTGCTCCTCGAACCGTTTCAGGCGCTCATTCATCTCACGGAACTGATCGTGGGAAAGATAATTGATCTCCTTAAAGATCGGCAGGATAAACTCACCGATGTTCTTTTTCTCCTCCAGAAGGACGTAGAGACGCTGGTACAGTCTTCTTAAGTGGAGTTCTTCTTTCATCCACACCAGCAGCTGCTCGTTAATGATGGTCTCGTCCAGCAGATAGATGTTGTGGTACAGATAATAGCACAGTTCCTCGATGGAATATATATTTGTGCTGATGTTGGAAATATAATACGGATTTTTCGCCCGTTTGACCTGACATAAAATATAACCGCTCATCGTTTACACCTCCCCCATCGTCTCGTGCCAGATTTTGTGACTTGCCGGGAACATATCGCCAAAACCTAAATCCTCTGCGGTGATCTGACACGTAACCGGAGAATCATACTCCAGACGCAGACGGATCCGTGTTGTCTTCGGCGGCCGTTTGGGCAGCCCGTCCAGCTTCATGGTATAGCGGTTTCGTTTTCCGCTTTCCATGGAACTTACAACAAATTCCAGCTCCTCCGTTCCGTCGAGGATCAGCTCACATTCTTTTTCTGCTTCATACCAGTTCACACCGGCTGCAATCAGCGCATAGTATGCCGGAGAACCATTGATCGTCATCTCCATGCCGATGTTGTAGCGCACGAGGTCATTTCCGAGGAAGAGATAGCCCTTTAAGCGGCGCTCCTCCACTTTTTCGCGCGCGGAAAAGCAGGCGCCCTGTGCAAACAGGTTCGTTCCGCCGAAGATTCTTCTCTGGTTTTTCTTTAACTGACGCAGAGAGTTGTCGGCCCAGGCAAGGTCGAACTCCTCGCTCACCAGAAATACGCTGGAATAAATTTCATTCCCCATCGCTTCTCCCATCAGATGGCAGAAATCGCGGTCGCGCTCCATCGGCTCGATCGAAAGTGCGGCTTTTGGCCCCCGTTTTACGGCCACAGTTGCCGGCTTCGTTTTACGGCTGATGGAAAGTTCAGAAAACGATGCTTCCTCATCTTTCAGGAAAAACAGACCGACTTTACGGCTCCAGAGCTCCGGCTTCTGGTTCAGCACATGGCAGTAAAAGCTCTCGTCATGCTCCTGCAGGTAGGCTCTGCCGCGCGGCAGTCCGATTATCTTGTATGCTTCACGCACATTTTCCACAAATGGACGGGTCAGATGGCCCGTGGTGATCATCATCGCCTGGATCTGCTGGTCCGGGCGCTCGATGCCGATCATCTTCAATGCTTCGCGAAGGAACGTGCCAAGGACTTCTCCCGGCGTATAATCCCGGTTTTCGATCTGGCAGATGCGGGATCCCATGCAGATCTCGTACAGATTGTCCAGCCAGATGCCGTTTTCCGCGTGAGCAGATTTTTCTGCATCCGGTCCTGTTTTCCACGTTTCCTCATTCCGTTTTTTGGCAATGGCGGTCGGAAATTCCACCGCCTCTTCTCCTTCTTTTACCGGGATGGAGACGGCCGTATGGGTTCCCCTGTCATAGCAGCAGAACTGGGAATATTTCTCTCCAAAATCAAATCCTAAAATTAAATTTTTCTGTTCCATGTCGTATCCTCCTGCTGCTTCTTTTCATCCACAAGTGCAAAACAGTTCCGAACCAGAGCCTCCTGCTGCAGATACTTTTGGAATGCTTCTTCTGCTTTTTCCGAATCTCCTGCCGCGCGCGCTGCTTTCATCTGATTCAAAAGCTGGTACCGCGTCTTTCCTGCTTTTGGTTCGCCGGTCATGGAGACGGTTTTCACCTCTGTTTTTCCCTCACCCTGACGGTTCGTAAAGGTCAGGTAATACTCCATTTTCTCGCCGTAGAACAGCAGAAACTCTTTCACAAAAATGCCCTGATACATATTGCGCATCGGTTCGCTCTTCCATGTTTCTTCGGCGTTTGTCCGGTAATGAATCGTCACCTTTGCCTCCGCTCTCTGGCGCTCCTCGATGAACATGCGGTCGCCGATCTGGAAGCCTTCGGTCAGGTGCTCCGGCAGATCCTTGTAGAAGGCAAAGCGGAGTCCCTGTTTCGTAAACGCCAGAAGCAGGGTATGCGCCTCTTTTTCTTCCTCCTCAGAAAGCTGCGGCTTCGTGGAAAGATGTTTCAACATCGCAAGATGGCAGATCTCGTCCAGCTCCCAGCCCTGTTTCCAGGCGCGGTCCAAGTAGTCAAACATCTGATCCGAAAGCGGTTTTCCGTCCATAAAATAGCCGATCGCAAGATACGTCAGGTATGCCAGAATGACATGCTCTTTTCCGCTCTGACGGATGTAGCTCTCCAGCATTTCCTGCTCCCACTTCGGGTGGCTGCGCACAAAGACGGACCAGGTCAGAATGCGCTCCTCCAGCTTGTCGCTCTCCATCTGGAAGCCGCGGATTTTATCCCATAAACTGCACATATCCTCAATAGAACCGGTGAAATAATCTCTCAGATAGCACAATACAATTTCATCGTAGATGCCCTGTTTTACCACGTAGGATGCCAGATAGAGAAGCTCCTCGTCCTCTGTAAACTCTTTTTCCAGAATCATCGCATGCGCCAGACGGAAGAGACACGACACCGGGATCTTTTCGTAGCCGTACCGATCCGTCAGGGCAAAGGCGCGGCTGTAACAGCCGTAGCGTACCAGAAGCTCGATCGTAGAAATACGGTCCACCTTTGCGTAAGCGCTGTCCTCCAGCTCTGCAACAGCCGCCTCAGTCTCACGCTCATCCGGATGGGCAAGATAGTATTCCAGCAGTTTCTGACGCACTGTTTTCCGGTAAGCACTGGAAAATGCGCTCGTGCGCGCTGCCTGCTGATACCAGGCAAGATTTTCTGCGGTAAGCTGCATCTCCTCTTCCTGCTCCCCGCACAGGTGCAGCAGCAGACCCGGATTTTCAATGGCAAAACCGCCGCAGGCACGGGCAAGCTCTTCATCCGTAAACAATGGCTCTACGCGGCAGGTTTCTGTCACCGCATATCTTCTGCGCTGCTCATCTTCGAGAAGAATCCGCGCTTTTTTGCCGTACAGACGGATATAAGCACCCCGTTCCGTCATCGGATAGGACGTTTCGCCCGCCATCGCCGGATGGCAGACGATCACACGCGTGATTTTCGGATTTTCACACGTTACATGATGGGTAAACAGCACATTTGCGATCGCTTTTGCGCTGTCGGGATCTTCCGGTTTTTTCAGAAAAGTCCGGTACAGTGCGGCGTATTCGCGGTTCATGCGGCCTTTCTGGATCTGTCTTGCCGTGAAAACCTCCATCGCCGGGCGGTAGCTCTGGAATGTATGGCGGTCTTTTTCGCGGTTTTTAATCACGTTGGCGTAGATCAGCGCTTTCTTCTGGCCTGCCAGTGTGTTGCTGTAGGAGAAATACATCCGGATGACCTGCGGAAGGACCTCGTCGAACGACGCATCCATCGTTTCAATATAGTACTCGTACAGGCGCGTGATACGGATGTTCCGCTCCACGGCTTTTGCATACCACGGGAAATATTCCTTCCGCACCGGGCGGCCCTTCATCACCAGTTTGCAGATGGCTTCGAGCACTTCATCGTATGGAAAACGCTCATAGCCCGCAGTCAGAATCTGATAGACATTCTCATCGAACGTTTTCATCGTCTCTGTAAGATAAGCGGCCCGTTTTAACAGTTCCCCGCTTAAAATGCCTTCTTTCTGCGCAAATTTCAGCACCTGAACGGTGAACGGCGAAATCCGGCGGAGCTGTCCCTCCTGGCGGAGATAGAGCTGTGTCGCATCCAGATACAGAAGCGGGCTCTTGCACCCGCACTCATAGCAAAGTTCCATCGCGTAGAGCTGACGGGTCAGCGACTGCTGCCAGGA
Source organism: Blautia sp. AF32-4BH (assembly GCF_003460565.1). Taxonomy (NCBI): domain Bacteria; kingdom Bacillati; phylum Bacillota; class Clostridia; order Lachnospirales; family Lachnospiraceae; genus Blautia; species Blautia sp. AF32-4BH. The sequence goes on along the minus strand of NZ_QTVL01000008.1, from coordinate 202,684 downwards.
ATCGTCGGCATCAATGGCAAGCTTTAACAGAAAATAGCTTGCACTCTCCTGCCGCATCAGCGTTCCAAGGCGTGATACCAGCCCGGTATGGCCCACTTCCATTTTCAGCTTCCATGCCAGATACAGGTACGCTCCTTTTTTCTCCGCGGTGTCCAGCAGTTCCTGATGCTCTTTTACGTAAGAAAGCGTTTCTCTTGCTTTTCCGGTTTCCTCATGGCTCTCGTACAGCCATGCTTTTCCCAGCGTCACCCACGCCATGTCTCCGCCGGCTTTTTCGAACTGCTCGATGGCCTCCCAGGTGTCCTGATACCAGGTACGGTAGTCGCGTTTATGGACTGCCAGATCGAGATAGCCGCGCGCGATGGCAGTTATCTGACGGTCGCGCTCCGTATTTTTCCTGCTAGTCACATGCTTTTCGCTGTTTGTCACTTCCAGTTCAAAGCGAAGCTCCTGTTTTCCCTGACGCACCGTAATTCTGCCGTAATGGCGGCCGTTTCCGATTTTCTCCTGATGGATAATGTATTCCACACCGTAGACGCTTCCGATGAAATCTTCTGAAGTGACGACTTTCTTTTCCACTTCCAGAAAGTCTCCCTGCACCTCGATTTCCATGCGGACGTAGCCCCAGGTATTTTTATACAGATACAGTGTTTCCTTGCGCGGCTGGTCCACGGTAAGCACAGTTTTCTCCGGCTGTTCCGCCGAAAGCATCACCGGCTCTTTCTGACCGAGGGCAACCAGAAATTCCTCCAGATGCTGAAATGTCACCGGCTTGTGGGACAGTCCCTGATAAAGTGCCATCTGCTCCGGTGCCTCTTTCTGAAGAAGACGTGCAAACTCTTTTTTTACAAAGAAGCGGTACGCTGCGCCGAAATCATGACTTGCCAGATGCACAAAATCTGCCAGGGAATGAATCTCCTGTCCGGAAATGTTCATTGTCTTTCCCGCAATCGAGACGTGTACCCGCACGCAGCGTTCCTCCAGATTGCTGCTGACGGTGATGTTTCCACAGATTTCATCGCCTGCTTTTAATCCGCTGGTATCCACGCCGTACTCAATCGTACTCGCCGTTCCCTGGAACTGATTTTTCGCCAGAACGATTCTCTGATGATCTGTGGTCACAATTCCTTTTACTCTTCTCCCGTCTTCCGCTCCGATATTCAGCTCTCCGCGGAAATTCTGCCCCTCGTCCAGCGTCAGGGCCACCTCCGTCTCGGACAGCAGCAGATGGGGAACCTCATATTCAAATCTGCCGTTCAGCAGTTGTTCCAATCTTCTTCTCAATGTTTTTCACCTTATTTTATCTAAATCGTTTTCGTTCTTTTCCACAACGTCTGATTATACCCCAAGACGCACGGGATTGCAACGGAAAGGGGACGCTCCTTTTAATAGTCGAACAGCGAAAACTGATTGCTTTCGGGCAGATCTCCGAAGACACCGAGGTCCGCCATAAAGTCGATAATCGTCTTGCTGACCTTGGTGCGGTCGCGGAAATCATCTTTCGAGAGGAATTTTCCGTTTCGTGCCGCAAGGACAACGGCGTCGGCCGCCTTGTCGCCCAGACCCTCGATCGAGTCGAGCGCCGGCATCAGATGTTTGTCATCGTAGACCTGGAAGCGGTGCGCCTGTGCCTTATAGAGGTCCACCGGCACGAAATCGAAGCCGCGGGCGTACATTTCCTGGACAATCTTCATATCCTTGACGGTTGCCTGCTCCTTCTGAGTCAGCGTGTCTTTCCGTTTTTCGTAATCTTTCATATAATATTCCAGCCGGTCGCGTCCCATGCACATGAGCTCGTAGGAGAATGCGGACGCACGAATGGAGAAGTACGCCGCATAGTACGCCAGCGGATAGAAAATTTTATAGTAAGCGATGCGGTACGCCATCATGACGTACGCCGCCGCGTGGGCTTTCGGGAACATGTACTTGATCTTTTTACATGACCAGATGTACCAGTCCGGCACATCGTGGGCCTTCATCTCCTCTTCCCACTCCGGTTTTAAGCCCTTTCCTTTTCGCACACTCTCCATGATCGTAAAGGAAAGCTCACTTTCGAGTCCCTTGTCGATCAGGTAGATCATGATATCGTCCCGGGTACAGATGGCGGTGGAAATCGTCGCCTTGCCCTCCTCGATCAGGGTCTGCGCATTGCCGAGCCATACGTCGGTTCCGTGCGACAGACCGGAGATACGGATCAGGTCAGAGAACGACTGCGGCTTCGTGTCCAGAAGCATCTGGATAACGAAATCGGTACCGAACTCCGGCACGCCAAGGCATCCAAGCGGGCAGCCGCCGATGTCCTCCGGCTTGATGCCGAGCGCCTCGGTGCTCTTGAACAGCGACATGACCTCCGGGTTATCGAGCGGAATCGTCTGCGCATCAAGATGCGTGATATCCTCGAGCATACGGATCATGGTCGGATCATCGTGTCCGAGAATGTCGAGCTTTAAGAGGTTGGCATCAATGGAGTGGTAATCGAAATGGGTCGTAATAATGTCGGTTGTCATATCGTTCGCCGGATGCTGCACCGGGGTGAAGGAGTTGATGTCCTCACCGAACGGCAGAACGATGATACCGCCCGGGTGCTGGCCGGTGGTACGGCGGATGCCGGTGCATCCTTCCACGATACGGTCGATCTCGCAGTTCCGTTTGTGCTGGCCGCGCTCTTCGTAATAGTTCTTCACGTAACCGAACGCTGTTTTATCCGCCAGCGTACCGATGGTTCCCGCACGGAACGTCTGACCGGCGCCGAAAATAACCTCTGTGTATTTGTGCGCCTTACTCTGGTAATCACCGGAAAAGTTCAGGTCGATATCCGGCTCTTTGTTTCCCTTGAATCCAAGGAACGTCTCGAACGGAATGTCAAATCCGGCTTTTTTCAGCGGCTTGCCGCAGTTCGGGCAGACGGCGTCCGGCATATCGCATCCGGCACGGCCGACGTACTCTTTGACGCGCGGCGAATCGAACTCGCTGTAATGGCACGACTCGCAGTAGTAATGCGGGCTCAACGGGTTTACCTCCGTGATTCCCGCCATCGTCGCAACGAACGAGGAACCGACGGAACCACGCGATCCTACGAGGTAGCCGTCCTCGTTCGACTTCCACACTAGTTTCTGTGCGATGATGTACATAACGGCATATCCGTTGGAAATAATGGAGTTCAGCTCCCGTTCGAGGCGCGCGGAAACGATCTCCGGCAGCTCCTCGCCGTAGATTTCATGCGCGCGGTCGTAACAGATTCTCCGCAGTGTCTTGTCGGAATCCTCGATGACCGGCGGGAATTTTCCGGCACGGATCGGGGAGATTTTCTCGACAAGGTCGGAGATTTTGCGCGGATTGGTGATGACGACCTCCTCCGCTTTCTCACTTCCGAGATACGAAAACTCTTCAAGCATCTCCTCGGTGGTGCGCAGGAACAGCGGTGCCTGCTCATCCGCGTCGTCAAAACCTTTTCCGGTCATGATGATGCGGCGGTAGATCTCGTCCTGCGGATCCATGAAGTGGACGTCGCACGTTGCCACAACAGGCTTATGGAACTGCTCGCCAAGTTTGACGATGCGCCTGTTGATCTCCTTTAAATCCTCCTCGCTCTCTACGGCAGAAACGTCCTCTTTTTTGATCATGAACGCGTTGTTGCCGATCGGCTGGATTTCCAGATAATCGTAGAAGTCCACGAGACGCGCAATCGCCGCATCCGGTTCACCGCGCAGGATTGCCTGGTAGAGTTCGCCCGCCTCGCAGGCAGATCCGATCATCAGACCGTCCTGGTATTTCAGGTAGACGCTCTTTGGCAGCTTCGGCCGGCGGTTGTAGTATTTCAGGTGGGATTCCGACACGAGGCGGTACAGATTGACACGTCCCGTCTCGTTCTTTGCCAGAATGATCGCATGGTACGATGGAAGCTTGCGCACAGCCTCCTCCGATACTTTTCCCTGCGCATTCAGATCATCCAGAGTCAGAATATTGCGCTCCTCCAGCATTTTTACGAATTTCACGAAAATTTCCGCCGTACAGCCGGCATCGTCCACCGCACGGTGATGGTTTTCCAACGATACGCCGACCGCCTTCGCAACGGTATCCAGCTTGAAACGGTTCAGGCCCGGCAGCAGGAAACGCGCCATGGCGACGGTGTCCGCCGTTGTAAATTCCCGCTCGATCCCCTGCAGGACGCAGTTGTGCTCGATAAAGCTCATATCGAACGAAGCATTGTGGGCAACCATAACGGCTCCCTCACTGAACTCCAGGAATTTCGGCAGCACCGTTTCGATGTCCGGCGCGTCAAGAACCATGTTGTCGTTGATGCCGGTCAGATTCTCAATCCGGAACGGGATCGGGACTTTCGGATTGACGAAGGTGGAAAACTTATCGACAATCGCTCCGTTTTCCACACGGACGGCGCCGATCTCAATGATTTTGTTGACAACCGGGGAAAATCCCGTCGTCTCGATATCGAAAACAACGTAGCTTCCGTGGATGTCCTGTCCTTTGCTGTTGACAACGATATCTTTCAAGTCGTCGACGAGATAAGCCTCCATGCCGTAGATGACCTTGAACGGAGCCGAAACTTTTTTCAGCTCATCTTTTGTCGCATCCGGGTGCTCTGCCTGGTATTTTTTCCGGTAAGCGCCGTCGATCGCCTCGATCGCATGGTTTGCCTCCGGGAAGGACTGCACCACGCCGTGATCGGTGATCGCGATCGCCGGATGGCCCCACTCGTAGGCACGCTGTACCAGACGGGCAGCATCGGTGACACCGTCCATATCGCTCATCTTTGTATGGCAGTGCAGCTCCACACGCTTCACCGGACTCGTATCCTGACGGCCGGTACGGAAATCGGTGATCTTCTTGATGCCCCAGACAGACATAACCGTCAGATCGTGGTCAAATGCATCAACCGTCGTTTTTCCTTTTACTTTAATGAACGCGCCTTTTTTGATCGCATCCTTTAATTCCGGCACTTCCGCGTTCTGGACGAAAATCTTGACGCCGATGGTATCTGTAAAGTCGGTGATCGTGAACATGAAAATCGTACGCTCATTCCGGATTTCGCGCATATCCACACTCTGGACTCTTCCTCGGATGACAACATCACCGATCTCATCGCCGATTTTCAGAATCTCCACGCTCTCATCCTCGAAATCTCTTCCGTACAGCACATCCGGATTGGAGGATTTGCGCGGCTGATTGTCCGCATTCCGGCCGAAACTGCCCTTGCCTTTTTTGAAGGAACCGCGTCCGCCGCCGGAAAAACCTTTTCCCCTTCCGCCGTCTGCTGCTTTTTCTTTTTTCGCCTCGCCGTCCTTGGCTGCTGCGGCTGCTTTTGGCTGTTCGCCTGCTGCTTCCGCCTGCTCTTCCATCCGGTTCTGCTCTTTTTCGCCGAGCATCTCACCGTAATGGGTATGCGCCAGAACGTGGCGCACTTCCTCCCGGATGCGGAGCTCGGAATTTCTCATGGCGCGGCTCTCGCCCTCCGGCTTTCTCATCTCGGTTTCCACGATCAGGTCGAAGCCGCACCGCTCACAGAAGATTTTCTCGAGAATGTGGACCAGCTCCTCCTCGCGCTCCTTTGCCACAACGGAATCCACGAGCACCAGGTGCATTTTGTTCGTCTCCGGGAAGGTAATCTCGGCAGTCGAAAACAGATGATTCAGAAAGACACTGTGGTTTTTCAGCTCGAGCAGGATACTCGGACGGTACACCTCCAGAAAGTTTTCCGGCGTATACTGGCGCGACAGATAGAACCGCTCAATAATCTTCACGCGCAGCGGCACGTTGGAAAAGAGCTGCTCCTCGATCTGGCGCTCCAGCTGATAAATATATTTTTTGTGAATCCACTGATGGCTGACCACATAGATCCGCAGCAGATCTTTTTTCTTATTGATCGATACCCGCGAAACCTCCACGGTATCGAGAAGCTCTGCCATGCCCCCTTCGATTCTCAAATCCGGAAATACTTCCTGAAACTGTTTTTCCATTCCTATTCCTGCTTTCTTTTCTACTTGCCCCAGTGATCCAGCTCGTCCTTTAAGACGGACAGCAGCTCGCTCTCCGGTACTTTTTTCACGATTTCACCTTTTTTAATTAAAATGCCGACGCCTTTTCCGCCTGCAACACCAAGATCCGCCTCTTTTGCCTCGCCCGGTCCGTTGACCACGCAGCCCATGACGGCAACCTTGATATCAAGATCGTAGCCCTGCACCAGTGTTTCCACCTGGTTTGCCAGTCCGATCAGATCAATCTGGGTCCGTCCGCAGGTCGGACACGATACGACCTCAATGCCGCCTTTTCGAAGTCCCAGGGTCTTTAAGATCCGTTTTGCGGATTTGATTTCCTCGAGCGGATCGCCGGTCAGGGAAACACGGATCGTATCTCCGATGCCCTGATATAAAATAATACCGAGCCCCACTGCCGATTTGATGTTGCCGGAATACAGCGTTCCTGCCTCCGTAATGCCGACATGAAGCGGATGATCCGTCTGGTTCGTGATCAGCTCATGCGCTTTTGCACACATCATCACATCAGACGATTTGATACTGATGACGAGATTGTCATAGCCCATCTCCTCGATGATCCGCACTTTGTCGAGCGCGCTCTCCACCAGGCCCTCTGCCGTTACGCCGTTGTATTTTTCCACCAGCTCTTTTTCGAGTGAACCGCTGTTGACGCCGACGCGGATCGGAATCTGGCGTTCTTTTGCTGCATCTACAACCGCCTGGATCCGGTCGCGGCTGCCGATGTTGCCCGGGTTGATGCGGATTTTATCGGCTCCGTTTTCGATCGCGGCGATCGCCAATCGATAGTCAAAATGAATATCTGCTACAAGCGGAATCGAGATCTGCTTTTTGATCTCGGACAGCGCCCTGGCTGCCTCCATGGTCGGGACGGCGCATCGGATAATGTCACATCCGGCTTCCGTGAGCGCCTGGATCTGCTTTACGGTTGCCTCCACATCTTCTGTTTTGGTATTCGTCATGGACTGGATCAGAATCGGATTTCCGCCTCCGATGACCCGGTCGCCGATTTTCACAACTCGTGTATTTGCTCTGCTCATTGTCTTTCCTCCATTTATTTTCTCCGTGATGGCATAAAAATCTTATTTTATTATAAGACAATTTTTTCTCTGGCACAACCGTCTTTTCTCTTGCAATTTTTTCCCAAATTTTCTATAATGCTAGGAGTGATTTTTTTTGATTCAACTGGAAAGGAAGACATACAAACGATGAAAAAGATGATCCTCGTAACCTCGCCGCCGGCGTGCGGAAAGACATACATTTCAAAACAGCTCGCCAAGGAGCTGAAACACGTTGTTTATCTCGACAAGGACACGGTCATTCCGCTGTCGAACCGCGTTTTCAAAGCGGGCGGACAGGAAATCAACCGCAGTTCTGATTTCTTCGAGGAGAATATCCGCGATTATGAATATGAAGTAACGGTCAATTTCGGACTGGAAGCACTCGAGTATGACGATATTGTGCTGATCAACGCACCATTCACACGCGAAGTGCATGATGAGAAGTTCCTGAAAGACTTCTCCAAAAAGCTCGCTGACCATGGGGCAAAGCTTGTTGTGATCTGGGTTGTCACAAAACCGGAGATCTGCCACCAGCGCATGATCGACCGCAACTCCGTGCGCGATACGTGGAAGCTGGAGCACTGGGATGAATATGTGAAAACGATCGACTACTCCATCCCGGAAGCACTGAAGAAAATGAGCAGCTGCCTCGATCTGATGCTGTTCTACAATTCTTCGGATGAAGAATATCAGAAATCCATGGAGATGGTTATCTCCCGTCTCGAAGACGAATAACGACTAAACGAAAAAAGAGAATTTTGCCGGACCTCATTTTTACAGTCTGCAAAATTCTCTTTTTATTTATAGAAACTATTTTCACATCCGATACAAAAGATAATCCGCCGCTGCCGCCCACAGCACCCAGGAAACGCAGAGAACTGCGAACACACTCTTATATCCGAGTACGGCAAAGTGGACGCGCCATTTTTCCTTCTGCGTGAATTTCTCCGGGTTTTTGCCTTTTACCATCAGCATTCCGGCGATCACGAACATGCCGAGGGCCGCGATCAGCAGCAAGCCGTCTTTCGCCGCCTCAAGGGCAGCGCGGAACGTGAATCCCCCAAAGAGGAATCCTCCCAGCAGCAGCACAGCTGCCGCAGCGCCGCCGGAGAGCAGGCCGATTGTAAATGCTCTGCCGAGATCACAGCAGATGTTCTTTATCTTTTCCATGTTTTACAATTCCTTATTTTCTTCTAACGCATCACAGAAATGACATGCCACAAAGTGATTGTTGCCCACGTCTTTTAATTCCGGCATCTGCTGTCGGCAGATGTCTTTTGCGTACTTGCATCTTCCCTGGAATTTGCAGCCCGGCTTCGTGTTGATCGGGCTCGGCACCTCGCCTTCGAGGCGGATTTTTTTGCGGTCGCGCTCTGCCTCTACTTTCGGGTCCGGAATCGGAATCGCGGAGAGCAGTGCCTGTGTGTACGGGTGGCGCGGGTTGGCGTACAGCTCCTCGGATGTCGTCAGCTCGACGAGCGTTCCCAGATACAGAACCGCCACACGGTCGGAAATATGTTTGACCATCGACAGATCATGGGCAACGAAAAGATAGGTCAGTCCCATCTTTTTCTGCAGATCCACAAGAAGATTGACGATCTGTGCCTGGATCGAAACATCGAGTGCGGAGATCGGCTCATCGAGAACGATGAACTCCGGCTGCACGGCAAGCGCACGCGCAATACCGATTCGCTGGCGCTGTCCGCCGGAAAACTCGTGCACAAAACGGTTCGCATGCTCGCGGTTCAGTCCGACCAGTTCCAGATATTTGTAGATCATCTCCTGGCGCTCTTTCTTATTCTTTGCCAGATGGTGAATGTCGATGCCCTCGCCGATGATGTCGGCAACGGTCATACGTGGGTCGAGTGATCCATACGGATCCTGAAAGACCATCTGTACCTGTTTTTTGAAGGCAAACCGCTCTTTTCCGTTTAACGCATGGACATCGGTTCCCTTGTAGAGCACCTGTCCGTCGGTCTTGTCATACAGGCCGATGCAGGTACGGCCGCACGTTGTCTTTCCACATCCGGACTCGCCAACCATTCCAAGTGTCTCACCCTTGTAAATTTCGAAGGAGACATCATCCACGGCCTTTAAGGTCGCATGGTTTCCGACCTGAAAATATTTTTTCAGATGGGAAACGGAAAAAAGCACTTCTTTTTCGTTATTTTCCATTACAGTTCTCCTCCTTCCAGATTTGGCATTTCTACTTTTGGTGCCATCGGGTGATGGAGCCAGCAGGCAGCTTTATGCTCGCCGCCGAATTCCGTTGCCTCCGGCATCTCTTCCTTACAGATCGGCATACAATAGCTGCACCGCGTGCAGAACGGACATCCGACCGGCGGGGTTAAAAGATCCGGCGGAGTTCCCGGAATTGTCGCGAGTTCCTGCTTGTTTTTCAGATCCAGACGCGGTACGGAACGGATCAGCGCCCAGGTATACGGGTGACGCGGACGATAGAAAATATCCTCACACGTTCCGCTTTCCACGATAATACCGGAATACATGACAGCAATCTTCTGTGCGATATTCGCCACAACACCAAGATCATGTGTGATCATGATAACGGACGTCTGGTTTTTCTTCTGCAGATTCTTGATAATATCGAGAATCTGTCCCTGAATTGTCACATCGAGTGCGGTCGTCGGCTCGTCACAGATCAGAATTTTCGGATCACAGGCAAATGCAATCGCGATCATAACACGCTGACGCATACCGCCGGAAAATTCGTGCGGATACTGTCTGACACGTTTTTCCGGCTCCGGGATGCCGACCATGCGCAGCATCTCGACAGCCTCCTTTGCCGCTTCCTGTTTTGTCATGTTTTTGTGGCCCATCAGATTTTCCATAATCTGTTTTCCGACACGCATCGTCGGATTTAAGGAAGCCAGCGCATCCTGGAAAATGATTGCACACTCGCCGCCTTTGTAATGCTGCCACTGTTTTTTGTTGTATTTCAGAATATTCTCTCCATGATAGAGAATTTCACTGTTCTCTTTAATCTCACCCTGCGGGGCCTTGATGAGGCCCATGATGGATTTCGCCGTTACAGATTTTCCGCAGCCGGATTCGCCCACAATTGCGAGCGCCTGACCTTTCTCGAGAGAAAACTGTACACCGCGGACTGCCTTTACTTCACCGGCATAGGTGTGATAAGAGACTCTTAAGTTTTTTACTTCCAGAATCGGATTGTTTTGTTCGTTCATATCGTTATCTCCCACTTATTACTGGCGAAGTCTCGGATCCAGGGCATCGCGCAGGCCGTCTCCCAGAAGGTTGAATGCCATAACGATGATACAGAGCACGAGACATGGGAACAGAAGCTGTGACGGATAGAAATCCATGTTCTGCTGTCCCATCGAAATCAGGACACCAAGGCTGATCGATGGTGCCTTGAGGCCGATGCCGAGGAAGCTAAGACCTGCCTCCGTAAAAATAAACATCGGGATTGCCGTCGCCGTATCCAGAATCAGGATACCCAGCATATTCGGTACATAGTGTTTTAAGATGATGCGGAGCGGTTTTGCACCGAGCACCTCCGCCGCGTAAACGTATTCCGTCTCACGGAGCTGTTTGATCATACCGCGCACCTGACGTGCCGTGTTACACCATGCGGTGACACTAAGCGCGACCAGAAGTGCAAACAGGTTATTTCCAAGAATCATCATGATCAGAATCGTAAGAAGCAGAGACGGAATCGAGTTGATAACCTCGATGATCCGCATCAGAACCTCATCGACCCAGCCGCCGAAATGTGCCATCAGCGCGCCATATACCGTTCCGATGATGAGTTTGATTGCCGTTGCAACGATCGCGATGATCAGTGATGCCCGCGCGCCGACCCAGACTCTTGAGAAGAGGTCACGTCCCAGGTTGTCGGTTCCAAACCAGTATTTTGACGATACGCCCTGGTTTTTCTCGGCGATATTCATGGATACATAATCATATCCTTTGATATGCGGTCCGATGATGACCATGACAAGCAGAATACCGAGCACAACAAGAGATCCCATTGCGATCGGGTTTTTGCGGAGCCGTCTCCAGGCGTCCTGCCAGTAGGAAATGGTCGGGCGGTCAATCCGGTTCGCATCTTCCTCGGTGTATCCTATTACTTTAAATTTTTCCGGTGTTAATGCTGCCATAATATCCTCCTTATCTGCTCTTTCCTGTCAGACTGATTCTCGGGTCAACGACCACGTACAGCAGGTCCGTGATAAAGAGAACACCGATGTAAAGTGCTGCGATAATAACCGTCTCTCCCATGATAATGGAAAGATCCTGGTTATTGACCGCCGTCACATAATACTGTCCGATTCCCGGGATGGAAAAGATGCTCTCGATGAAGAAGGAGCCTGTGATACACATGGCAACCGACATCGGAAGCTGTGTGATAACCGGGATAAACGAGTTCCGAAGGATATGGCGGCGGATAATCTGTCCGCGGCTTAAGCCCTTCGATTCAGCAGTCAGCACGTAATCCTGATTGATCACATCGAGCATCGAGGTTTTCAGCAGACGCGCATACGTTGCGATATAAGAAAAGCATCCTGTCAGGGTCGGAAGAATCGTGTATTCCCATCCTCCGAACCACAGATCCTTTCCCGCAGGCCAGCCGATCGTCGGCAGAACCTTCAGGTTACCTGCGAAAATTTTCTGAAGCATCAGACCAAAGATCAGGTTCGGAATGGAAATCAAGAGGACCGACAGGGCGATCACCATATAGTCCCAGAAGCTTCCCCTCCTCATTGCCGCAAGAATTCCAAGCAGCAGACCGATCGTGATACCGGCCAGCACCTGCTGGATACCAAGGCGGGCGGATACCGGAAGACGGTCATGAATCAGCTTCTGTACCGTCTGTCCCGCATAGACAACAGATTCCCCGAACTCTCCCTTGCAGATTCCCTTCATTGTGATCACATAGCGCTCCATCATCGGCTTGTCGAGGCCGTAGCGCTTATAGAGGTTTTCCTTTACGGTCGGCGAGAGCTTGCTCGCACGCTCCGTCAGCGGATCTCCCGGAACCGCTTCCAGAAGGAAAAACGTGGCCGTTGCAATCAGAAACAGTGTGATCAGCATTTCCGCGAAACGGCGCAGTAAATATTTTGGCATAAAAATCCTCTCCCTGTCCGGTCTTTTTCGACCGGAATTTTATTATGATAGCGAAAGAAGAGCCTATTGTTTCATAAGCCCTTCTTCCCTCATTTCTTCTGTTTTGCTGCTTTTTTTATTTCTCTACAGTTGCTCTGTAAAGCTCCTGGCTTGCGCCGAAGGAGGATGTGTAGAAATCTTTTACCCAGTTCTGATAATAGTAATGTTTATCAGAGTAGTACAGCGGTGCAACACCACAATCCTGTGCAACCAGCAGATCTTCCAGCTTCTGGTAAATCTCAAGGCGTTTTGCGTTGTCGTTCTCTCCGGTCAGAGAATTGATCAGGCTGTCGTACTCGCTGTTGCTATAGAGGCCGTAGGAATCATAAACGCCTGTCTTCATGATGTTCAGGAAATCCAGCGGATCGTTGTAATCGCTGAACCATCCGCCTACAAAGATATCGTAGTTCTTGTTATCGCGCTCGTTTGCAAACATCTGGTAATCGCCAACGGTATTCAGCTCTACCTTTACGCCCAGATTCTGGGAAATGGACTGCTGCAGGTACTCTCTCTCGAGCTGATTCTCGGTAGCAGAACCCTGGGACAGCAGTGTAATGGTGATGTCTTCCGGTTTATCGGTGATACCAAGCTCATCAAGGCCTTTCTGGAACAGTGCTTTTAACTTGTCTGCATCTCCTGCATACTGCTCATATTCCTTTTTCATCGTCTCCGACGCCTGCTTGCGGTAGGAAGTTCCGTCGAGCGTGATCGCCGGGGAAACGAAGCCGTAAGCTGCGGTGTATCTTCCGTAAACAGCTGATACCATCTCCTCACGGTTGATGGAGTAGGAAATTGCCTTGCGGATGTTTACGTTTTTCATCAGACCGGATTTTCCGCCCTCAGACTGCTCGTAGCACAAAACCATAGTTCCCGGGTACTCGGTGGTCATGGTCTGCATATTGCCTGCTTCTACTTCTTTGTCATATTTTGCAATGTAATCGCCTGCTGCATCGAAAACGTCCAGCTGTCCGTTATCGAACATGGTTGCTGCTGTTGCGTTCTCTGCTACACAGTACCAGTTTACCTGATTCAGTTTTACGTTGTCCTTATCCCAGTACTGGTCATTCTTTACCCATGTCATGGAGTTATCTTCTACCAGGTTGGTCATGGCAAACGGTCCGTTGTAGACACACTTTGTCCAGTCTTTTCCCCACTGGTCTCCGGCTGCCTCTGCGACATCCTGACGGGTCGGGTAAAGCGGAGTTGCTACCAGCTTGGACTGGAAGGTCGGATCCGCTACCTTTAAGGTAACCTCGAAGGTGTAATCGTCAACTGCTTTGATTCCGATCTCATCGGCAGAACCCTGTCCGTTATAATACTCCTCTGCTCCTACTACGTTAAACAGGAAGAAAGAATAGGAATATCCGTATTCCGGATTTAACAGACGTTTCCAGCCGTACTCATAATCTGCTGCGGTAACCGGCTGTCCGTCGGACCATTTTGCATCCTTTCTCAGATGGAAGGTATAAACCAGTCCGTCGTCGGATACGTCCATGGATTCTGCACCGGCGTACTCGAAACGGTCTCCGTTCTCATCTGCTACGTCACGCATCAGTCCTTCGTAGCACTCTGCCATCATCCAGCGCCATCCCATATCCTGTACATCGAAGTTGTTTCCAAAGGATACCGCGCGAAGATTGATCTGTCCGTCCACTTCACCTGCAGTCTCCGGTGCTGCAGAATCCGCTGCTCCAGTACTGGTTGATGCCGCTGTAGCATTGTCAGCAGTTGCTACCTGTGCCTCTCCGCTGCTTCCGCATCCGGCCAGAAGACCGGCTGCCATGCATCCTGCCAAAAGCAGAGAAACGACTTTGTTTCTTTTTCTCATTGGTGTTCCTCCTTTGTTTTCCGCAGACCCTCCCCGGCTGATCCGGCTATGTCTGCACACGGGCCATTGTTTTTCATATAATTATCCTGAATTTTTTCTCTTATTCGGACAATAGCACGAAATAATACCTTGTTTTTTCAATCTTTTCACGTGATTTTAGCCCAACTTTTATCAGAATATCGAAAAATATCTTTTTTGTCAATCTTTTTTCCTACACATTTTGTATTTTTTAAGTGCGCAACAATTCGGTATCAAAAGGAAAAGAAGGAGGCTGCCGTCGCACACAGCATTCTCCTTCTTCTTTTTCTTTCTTTTTCTTGCTTTTTCTTGCTTCTTCTTTTTCTTTGCTTTTTCTCTTTTATTCCGCTTTTGCATCCATCTGCCGCAGGCTGTGGATCAGCTCCTCACAGATCTCCAGCTCGCTCTTTCCGTCCGTCTCGATGATAATGTCGGCTGCGGCCTCATATTTCTCACGGCGCTTGCTCATCAGATCTGCGATAAACGGAACGGTTTTGTTGTTCTCGATCAGCGGTCTGTCGTGGCTGTCTTTGACACGGTCTAAAATCGTCTCCGGCTTTGCAGTCAGAAGAACAACGCGGCCGTTCTTTTTCATCTCCGCAACGTTGCACTCACGCATCGGAGTTCCGCCGCCGCACGAAATGACAACGTTTGTTCTCGACTGCATTTCAATCAGAAGATTCGTCTCGCAGTCACGGAAATACTGTTCGCCGTAAGTCTCAAAAATATCGGAGATGCTCATACCGGCACGCTCTGCGATGATCTGATCCATCTCGATGATATCCATGGCAAACACGGTTTTGAGATAATCGGAAATGGTGCTCTTTCCGGCTCCCATGAAGCCAATCAGTACAATATTATAATTGAACAGCTTTCTTGCCTGAATCTTTTTACTGTTTCTTGTGATGCTCTCGAAAACATCCGCCACTTCGTTTTTATGGCGTTTTTCCTGCATCCGGCGTTCCAGCCATTCCTTCTGTTTTGCTTCCTGCTCCGGCTGGAGAATCGGCACGTTATTTGCTTCTTTATATACCATAATGTCCTCGACAATACGGTTTCTCATCAGCAGCGCATCCAGAATAATCTCATCGCACTGTCCAAGGCTCTCTCGTAATACTTCCAACTGATTCATGATATTTATCCTTTCCAGACTTGTGTGTACTTGTTCGCACAGCCCTCTTCCGGTATTTTTGTCGTATTTTTTGACATTTTCTGTTATTATAGCAGTTGTCCTCCGGAATCACAACAAAAATTTGCACAAAGGTGCGAAAAGCCCATGGAATCTTTTCAGAAATCCATGGGTTTTGGTATATTTTTATTTAAGATCGTCTTTCGAATCCGCATGATACCTGTTCTCCCAGGCATCTTCTGTGGATAACTTCTCATCAGAGTTCAGAAAACTCAGCTCTGCCCCCCCCCGATTTCAGATTTTTTTCAGCTTTTCAATCTGAATCGAAGTCTGTTTTTCTTCGGATATGGTGTTCAGCTCCTCGCAGATGGCATCTTTGATATCGAGCAGACACTCGAGCATCAGCGGGCTGAAGGCACCGCACTCGCCGTTCAGGATCATCTCGATGGCTTTCTCGTGCGTGTATGCCGATTTGTAGACACGCTCGCTTGTCAGCGCATCGTAAACATCGGCAATTGATACAACCTGGGCTGCAATCGGGATCTCCTCACCTTTTAAGCCGTCCGGGTAACCCTTTCCGTCGTACCGCTCATGATGCCAGCGACAGATCTGGTACGCAATCTGTACCAGCTTCTCGTCCTGATACAGTTCCAGGCTCTTCAGCATGGACGCTCCGATCAGGGTATGTTTCTTCATCTCCTCGAACTCTTCTTTCGTCAGCCTTCCCGGCTTATTTAAAATGTTCTCGTCAATGCCCATCTTTCCGATATCGTGCAGCGCGGATGCCGTTGTGATCATCAGCTGATCGGACCAGCTTAAGTGGTAGCGGTCTGTCTTCTGTACCAGACGCTCGAGGAGCATACTGGTCAGAACGTTGATGTGGTGGACATGAAGTCCGCTCTCGCCATTCCGGAATTCCATGATATGACTCAGGATACTGATCATCATCTGATTGTTTTTCTCTTTTTCGTAAATCTGCTCGGTGACGAGCGTCACGAGACGGCGCTGTTTTGCATATAATTTGATCGTATTGAAGACACGCTGGTAAACAACTTTTGCATCAAACGGACGACTGATATAATCGGATACGCCCTGCTCATACGCACGGCGCACAAATGTGGTGGAATCCTCGCTCGATATCATGATGACCGGAACCTCTTCGATCCAGTGGTTGCGGTTCATGTAGTCAAGCACTCCGAAACCGTCCATGCCCGGCATGACGATATCCAGAAGGATCAGCGCAAGGCCTGTTCCGTATTCTTCCAGCAGACGCAGGCACTCTTCGCCGGTGGAAGCCTCGATGATATCGTATTCATCCTGCAGAATCTCCGAGAGGATGATACGGTTCATCTCGGAATCATCCACGATCAGGATGCGCTGTTTTTCTCTGCGGTTTTCCTGACGGACAACATCGTCCTGACAACCCAGGATCTGGTCTTTCTCGGTGACAACCATGTTTTTCCGTTGTTTTGCAAGATACATCAGCTGGTCGGCACGCATCGCAGCTTCGCCGATCGTCTCATCTCTTGTCAGAACACCTCCTACGCTGACGGAAAGACGCATCTTCGAGTAGCCCGGCACCTGTGCCTCATGGATCTGTGACTGAATCTGTTTTAATTTCTGTACAAAGTTTTCCTCATCCATCTCCGGCAGAACCAGCAGAAATTCGTCTCCTCCTAAGCGGATCAGACGGTCGGTACGTCGGGTGCAGCGCTTGACGGTCTTTACAATGGTGTCAAGCGCCATATCTCCGGCATTGTGGCCGTATGTATCGTTGTATAATTTGAAATCATCGAGATCGATCATGGCTACGCCGCAGCAAAAGCTGGCGTCCCGGATCTGGTCTTCGAAGTAGCGGCGGTTGAATACTCCGGTCAGCGCGTCACGATACAGCTCTTCGCTGTAGCTGTTCAGCTTGCTTACCAGATTCTGGCGTCCTTCGGAGTCCATCAGTGTTTCATCGTCGAGACGGTTGATCATCTCGATCACGCATGGTTCTCCTTCGATCTCCACGTATCTTGCAATGACCTGATACACATTCGACGCAATGCATTCCATTTTTGATTTCTGCGATTTCTCCCGCAGGGCTTTTTCGGAAATACAGTTAAGGCACGGCATCGCTTTGTTCCATACTGCGTAGCATTCACACAGCTTGCCATTCTCTTCATCGATAATAAAATCTCCGATCTCATCCGGACGGAGAACCCGCACATACATGAAAATATTCTTCAGATGTTCCACCAGACGTTCTGCCTGTTTCTGTGTCATCTGAACATCCTTAGAAGGCTCTTTCTTATTTATTTTTTCACATTCCGGCAATTCGGTCTGATTCATCTGTTTCCCTCTCTTCTCCCCGGTACACACAAAACTTCATTACCCCTTTGTGTGCTTCCGCGTTTTGCTACATTTTCCCATTTTAATTACAGTTATACATAATAGTGTAACGATTGTTTCCCGTTTCGTCAAGAAAAAAGTGTACAAAAACCGTCCTGTAATGGAAATTTATTCAAAAAAACCGACCGGTTTTACGCGGTCGGTTTTTTCTTCTTATCATAGAAGACACGGCTGTATAACTGCGGATAGATGTTGCTGCAGGAGAGCGCCGGTCCTTCAATATAGCGGTAATGATCGAAATCGTAAACACCGTAATCCGGCTCGGAGTTATCCAGCCAGAAAGCATTGATGCCGTAATCGTAGTAGTTCTTCTTGCATACGTCCCAGACATATTTTCTTGTCTCCGGATTGAACACGTCGATCTCAACGCAGTCACCCTGGAAATCGTATGTCTACTTTTTCGCGCAGACTATCCCTGTATGTTTTTCATTTTATTAGATTTTTTTGTCTGTTTCTTGAAGTTTTTATCCGATTTCTAACACTATTTTGATCTTTTTACCAAATTTGCGGAATGGGCTTTATTTTTAACTGCACAAATTCCATTTCTTATGATAGAATATTTACGAAAAAATAAAGTATCTGATTCACTATACTTTGATTCACAATAAAATGAGGGAGTAATCCATGATTCAAACGAAAGATTCGAACTTAACCTTCCGCCCGCTGACCATCGACGACGCAGAGCAGTACAATGCACTTCTGCGCTACGCCTTTCAGGTTACAGAGCAGGAGCTTTCCGAAAGCGGATGGAAAGACGATGAAATCAAGCAGTCCAAATTCCCGGTTCTCGTCCGTGCCGATGTGCTCGGCTGTTTCTGCGAGGAGGATCTGGTATCACAGTTCGCGGTTTATCCGCTGGACATGAATATCTACGGTGTCCGCTATCCCGTCGGTTTTGTCACCAGCGTCTGCACCTACCCGGAATACACCGGCCAGGGCATCATGAAAAAGCTGATGATCCGGAGTCTCACGCGCATGCGGGAAAACCACCGTTCCTTTGCGCTTCTCTATCCCTACTCTATTCCGCTCTACCGGAATCTCGGATGGGAAATCATTTCCAATAAGATGACGTACACCATCAAGGACACGCAGGTGCCGCGGAAACTCAAAGCCCCTGGCTATGTGCGCCGCGTAGCATGGGATGACAAGGATTTTAAGGAACTACATACCAAATTTGCTTCGAAGACGCACGGCTGCCTCTACCGCAACAATCTGGCGTGGGAAGAATATTTCCGCTGGGATGAGGATGATACCGTCGTTGCGATCTACTATTCCGCTGATGATGTGCCGTACGGCTACATGGTCTATCTGATCAGCTCCGATATCATGCATATCAAAGAGATGATCTATCTGAACCGCGAAGCGCAGCTGGGACTCTGGGAGTATATTCATGCGCACGATTCCATGATCGATGAGGTCAAAGGAAATAACTACTACAGTGAACCCATCGCGTTCGAGCTTGAGGACAGCGATATCAAAGAAACGATTCGCCCGTACTCGATGGGGCGTATCATCGATGTCGTGCAGTTTATGGAACATTACGCCTGCGACCCGGACGAGCCGGATGTGTGTATCCGTTTTGAGATCGAGGATGAGCTGCTTCCGTGGAACAATGACAGCTTCACATTCTTCTTTGAAAAAGGACACTGTGTGCCGACCGACCGCGAGCCGGACCATGTGATGAAAATGACGATCGCATCGCTCACGACACTGCTGCTCGGCTACAAGACGGCTTCCAAGCTGTATGAGATGGCGCGCATCGAAACGACGCCACAGACTGTGGAATGCCTGGACGACCTGCTCTTCCACCATATTCCATATGTTTCGGACTATATTTAATTTATTTTACGCATTGCAAAAGAGGGACTCCCGTGAAAGGAATCCCTCTTTTTCTATGTAACATTTTTTAGTTTTCTTCCAGTTTGATTTTCTCCTGCAGCACAACGCAGCCTGCCATATCGCCGATGACGTTGACGCATGTGGCACCCATGTCACACAGTGTATTGATACTGATGTAAACGCCCATGACGCCGGCCGGAAGACCTGCCATCGTGGCGAGTGCTGCGAACGATGCGATCGCACCGCCCGGGATACCCGGTGTTCCGACAGAAAGCAGGACGTTGGCAAGCAGAATGATCACCATCATCGAAATGCTGACGCTGATGCCGCAGGCATTTGCGAAGAACATGATCATAAACGACATCAGGATCGATACCGCATCCATGTTGACGGTGGCACCGAGCGGGATTGCGATACTGCTGATCTGGTTCGAAACGCCGAGTTCTTTCTCGACACAGCGCTTGCTGATTGGGATCGTCGCGGAACTGGAACATGTTCCGAATGCATTCAGGGCTGCCGGCATGATCGCCTTAAAGAACTTGACCGGACTCGTCTTTCCGATGAGTTTTACAGCGCCGCCGTAGACGACGATCGCAAATCCATAGAATGCCACATACAGAATGATGAGCTGGGTTGCCAGGGAAACGATGGTTTTGGTTCCGTTTGCCTCGACAACCGGCACGATCGTACAGAAGACACCGATCGGGGTGAAGTACATAACGGTGCTGATGACTTTTAAACAGACCTCATTCAGGGAGTCGATCACGTTTAAGAGCGGCTGTCCCTTCTCTCCGACCGCAATCAGCGTAAAGCCGACAACGACAGCGAACACGAGTACCTGGAGCATGTTGCCCTCCGCAAATGCTTTCACCGGATTGGACGGAATCAGGTTTTTGATCGTGTCGAGGATGCTGGTCATCTCGGTCGCCTGGATATCGGAAGTTGCCATCTCAAAATGGACTCCCTTTCCGAGGCGGATCAGTCTTGGAATGATAATGCCGACTGCACTTGCAATCGCGGTGGTGCACAGGAAGAAAATCATCGAGTAGCCGGTGATCTTACCTGTCGTTTTTGCATTTCCGATGCTGCAGATGCCCATGACAATTGAGCAGAATACCATCGGGAAAATCATCATATTCAAGGCGTTCATGTAGATGCCGCCGATGACGCCGGTTACGGTCAGAATCGGCGTAAAGCGGTCCGCCAGAAGAAGTCCGGTTAAGATACCGAGAAGCAGTCCGGTAAAGATCGCACCTGTAATATGCTTCTGATACCATGCATAAAACTTTTTCATATGTTCTCTCTTCTCTCCTTTTTCACAGAGTAAGAGGCAGGTGTCCCTGTATCTTCTACCTGCCTCTTCGCATACAGTCATCTTATCACACAACCGCGGATAATTCCACCTAAAAATGGATTTATCCGCGGTTTTTCTGGCTTTTTGTCTTTTTTCTCTTTTTTATACGGCTGCTGCCCGGCTGTAGACTTTCTTCCGCATAATCAGATAGCAGATCACCTGCATGATAATCGTGATGATCCACGATCCCGGATACGAAATGAACAGCACATACAGCGAGCGGTGCTGCGGGAAAATGCCGAAGATCCACACGATTCGCGTTCCGACCGTTCCGATGACGGACAGAATCATCGGCACCGCCGAGCATCCCATACCGCGCAGGGCTCCCGGGAAGAGGTCCATGATGCCGCAGAGGAAATACGGAACCGTCGTGATCGACAGAATTTCCATACCGCAGCGGATAACCTCCGGGTCCCCGGTGTAAATCTGCAGGATTTCCGTACCGAACAGATACGCGCCGCCACCCATCACCAGTGCGATGCCGCTGGAGAGAATCAGGCAGTCGATCAGCACCTTATCCATTCGTTTGTATTTTCCGACACCGTAGTTCTGGCTTGTGAAGCTCATGCACGCCTGGGTGACGGAGTTGACTGAGGTGTATAAAAATCCCAGCACATTGTTGGCCGCCGTGTAGCCTGCCATTGCAATCGAACCGAAGGAATTGACGGATGACTGCAGCAGCACGTTCGAGAAGTTGATGACGGTACTCTGAATACCCGCCGGGATGCCGACCTGGAAAATCGGGATGATGTAATCCTTTTTCAGGCACAGCTTCGAGAACCGGAGCTGATAACTTCCCTCGCTCTTATAGAGGCACCGCAGAACCAGCACGCAGGAGATCGCCTGCGAAACCACCGTTGCAATCGCCACACCTGCCACGCCGAGACTGAACACGATCACGAGGAACATATTCAGACCAGCGTTGATCACACCCGATACAATCAGGAAATACAGCGGCCGCTTCGTGTCGCCGACGGCACGCAGAATCGCCGCACCGTAGTTGTACAGCATGAAAAACGGCATTCCCATAAAGTAAATTCTCATATACAATGCCGACTGATCAATGACATCCGCCGGTGTATCCATCAGCTCCAGCGCGCCTTTTGCAAAAAATACGCCCACAAACGCCATCACAACGCCGCTGATCAGCGCCAGCATGATCGATGTATGTACCGTTTCCGACATCTCCCGGTCGCGCCCCGCCGCATAATACCGCGCCGCCAGTACATTCGCACCGAGTGAAATTCCCATAAACAGGTTGATGAACACGTTGATGAGTGCCGTTGTCGATCCGACAGCCGCAAGCGCCTGGCTTCCGCTGAACCGTCCGACTACAATAATATCAACCGCATTGAACATGAGCTGTAAAATTCCCGACACCATCAGCGGCAGCGAAAAGGAAATCAGCTTATCCATAATCGTGCCGTTGCACATGTCGATTTCATATTTGTTCTTTTTCAAAAATACTCCTCCTTCTTTTGTAGCAGATATGCAGTCTTACACTGCAGACATATACAGAAATGATACCACTTTTTTCCGGTTCTGCACAGAGACTTTCCATAATTTATTGACTTCTGTAAAGTCCACAGGTAAAATAAATACAATTACAGTTTTTCTGTATATAAATCAAGGACAGGAGAGAACCTATGAAAAAAATATGGATTACAGGTGCCGAAGGCCACATCGGTACTGCCCTTCTGGAACTGCTGGAGGGTGTGGAATATCAGCTTCTTCCAACGGATATTCACGAGGTTGATATTACCAAAATCGATGAAGTCACACAGTTCGTTTATGTCAACCGTCCCGACGTTATCATCAACTGCGCCGGTATGACCGACGTTGCCGAGTGTGAAAAAAACATCGACGAAGCCTATCGTGTCAATGCCATCGGTGTGCGCAACGTAGCGCTTGCCGCCAATGATATCGACGCAAAGGTTATTCAGATCTCAACGGATGACGTTTTCGACAAGGAATCCCGCATCCCGTACAACGAGTTTGATACCGTGCATCCGCGTACGATCTACGGAAAATCAAAAGAGGCCGGAGAGAAAATCCTGACACAGCTTTTGAACCGCTTTGTCATCATCCGAAGCTCCTGGATTTACGGGATCGGCCGCGATTTTGTGGACGAAGTACTCCGCAATGCGGCAAAGGGCGGCACGATGGAGGTTCCAAACAACCAGTATGCGGCTCCGACCAGTGCTTTTGAGCTTGCGCGCGTGATCTGCCACTTTATCGACAGCGAGGAGTATGGTCTGTACCACGTTGTCTGCCCCGGAAGCTGCAGCCGCTATGAGTTTGCAAGAACCATCCTCGAGTATACCGGAAAAACCGGTGACCTTGATCTCTACCCGGTTGTCGCACGCGATGATGTCCGCCCGACCTATTCTGTTCTGGACAACATGATGCTCCGCCTGACCGGTATTCCTGAGCCGCTCGACTGGAAAACGGCACTGAAAGAATATCTCGAAGAAACCGGAGGAATCGAATAATGGTCCGAAACAGAAAAGAAACAACGGAAAAGTCAAAAAAGAAGCCCGGGCTTTCCACCCAGATTTTTATTGCCCTGCTGGCCGGTGCGCTGCTCGGCGTGGTGATTCACTATTGGATCCCGTCCAGCTATATCAAGGACACCGTCATCGTAGAAGGTGTGCTGTATGTCATCGGACAGGGCTTTATCCGCCTGATGCAGATGCTTGTCGTACCGCTTGTCTTCTGCTCCCTCGTCTGCGGAAGTATGTCCATCGGAGACAGCAAAACCCTCGGAAAGGTCGGCGTAAAAACGATCGGCTTTTACCTTGTTACCACAGCACTTGCCGTCTGCATCGCACTTGGAACCGCCCTGCTCATTCACCCGGGTCTCGGACTTAACATGAGTGCGGTTCAGAAAGCCGACCTGTCCTCGACAGCAGCAGATTCCAGCGTCAGCCTGGTGGATACACTGCTCAACATCATCCCGAAGAACCCGATTGGTTCCATGGCAAACGGCGATATGCTTCCCATCATCGTATTCGCCCTGTTTGTCGGCGTAATGCTGGCAAAGCTCGGAAACCGCGCTTCGGTCGTTTCCAACTTTATCAGCCAGTTTAACGATGTCATGATGGAAATGACCATGACGGTCATGAAGGTGGCCCCGGTCGGCGTTTTCTGTCTGATTGCACGTACCTTTGCAACGGTCGGCTTTTCTGCGTTCGCACCGATGCTGAAATACATGGGAAATGTAACACTGGCGCTGGCACTGCAGTGCTTCGTCATTTATCAGGTTCTTCTGTTCGTATTCACACGGCTGAATCCGATTAAATTCGTGAAGAAATTCCTTCCGGTTATGGGATTTGCATTTTCCACCGCAACCTCCAACGCGACAATCCCGATGTCGATTGATACACTGAACAAAAAGATGGGTGTCTCGAAGCAGATTTCTTCGTTCACCATTCCGCTCGGCGCAACCATCAACATGGATGGTACCTCCATTATGCAGGGTGTCGCTGTCATCTTCATCGCAGAGGCGTACGGTATTCATCTGACCCCGGCAAACCTCGCAACGGTTGTTGTTACCGCAACACTGGCTTCCATCGGTACCGCCGGTATCCCAAGCGTCGGACTTGTTACCCTGGCTATGGTACTGAATTCCGTCGGACTGCCAACGGAGGGTATCGCTCTTATCATGGGTATCGACCGTATTCTCGATATGCTGCGTACCGCCGTCAACATCACAGGCGATGCTGTCTGCACAACGATTGTCAGCCATCAGGAAAAGGCGCTCAACCGCGAAGTGTTCAATCGCGATTAACCGCAAGGAACCGCTTACGCGCTTACGAAAAGCCCTTTTCAGGCATGCCTACGGCAAGAAAGAATCCTGTAAATTACAAAAACGCGTTCCCGTTTTCGGAAACCCCTGTGGTTTCCGGCGGGAACGCGTTTTTATTATCTTATTTCTCTGTTACAGTTCAAATGCCTGGCGGATGCTGTCGTAATGCAGGAATTTACCTTCTGCGGCGTACCCTTTGATTTCGTCCAACGTAGCAAAACGGTAGCCGTCTGTTTCTTCCTCCTGAAGATGGAGATCTTCGTCTTTGACATCCATCACGAAGCGATAGACATCGACAAAGTAATTGTCTCTCTCATCCGGGTTGATGCGCCGGTAGGTAAAGAGATAACCGCCGTCAGCCTTGCTCACATCGAGTCCGGTTTCCTCTCTGACCTCACGGCGCACGGCCTCCCAAGAGCTCTCTCCTGCCTGTGCCGCGCCGCCGGAAACCTCCCACCAGCCCGGTGCCCAGGCTTTCGTCATGACACGTTTTGTGATAAGGAAGGTTCCGTCCGGTCTTGCGATTACGCCGAGCACCGTCAGGTGAAACTCGTCCGGCTTCATATGCCAGTCATTCCGCTTCATCGTGCGGCCGGTCGGCTGTTTGTTTTCATCATAGATATCCCAGAGTTCCATATCGTGTTTTCTCCTGTCGAACTTCTTCCGAACCCCATCGCGATTTTTCTTCCCTTTCGCATGGTTCTGAATCATTACAGATACTGTTTAATCTCTTCCATCACATTTTCCAGCGGAATCTGTGTTTTCAGAGTCTTATCGCGGGATGCAACCTCGACAACGCCCTGTTTCATATTTTTCGGGCTTACGATGATGCGAAGCGGAATGCCGAGCAGGTCGGCATCGGCAAACATTACGCCGGCTCTGACGCTTCTGTCGTCGTAGATCACTTCGATGCCTGCGTTCTGCAGATCCTCGTACAGCTTGTCCGCGTATGCTCTTACTTCCTCGTCATCGACGCGGACCGCACAGAGGTGTACCTGCCACGGAGCGATAGCTTTCGGCCAGATCGGGCCGTACTCATCGTGATGTGCCTCGCAGACCGATGCTGCCAGACGGCCGACACCGATACCGTAGCATCCCATGATCGGGGTCTTGCTCTCGCCGTTTGCATCGACATAGGTCATATTCATGGATTTTGTATATTTGGTTCCAAGCTGGAAGATATTTCCGACCTCGATACCCCTGGAAATCTTCACGGTCTTTTTGCCGCATTTCGGGCAGATGCCGCCCTCCTGGATTTTTGCAAAATCGTGATACTCGGCATTCGGAACGTCGCGCTCCATGTCGAGTCCTTTGTAATGATGCTCTGCCTCGTTGGCTCCGCAGGAAAGGTTGTTTCTTCCCTCGAGGGATTTATCATAGAGAACAACGGCATCTCCGTTCACCTTCAGGTTCACAGGTCCGATATAGCCTGCGTTCAGTCCGCATTCTTCGGTGATCACGGCTGCGTGAACCTGCTCGCCGAGGAAGTTGACCAGCTTCGTCTCGTTGACTTCGAGATCACCGCGGATGAAAAGGACAACGTATTTATCATCAACATTCTGCTGATAAACAACGGCTTTGCAGGAGTTCTTTGTCTCGTCTCCGAAGAAATTGCAGACGTCTTCAATGGTGTGGACGTTCGGTGTATAAACCTTTTCGAGTGCAGCGGATTCTGCGTCTCTTGCGATATCGGAAATGTTCTCAGCTGCCTCCATGTTGGCTCTGTAATCGCAGGAATCACACAGAACGATGGAATCCTCTCCGACCGGAGTCAGAAGCATGAACTCATGGGAGATGTTTCCGCCCATCATACCGGAATCGGATTTGACAGATACCACCTCCGGCACGCCGACACGCTCGAAGATGCGCTCGTATGCTGCGTGGCATTTCTCGTAATACTGCTCCAGATCTTCCTGGCTGGTATGGAAGGAGTAAGCATCCTTCATCGTAAACTCACGCACACGGATCAGTCCGGCTCTCGGACGGGCCTCATCACGGAATTTTGTCTGGATCTGATAGATCATAAACGGATATTTGGTGTAGCTCTGTGCATACTCGCGTACAAGGTGTACGGCTGCCTCCTCGTGGGTCATGCCGAGTACCATTTTGGCATTGTTGCGGTCGGTGAAACGCAGCAGTTCATCGCCGATGCTATCGTAACGGCCGGACTCATCCCACAGAGAAGCCGGCATGACAACCGGGAACTGCACTTCCTGGCCGTCGATTTTGTCCATCTCCTCGCGCAGGATCTGCTCGATTTTGCGCACAATGCGGCGCAGCGGCAGATAGGAAGAATAGATTCCGTTTGCCATATATTTGATGTATCCGCCTTTTACCATAATAGCATGGCTGTCGATGACACAGTCAGCAGGTCTTTCTTTGAAGCGCTCTCCTACTAATTTTTCAAGTTTCATTTTCTGATTTCCTCCTTATTCTTTGGGTTTTCAACATCTGAAGTCTTCCAGACGCGAGAACATTCCAGCCTGTCCGATTTTAAGCTTTTAGTCAACATTTTACGCATCTAACTCATCACTGAAGTAACGAGTTAGATGCTTCGTTTTCAAACAGAAAAAAGCCCTAAACCGCAAGCTGCAGTTTAGGGCGAATTTTTTTATCCGCGGTACCACCTAAATTCAGGAAAACTCCTGCACTCTGACACAAAGCATTTGTACCCCACGATTTTGTATTTTGTAATACGTGTGATCTCTGCTCTCTGTACCTTCTCTGTAACGGGAGATCCCGGTGCAGCCTACGAAATAAAGTTTCCCTGATGGATTTTCTTCTCTTCGGTGCACAGCTCCAAGACCGGTTCACGATAGATTCTGCAAAAAGCTTTCACCTGCCGCTTTCTCTCTGAATGCGCTCTGTCGCTACTGTTTCTTTTCGTCGCTTTTTCACTGCACTGATTGTAGCAGAAACCGGAAAAGAATGCAAGCCCGTTCCTTCCGCTTTTTCTGCATAAACGCCCGCCCAGGTTACAGGCCTTCCCGATACATTCTGCTGATTGCCGCCTGGGCTTCCTCAGACTGTTTTTTCTCAATCCATGCTTTGCGGTCACTCAAAATAGCCAGCATCTCATCGACAACGTCCTCGGCGCGCGGGCTTGTGACGCGGTAGAGATAGCCGAGCATCCGCGTGGCGGTAAAGTCCGTGTTCATCTGGCGGTATGCAATTTCCCGGCAGAAGTCGTCCGGGTAACCGTTGTGTTTTAACGCACGGTACAATTCGTCATTTCTCGTTTCTGGCATTGCCTGTCTCCCTTTTTCCTTTAAACATTTACGTTTCCGCTGTTCAGGCCTTCCGTCTTTTCCTCAAGTGGCAGCCAGTCCAGTGCCTTTTTGATCCATTCATCCCAGAAATCCCATTCATGGCCACCCTTGCTCTCATAGTAGACAATGTCCATGCCGCTCTCTTCCATCCGTTTATGGTAGAGACGGTTTACTTCCAGAAGTCCGTCCTCTGTTCCGCACGCCTGGAATACGGTCGGCACATTGACAGACGGATCTTTTTTCCGTGCTTCCTTTAACTGCTCGATAAGAACAGCCGGGTTTTTGTCACTCTTTGCTGCTTCGACCAGATTTCCGAAATAACCTTCTTCATGTGCAAAGCTGTCCGCTCTGCTCTCTTCCGGATTTTCCAGCACATGAAGTGCACCGGACAGGCAGATCACAGCCCCGAAGGTATCGTGATATTTCAGGCCATTTCTGAGTGCGCCAAAACCACCCATGGAAAGGCCTCCGATAAAGGTGTCTTCTCTTTTTCTGGACAGCGGAAACATTTTTCTTGTAATCTCAACCAGTTCTTCTCCGATAAACTGTCCGTGCATGGCACCGATGGACGGCTGATCCACATAAAACGCATTCTCACCGGCCGGCATGACAACGGCAAGGTTTTTCTCCTCTGCCCATCTTTGGATTCTGGTTCCATGAACCCAGTCTGTCTCATTCCCAAAAATGCCATGCAGCAAATACAGCGTTTTAAACGGTTTTTCCTCGCGCTCCGGCTGCCCAAAGGTAAATTTGTCGACCGGCAGAATAACCTGCAGCGGTACGGTGCGCATTAAAGTTTTTGACATGAAGCTTACCTGAATAAATGCCATAATAAAAATCCCCCTGTGGATATATATTTTTCTTTATTTTACGCCTTATTTCTGCGTTTCGTCAACGTGGAGTTTTGCGTTCCTCCGGTTCCGGCTTGCACCCCGAAGCAATTCACGATATAATCATGTTTATAGCAATCCCAGAAAATAATGCAAAAAATTCAGCACTGCAGAACGTGAATTACTGCGTCACGGATTTTCGTCGTACCCCGGTACGCCTTCAAATCCGTTCCTTGTAATTCGCGCCCTGCAGCACTGCCTTTTTTGCGTTATTTTCTGGTCTTGCTGTAGTTTGAATTTTTTCTGTGACAAGATAAGGAGATTTTCTATTATGATAAAGTTGATTGCAACCGATGTCGATGGAACGCTCGTCAAAGACGGCACACTTCTGATCGACCCGGAATATATGACTGTTGTTTCCAGGCTTGTCGACCAGGGCATCCATTTTGTTGTCTGTTCCGGCCGCCAGTTTTCCAGTGAACAGAAGCTTTTCGCTCCGATCAAGGACCGCCTGCTCTACATCTCCGATGGCGGAACTGTCGTGCGCACACCGGAAAAGATTCTGAAAACATATCCGATGGAAACGGCACTCTGGAAATCCATGTGCCGCATGGTACACGACGAACTTCCGTCCTGCGACTGCTTTGCCGCCACCCCGGACTACTGCCTCGCCGAAGATGCCGGAAGCCGCATGTTTCACTGGCTCCGCGACTCCTACGGCTTCGATGTCCGCGAAGTACCGGATCTGTCGAAGGTAGAAAACGAGGACATTATCAAATTCACGATCTACCATCCAACCTCCTGTGAAGAGCTTTGCTCCCCAAATTTCATCCCGGCGTGGAAACATCAGGCAAAACTCGCTGTCGCCGGTAAGGAATGGTTGGACTGCAACGCCCGCGGCGTCAGCAAATGGACCGGTCTCTCATTTCTGATGAACTACTTTGGCCTTACCCCAGACGAAGTCTGCTGCTTCGGCGACAACCTAAACGACATCGAGATGCTTCAGAACGCCGGCGAAAGCTACGCCGTCTCCAACGCCCGAGCGGAAGTCATCGCCTCAGCAAAACACACCTGCCCGCCGTACTGGGAGAACGGGGTGCTGCAGGTTTTGAAAACGTTTTTGAAGGAAACGACAAACCCGTTTTGATTTAAAAAATCCAGGCATCCTATACGGATGCCTGGATTTTTAATTCTCTGTTTCTTTACAGTACCCCATGCGGCGCAATGCCGATCGCAAATTCGACTGCAATCGCTACCAGGACTACCAGCAGCGAAATGATGAATCCGTGCAGCATCGGCTTTGCGCCGGAGCGGCAGAGGGATTTGAAATCGGTGTTCAGGCCGATGGCCGCAAGGGCGGCCACCATCAGAAATTTGCTGATGGTTTTTAATGCGGCTGCTGTGCCTGCCGGGATAAGACCTAAGGAGGTCAGTGCTGACATGGCGAGAAAACCTAAGATAAACCATGGAAAAATGGATTTGATGCTTACCTTTACGGCGGTTCCTTCTGCTGCCTGCGCCTTCCGTTTCAGATGTACGTTGATGGCGGCGAATGCCAGAACAGCCGGAATGATGGCGAGGGTCCGTGTCAGTTTTACCATGGTGGCGAAATCACCGGCGGCCTCGCTGAATGCGTAACCGGTGGCAACGACGCTTGAGGTATCGTTGACCGCAGTTCCGGCCCAGAGGCCAAACGCGGCATCCGAAAGGCCCATCCAGTGACCGAGGATCGGGAATACGACGATCATGACCGTATCAAATAAAAACGTTGCGGAGAGGCCATAGGCAATGTCCATATCGGTCGCCTCGATGACCGGCGCGATTGCCGCGATCGCGGAACCGCCGCAGATACCCGTGCCGGCGTTGATGAGACTGCTCGTCTTCCAGTTCAGTCCAAGTGCTTTTCCGATCAGCGCGCCAAGGCCGAAGCACGTTGCCAGGGTAAATACCATAACCGTCAGGGAAAATCTTCCGACCGTCAGCACCGTGCGGATATTCAGGCTCGCACCGAGCAGAATAATCGCAAATTTCAGGATCTTCTTCGATGTAAATTTAATTCCCGGCGCTGTCACGCTGTTCGGCTTGTAAAAGGCATTCACAATCATACCGATAAACATGGCGATGACCGATGCCCCGATAAAGTGCAGTCCGGCGCTCTCCTCCAGGCTTTCCAGGAATTTCGCCGCAGCGGCAATCACCAGCGCAATCGCCGCTCCGGGAATCAGTTTCTTTGCGTTTTTCATAATAATAACTTCCTCCAGATGTATCGTTTTTTCTTTCTCTCTCCCCAAAACATTCCGTATTTTTCATCACGTCTGATGCTGCCACTTCCCGCTTCGATAGCGAAGGACAAAGAAAATGGCACGAACAACCCAGTCCATCGTCATGGCGACCCAGACACCGAAGACGCCGAATCCCATACGCACACCGAGCACATAGCTCATGCCGATTCTGCAGATCCACATGGAAAGAATCGAGAGAATCATGCAAAATGCCACATCATTGGACGCGCGGAGTACATTCGGCAGATTGAAGGCAATTGGCCAGATTATCATACAGCAGATGCCGTGGTAAACGATGATATCTTCCGTCATGGCTGTTGCCTCCGCAGACAGACTGTAAACGTGAAGCACCGCCGGAAGTGCCGCGATGACACCGAGACAGCAGACGATCATCAGGCCATAAATGATGATGTGCAGCTTTTTCGCATAGTATTTTACCTGCTCATAGTCTCCCGCTCCCGCGCACTGTGCGCTTACGGTCAGCACTGCATTTCCGATCGCCATACCGGGCAGTGTCTGGAAGACAGCAATCGTGTTGGACACCGCATTTGCCGCGATCGACGCTGTTCCGAACTGTGTGATCATACTTAAGACCATAATTTTGCCGAGCTGGAACATACTGTTCTCGAGGCCGTTCGGAATGCCGATGCCAAGGATTTTTTTCAGCATATGGAAATCCGGTTTTAATTTCACCGGATAAGAGCACCGCACTGGATACCGCTTATTATGTACGAGAACAAATGCTGCCGCAGCCGCGTACATACGTGAAAGCAGCGTCGGAATCGCAACGCCGTCCACGCCGAATTTCAGCGCATAGACCAGAAGCGCATTTCCCGAAATATTGATCAGGTTCATGACGATGGATATTTTCATCGGCGTTTTCGAATCACCCTGCGCACGGAAAATGGCCGCACAGCCGTTGTAAACCGCCAGAAACGGAATGGAGGCCGCTACGATCATCAGATAAATATTGCAGTTTCTTTCTACCTCTGCCGTAATGTTTCCAAACACAACATGCAGAATAAACGGCTTTAAAAGATAGACCGCCGCCATGATCACAACTGACAGCGCCGTTGTCACCAGCAGAAGCTGGTCAGCTGCCTCACATGCTTTGTGTGGCCGCTTCTTTCCGATATACTGGCCGCACACGACGGCTCCGCCGGTTGCAATCGCGGTGAACATGTTGATCAGCAGAATAAAGATCGTATCAATCAGCGACACACTCGACACCGCCGCCTCGCCGACACTGGATACCATAATTGAATCCGCCATGCCGACTGCGATGGCAAGAAGCTGTTCAATCAGAAGCGGCACAATCAGCTGTTTCAGATCCGCATTGGAGAACAGGTCACCATCCCGTTCCTTCAGATAATTCATCTTTTGTTTCCTCCATTTTCATACCTTCTCCGTTGATGAGTTTTTACGCATGTGTATTACACTTATGCTGTTTTTATCTTACCTGCATTTTTACGTAAAAGCAAGAAGAACCGGCATTATCTCTTTACCGGTTCTCCATTGATTGTCTGTACCAGGACTTTGTCAAATCTTGCGTATTTTTTTACTTCTTTCATCAGCGTATCGAGGTCTTTCACAATCTGCTCGCGCTTTCCTGTCGGTCCTATGAAATATTCTCTGCCGCCCATTTCCAGCGGATTTCCTGTCGTTCTTGTGCGCACACCGAAAGTAAGTCTTCTGCTTCCTCTCCGGTAATAAATTGTATAGGTACGCGGCACATAGTTGAACAGGGAACTTTCTATTTCAGAAACCGTATAAAATTCACCACTCTCTTTCGCCGCCGCATACCGCCTGTCCTTCAGGCAGTCCATTTCGGCTACAGAAATAAAGCAGATCAGATAGTCCAGAAACGAAAACACAACCAGAATCAGCGCTTCCACGATTCGCCCCGTCTTTGTTTTATCCAAAATGTGAACATAGATATCTCCGTAAAATACCGCAAAGAAAAGAATAATACTCAAAATAATCTTAATCCACGGCCAGAGACGGGATTTAATTTTCCGGTTTACTTTAAAAACATTGATCCAGTCAAGCAACTGTTTTTCCTCCAAAGCTGTAATTATACATGTATTATACTACTCTCTTTCCCCCGTAAAAACAACAGAAATCCGATCACTTCCACTCTTCTCATGCTTTATTTTCCTTATACTTGACACCGTATGAAGTGAGGAGATCACAAAATTCGTCGGCACTGATTGGCATAGTACGGACACAACTAAATTGTGACTTATCAAATATCACAAAGCTAGTAAATGGATGATATGTTGAAAAAAACAGACCACTATCTTTTTGTTTTGATACGTTAAAGAAAAAATGATTTTTATATCTTTGTATAACGGAAAAATCCTCCCATACAATTTTTTTCTTATATCCCAAAAAGGCAAGTTCCATTCCCCACTTATGGATGTAAATACGTGTTAAAGCATCTACACTTCCCCATGACACTATCCCACAAATAAACATTATTCCAAATATTACCCAAAGCTTTTGAGGCAAATTATATAATTCACATTGTTTTTTTGCATCTTCCCAAAATCTTGTCATAAGATACCCGATGCCTATTAATGTAGCAACTTGTGCAAACATAAAAAACTTACGATATCCTGCTCTCATATTTTCTCTTTAATTCCTTCGATCTTTATTTTCTTTCCGTGTACTGAACACCATATGAAGTGAGCAGTTCACAAAATTCGTCGGCGTTAAGCGGCATGGTATGAACAGAACGATTTCGCGAATTATCGAATATTACAAAACTGGTAAAGGGATGAAACATTGCCCAATACGGACCTGCATCTTTTTGTTTTGACATATTGAAGAAAAAATGATTATGATATCTTCGTATAACAGAAAATTCTTCCCATTCGATTTTTTTCTTATATTTCAAAAATGAGATCTGCATTCCCCATTCATAAATGTAAATACTGGTTAAAGTATTTATAATTCCAGCAGCCGTACCAAAAGTATAAATCATAAACCACAATATCATAAGTGCTTTATCTTGCATGTTATAAGAACTAATTTGACCTTTTCCCTCTTCCCAAAAATTCAGCATAAGGTATCCGCAGCCCATAAATACCAATATACTAAAATATTTATAAAATTTACGATATCCTGCCTTCATATTTGCCACCTACTAATTTAACTTTTTGAACATTTCCGCTTTTACAACATCAAAGTTGTCTGCGCAAAGGAATCTGCACAATTCCAGATCGTAATAGCGGCTGGCGGTGACATAGAGCTTGGTGTCGTCATCGTAGCAGTAAGCACGATAGCGGAATGGATTGAGCTTTCCGATATTTTCTCCGCTGGTATCGGTCAGACCGGTCTGTTTTCCCCATATTTAAAACGAGCATTACCTCTATTAGAAATATAATACTTGTTTTTAATGAATATGCATGGAACTCATCTTTTCCATTTACCCATATACTCACCACATAGTAATTAATAATAACACACAGAATCAAATCTACACCTGTACCAAATTTTCCCCATATTACTTTCATACAATTTTCTCCTCGTTATTTCTTTCGACTGTGCAATATTCGCACCACTTGTATCCATGGTATTTACCAGTTCTCCCCCTGCATCGTAAGAATAGTTTACTCCCTGCTTTCCATCGCTGTCAATCCGTCCGATGACATCGTTTTGCAAAGATGGGATTTTATACTCTTCCCCCGTAAAAACAATATGCTTTATGGCAGTTGATCCATCCCGCTCCCGACAGCAGTCTGCCCCAGCTTTTGTTTCTGATTTCTGTGATCGTATAGCTTCCCTGGTCTTTGATGACTCCCACCACCGGGTATTCTACTCCGGGACCTGTGCGGATGTTGAGCGCCGGGTCTGTTACACGGTAGATGCCGGGATTGTATTCACTTTTCTCACTGCCGTCTTCTGTTTCCCGAATCAGACGCTGGAACCGCTCCCAGTCTCCCCGCTTCTGAATCTGGGACGGGCAGTTTTTGCTGCAGATGTCGTAATGCCGGTAAACTGCATCTGATGGAATCCCCGTCTCGTTCATCAGGTTTTTCACCAGCTCCACCGTATGTAAAAATGCGGTTTCGTAATCATATCCTTTCTGCACGCACATCTCAACCGCGATGCTGTTCCGGTTTCCATATCTGCCGAATAGATTTTTACTTCCATAATTTCTCCCGACATGCCAGCATCCTCTGCTGTGCGGCGCAGCCTGATAAGCGATCTCCCCGTCATCTACGTAATAATGCGCCGACATAATCTGAAAATTTCCCTGGTACTGCGCTCTTGCATGCGCGCGGGCATCGGCTCCGGCGGCAAAATTGTCTGTATTGTGTACCACAATACACTGCGGATGATTTTCCGACCATGTATTCTGGTTGCTACAATAGCTTCTGTCAACCCTCATTTACTCTGCTCCTCCTTTCTCAGCACATCAATCCTTGACCGCAGAACCTCAGGGATTTTCACACCCATCAGCCCTGCATTTTCCAAGATCGAAACCGCTTCATTTAAAATAAATCCAATGCAGACGGCATCCCGCAGGTAATTCGTCTGTGTGAGCTGATCCAGTTTTTCCGCGACCAGCACAAAGAACAGCATCATCCCTTTTCTGCAAAGCCCTTTCCATCCCGCACGGCTCTCCAACGTTCCGTTTTCAGATTTCGGACTCTTTTTAAAAACAACAGGAAGCAGAACACCTCCTGTGATCCAGTCAATTGCCATGAAGCAGACCAGCGTTTCCAGCGCAGCATCCCAGCCTCCAAACTGTGCCGCAAGGAAGCTGCCTGCTGCGGCAAGGATCGTGCGATAAATTGATTTCATTGGCATTTCCTTCTTTCTTTTTCTAAATTTGCATATAAAAAGGGAAGTGGCTGGTAATTCGTGGATCTTACGGCCACTTCCACTCTTTTTGTATGTTATTTACTTTCCGTATACTTGACACCGTATGAAGTGAGGAGTTCACAAAATTCGTCGGCGCTGAGCGGTATGATTCCCCAGCCCGGTCCGCGGAACTTGTCGAATATCATGATACTGGTAAATGGGTGATAGGTACACCAGAACAAACTGTCATCTTTCTGTTTCGATATGTTGAAGAAAAAATGATCATTGTATCTTTGTATCACAGTAAAATCTTCCCATTCTATCTTTTTTTCATAGCCCCAAAAAGATAACATTATTCCCCATTCATAAATATAAATTCGTTTTAGTAGAAATGTCACAGTTCCATAAGCTGCTATGCTTAAAAAGAACATTATTCCTAGAAACACTATGATACTTGTTTTTAATGAATAGGCGTGGAACGCATCTTTTTCATTTACCCACAGGCTCACCCACCAATAACTACTAATAGCACACACAATCAGGTCTACGCCGGTACCAAATTTTCCCCATACTACTTTCATACAATCTTCTCCTCGTTATTTCTTACGCTTTGCCTTTGTACAAAACTATTTTTCTTCGCGCAAAGGCATCTTAAAACTTTTCTATCTAAGCGCTGGAAGTCCTATATTTTGCATTTTTCTGGAAATTGCAGGCTTATTACTCTGCCAGTTCTTCTTTTTCCCCCCAACTTTTTTTGTACTAAAGTTGATGTTGCTGTTTTTCTTAAGTGTTGATCCATTTTTATTTGCCTGTTTCTTGGGTTTTCCAAACACTCCATCCAAAACACCGCTTTTGGGATAGCTCAGTAATGGAGACTGAAAAAAGTCTGTAAAAGCACCCAATGCATTCTCAATAGTTTCATTTTTTACATATGCGTTATACGTTTTAGGTTCTAACAAGGTCATTATAGCATCGTAAAATCCTGCCCCCATTGCTCTTGCCATATCTCCTGATTCCTGATACTCTAAATATCCTCCTTTCAAACCACTTACTACTACTGAAAAGATAATTCCTTGGCTATCTCCCAAAACACTACTGATTGCACTTTCTATGGCCACCTCTGCAATTCCTTCTAAGGTTACTTTCTCATTCGCCATTCCGCACTGTACCGCATATACAAATACATCTTTTAAGATATTCCATGCTACTTTTCTGGGATCGATTCCTGGGAATGCCAGCATTAAAATTCCAAAATCACCATCATCATCTACCGCATTCACCGGATTGTTGCAACAGTACACATAAAGGTTCTTTCCATTCATGCTAAACATTTTCGCTTTTACAGCATCAAAGTTGTCCGCACAAAGGAATCTGCACAATTCCGGATCATAATAACGGCTGGCGGTGACATAGAGTTTGGTATCGTCATCGTAGCAGTAAGCACGATAACGGAATGGGTTTAGTTTTCCGATATTTTCTCCGCTGATATCGGTCAGACCAGTCTGTTTTCCCCATGCATCGTAAGAATAGTTTACTACCTGTTTTCCATCGCTGTCAATCAGTCCTATGACATCATTCTGGCTGTTGTACAAGTAATAATACTCTTTTTCTCCCTTTTTCAGCATCAGCGGGGATTTATCCGCACCGTAAACAAACTGAACCAGTACATCTCCATATTTCGTTCCCATCAGTTTATTTCCGCACCAGTAGTTCTTATGGCTGACTCCGTTCAGGTCTTTCCACTGGACTCTGTGTCCTTCGCTGTCGTAATGGTAAACTGCTTTCTTTCCGTTTAAGGTCAGACTCTGCAGCAGGCTTCCTCTGTACCAGGTCAGTGTTCTTCCCTGATAAGCTGTAATGTTGCCGACCGCATCATAGGAAATGCTGCTGCCATTATAGGAAATAAGCTGATCTTTCCATCCTGAAGCACGGTAGGTAAACAGATCTGTCTTTACCGCATTGCCCAGTGTTCCCGTTGTATAGGAATACTCTTTTCTGGACGTCATATTCATTCCGGCATCGTAGGTATACGTAATACTCTTATTTTCCCATGCAGAATCCACACGGGTCAGTTCACTCAAAGCATTATACGTATATTTTACTTTCTGAACACCATTCTCGGAAATCGTAACAATATTTCCCACAGCATCATAAACAAAGGACAGTTTCTTTCCGTTATTGTTGATTTCTTTGAGAAGCAAGGTTGTAATTCCCGCTTTTCTTCCCGGCACAAAAGTGTACCTGTTCTTTCTGCAATGCAGATCGGCATGGAACTCGCAAAAAGACAGCCTGCTGCCTGATGGATTAACTCCATTCTTAAGGCAGTAGGCTGTCTTTTCCGCTATACCCGCTCCACTAATAACTGCTGCATCGGTGTGAGTGTTTCGGTTTTCAGTTCATTTAATTCCCTGATCTTATCCGTTGTCGTATAAAATTTCTTTGCGATATCCCACAGGGTATCCCCCGGCTTGACGAAGTAGCAGGTGATGCCCGGGAGGCTCTGCAGTTCTTCCGGATCTCGGTCTTTTTCTTCGACGTACTGCATTACCATCTCTTTTCTGCGGCGGAAGACGAGGGCGTTCAGGTTCAGTACGACTTTGGCTTCGATGTCGCTGCTGTCCGGCATGGTTGTGGAGAGCTGGTCAATGGAGGACTGGAGTTCGTAGCGGCAGTCCGGTCCGATTCCCGGGACTTCGATGGTGTGGCGGAAGGGTATGGCGGTTTCGGCGGCGTAGAACGGCATTTCGTCGTCACTGACCACGTAGAGCGCCCTGAGTTCCACCACACCGGTTACTTCGATGCCGTTTTCTACGTTTCTTTCCTCGTCGATCTTGATTTTGCCGTCGCTGTGGCAGATCTGCAGAATTTTATTTTTCGGCACGCGCATCTGCAGTTTGTCGGTCAGGCGGCATTTGGAGGAATTGCGGATCAGAAGGCTCTCCAAAGTCTCCTCCTGCACCTTTGGAATGCATTCTCGGTGCGGATGGTAAACGTCCTGCAGAAGTGATACGGTTTCTTCCTGATACAGACAGATGTCAAGTTCGAGTACGGCCTCCGCCTGCAGGACCCGCTCCTCGCCGTCGGAATCGGGCTGGATTTCGAGTGTGGTCTGGCCGAGTGTGCTTTCGATCCGCGGGATCATCTCGGAGATGCAGCCCTGGCATTCCACTTCTGCCTGGAACGGGAGCGCCTGCTCCACCCACTGCAGCGGGTGATCCTCCTCGCCGTCGCTGTACAGACAGAAGACAAAGAGTTCTCCCTGCGCACTGACCCGCCCCTCCTCAGAGCGGAGATCGAGACCGCGCACTTCCAGATCCTGCCAGAGAATCTCGTGCAATTCCGGCTTGCCGGACGGAATCGTAAGCTCCTTTTTGACACGCAGCACATCTTTTTTCTGCACTGCAAGCTCAACCACGCGGTATTCCTGCCTTTTTACCGCGACGTCGCTCTCCCCGCGGATTTCCATCGGCACGGCAAGGTCGCACAGTTCCTCGATCCACGCGTGCAGCGTGACGATCGCGCGCACGCCCAGCTTCCGCGAGTTGATGAGATGCAGGTTCAGATCTTCCACTTCCCAGGTGATGCAGACCTTGTCGCCCCCTGTCAGACCATCGAGATGGATCGTCTCGTCGATCGGAAGCTCGCCGGAGAGCTGGCAGATCCGGCGCCGTTCGCCGTCAGAGACGTACAGCAGATGAAAGGTGAGGCCGCCGAATACACGCGCTTTTCCTTCCGAAATCTGCACATCCCCGATCGTCACCTCGCCTTTTTTCTGAATCATCCGCC
Organism: Blautia sp. AF32-4BH; assembly: GCF_003460565.1. NCBI lineage: Bacteria > Bacillati > Bacillota > Clostridia > Lachnospirales > Lachnospiraceae > Blautia > Blautia sp. AF32-4BH. Next base: position 163,115 of record NZ_QTVL01000008.1, on the reverse strand, counting down.
CCACATCGGGCCGTGCGTCCGGCACATTGTAGTCCTCGTCAAACGTAATCTGTGACACCGCTTCGCTTTTTCTGCTGATCTGATGCAGAATCTTTTTTACAAAATCCATAAGGCTCCTCCCACTCTAATCCTCAAATACGACTGAGATTCCCGCCGCCGCTTTCGTTTTCAGCACGACGTAAGGGCAGGAGGCGGCGCCTTTCTGCTCCTCCTTTGCGGCAGGTCCGACGAGTTTTGTCCGCACGAAAACGGCGTTTTCCGATTTCGATACTTCTTCGATCTGTATGGAAAAGCCTCCGCTTTTCTGCTTTCCGTAGCCGCGCAGTATGTAGAGATCGTCCCCGCTCTCGTACGCCATCTGGAACGCGGATTCTTTTTTCCTGCGCAAAATCTGATCGATTTCCGGCGGAAAATCGCCCGGCTTTACAATCGCATACGACAGTTCTTTCCGCTCGCCCTCGCTCACATCTGTGATCCGGCACGATGCCAGGAGCATCAGAATCACCGCCGCCAGAAGAACTCTTCCCCGTCTCTTTTTCTTCATCATTCCAAACGCCGCTTCCTGCTCTTTCTATCCATTGTATGACGGGCCACAGTCTTCTATGACGCAAAATCTTTTTCCGAAAAAGACGAAAGTTATTGCAACCCGCCCCATATATGACGTATACTGAAAAGTACGCAATAACTGAATATCACTATTTTTACCAAGAGGAGAAAAAGATTCATGATTCGTTTTATTCTGGTCATTCTGACCGCTTTTCTGTATCTGATTCTGTCGATCCCGGTGCTTCTTGTTCTGCTTCTGATCCGGAAGAAAAAGCCGGAGGTCTGTGACAAGGTAAGCCGTGCGCTGATCCGCTGGATTTTCCGCGTGATTCTGTTTTTTTCCGGCACGAAGGTCACCGTAAAAGGTCAGGAAAATATTCCGAAGGACCGGGCTGTTCTATACATCGGCAATCACCGCAGCTATTTTGATATCCTTGTAACCTACACAACGGTTCCGGGCTCCTGCGGATTTGTCGCAAAAAAAGAGCTTTCACGCATTCCGCTGTTAAAGAACTGGATGGAACTCATCCACTGCCTGTTTCTCGACCGTTCCGACATCAAGCAGGGTCTGCAGATGATTCTCTCCGGATGTGAGGAGATCAAGAGCGGCACTTCCATCTGTATCTTCCCGGAGGGTACCCGCGGCAAGACGGAGAGCGAGCTGGAGCTCGGCGAGTTCCACAACGGTTCATTCAAGATGGCAACGAAAACCGGCTGCCCGATCATTCCGCTTTCGATTTCCGGATCCAGAGAAATTCTGGAAGCACATTTCCCGAAGATCCGCGGTACCCACGTTACCGTAACGTACGGCAAGCCGATCATTCCGGGCGAGCTTACGAAGGAAGAGAAAAAAGAGATTGGAAATTATACGAAAAACATTCTATTAGAACAATTGAAAGAAAATGCTTGAAAATGCCAGACCCCTGCGATATAATAAATATATAAAAAGAAAGCACCCACTCCAAAGTGGATGCTCTCGAGAAAAGGGTTAAATGTTCTTACGAACACCGCCTATCCCGTTTGCCGACGGGGTAGGCATTTTTATTTTCGCTTATTTCTCTTATCGAGAAAGGTAAGCAACGCAATGATGAAGCCTCCGAAGGAAATCAGTAAAGCTAAGATTCCCAGAAAAACCATAATAATTTCGTATGCTGTCATTTACGCCACCTCCCTTCCTATGTATTCATTAGCTCGGGAGGCTACCACCCTGTCATGGGTACTTTCCAGTTTAAAATTTTATCATAATTTCTGTGCTGTTTCAAGCATCTCCACAATCTTTCCATACTCCATAAAGTGCGATGCCTTTACCAGAATCTGATCCCCGTCCTGTAAGAGTTTCGGCAGTTCTGCCATCAGGCTTTCGCGGTCTGCGAAGTGGCGGATTTCCAGTTTCGGGTCTGCCTCTTTTGCCGCTTTTGCAAGATGCTCGCAGAGCGGTCCCGCACAGTAGAGGGCGTCAATGCCGCAGGTTCCGGCATGTGTGCCGACTTCGGCGTGGAGTGCTGTCTCATCGGTTCCGAGCTCGCCCATATCGCCGAGCACGGCCACTTTTCTTCCCTTCGCCTCTTTCAGAACATCGAGAGATGCCTTCATCGAAACCGGGTTTGCGTTGTAGCAGTCATCGACAACGGTGTATTTTCCTGTCTCGATGATGTGGAATCTTCCGCTCACCGACTGCAGTGTCTCGATTCCCTGTTTGATCTGCTCCAGCGTCAGCCCGTACGTGCATCCGACTGCGGTTCCGGCCAGCGCATTGTAAACCATATGGCGTCCCGGAATCGGAATCAGTGCAGAAAAGCTCCCCTGCGGGGTATGAATCCGGCAGGAAATGCCGCGGAAGCCCTGGCTCTCGATCTCATCGGCATAATATTCGTTCTTTTCATCCAATCCGAAATGAACCGGCTTGATGCCGTGAACCGTTCCAACAGTAGACAGCTTATCATCGTCCCCATTGATGATAATGTGCCCGTTCTCACGCAGATGATCAAAGATCTCGGTTTTTGCCTGTAAAATACCGTCTCGCGTCTTCAGATTTTCCAGATGGCACCAGCCGATATTCGTAATGACTGCGGTCTCCGGGCGTGCGATCTTCGCCAGACGGTGCATCTGGCCGAAATCGTCGATTCCCATCTCGAGAACCGCCATCTCATCTTCCTCACGCAGACGGAAAACAGTGAGCGACAAGCCCAGCTCATTGTTGAAGTTCGCATCCGTTTTCAGCACACGGTATTTCTGCGCCAGCACCGACGCGATCGTCTCTTTCGTACTGGTCTTTCCAACGCTTCCCGTAATGCCGACAACCGGAATATTGAGCTGCTGCATATAGTATTCTGCCATTGCTTTAATGGCCTCCATGGAATCCTTCACGAGGATATACGGGCATGGCGGTGTTTCAAGTTTCTGCTCGGAAATGACAGCAAGTGCGCCCTGGGAAGCCACGTTCGGGATAAATTTATGGCCGTCCACACGCTCACCCGGAATTGCAACGAAGAGGCTTCCCTCTCCCGCTTTCCGGCTGTCCGTCACGATATCCGTGACTTCCGCTGTTTTCTTTTCTTCCGATCCGAAGTAGATTCCGCCGCACACCTCTGTGATGTGCGCAAGTGTCATATTTTTCATGCGTTGTTACCTCTTTTTCTGAGAGAAAGCTGGATCAGCAGCTCGCAGAGTTCCGGATAGGAAATGCCGAGTACCTGTGCCTCCTGCGGCAGAAGGCTGGTCGGGGTCATGCCCGGAAGGGTGTTTGCCTCGAGGCAGTACATTCTTCCGTCCTTGCGCATCATAAAGTCGAGACGGCAGTAGTTTTCGATACCGAGAGCGGCAGCGCCGTCCTCTGCGTGCTTCTGCATTTCTTTCGTCTGCTCCTCCGTCAGTACGGCCGGGCAGGTATCAACAGTAGCTCCGGCTTTGTATTTGTTCGTGTAATCATAGAAGCCTTCGATCGGTGCAATCTCGATGATCGGGTAAGCCTTTCCGTCTACCACGCCAACGGAGAACTCTCTTCCCTCGATATACTCCTCAACGACAACCTCCGGTTCGTAGGAGAAAGCATCCTTCATAGCCTGCCAGTATTCTTCGTTCGTGTGTGCAATATAGACACCGACACTGGAACCGCCGCAGCACGGTTTTACGACAACCGGAAGCTCCAGGCCAAAGCCGGACAAAGGCTCGCTCTCCTGGCCTTTTTTCAGGGTCACGCCGTTCGGGGTCGGCACATGGTGTGCACGGAAGAACTGTTTTGTGATGGATTTGTCCATTGCGAGGGCGCTGCTTAAATAGCCCGTTCCGGTATACGGAATGCCGAGCAGATCGAACGTAGCCTGTACCTTTCCGTCCTCTCCGTTTGCGCCATGCAGGGCAAGGAAAACAACATCCGCTGCCTCGCAGAGTTCCAGTACGTTCGGTCCGAAAAATCTGCGGCGGGATTCGATCATTTCGTTTAATCCTGCATCAAAGCTGTGCATATATTCTGCTGCTTTGTCTATATCGTACGCCTCCTCTGCAAATACATCTTCCAGGTTCCCCTTCACATCGATACCGCAGAAAACGTCTACCAGAACTGCCTGATGGTTTTTCTCGCGGAGTGCCTTGCAGACCATAGTTCCCGATGTAATGGATACCGAACGTTCCGTGCTGGTTCCTCCAGCTAATACTACTATTTTCATCTATCAAAATCTCCTTTATTTGATGTGCTTCTGCTGTGATGCTTAAGCGTTTTTCCTACAGGCTGTTTTTCTGTGTAGGCTGCGGCCCGGTTACATCATCCAGGCTATAGTATACGATAACCGGGTCACCAATTTCAATAGCATTGAACACTTTTTCTGCTTCTGTGTATGGGGTATTCACACATCCGTGGGATCCGTTCGTCAGATAGATGTCCCCGCCGTACTCGGTACGCCAGCTCGCATCGTGGATTCCGACGTCGCCGTTAAACGGAAGCCAGAACATGACATGGCTCGGATAGAGCTTGAAATCACAGTCACTTTTTTTCGCATCCACCGCCCAGACACTGCCTGCCGGAGTGTCATAGCCCGTCGCATGATTGCCCGTTGTGACCGGTGTTTCCGTCACCAGAACGCCATCCTTGTAGCACCACATTTTCTGCTGGGAAATGCACACCTCGACGTATGTATTTCCGATATCATTGGCCGAGCGGTCATTGGCCGTATAGAGGTAAACCGGGTCGAGATTTCCCTGTGTTTCGTCCTCGATCGCCTGCAGAAGTGCCTGCGTCGTCTCCTCCTTGTCGATGCCCCAGCCGTAATCGCCGCCCGCATTCAGGTTAATGGTCGCGCCAAGACTCGTTTTGAAGGTATGCGCCAGCCCGAAGGTGTCCGTCTCATACGCCATATGGCGCACAAAAGCTGCCGCTTCGTCCTGCGAAATCGTGTAGGTTCCATCCTCCCCCTGTACGAGCCAGCTCTGTAAGGTCGCCCGGTCTATGGCATAGCTGTTTTCACCGATTGCATACGTGATCCGCGCCGCTGTCAGGTGGTTCAGTTCCGCCATTTTCCCATTCAGTGCTTCATCATCCTGCGTAATGTCCGGTTTCCGGTAAACATCTTTTTCTTCCAGATCCACGCTCGCCGCTCCGGCATCCAGCGCCTCGATGACAGCCTGCTCCGCCTTCTCATAGTCCACCTGCTCGCCCTCTGTTTCCGGCACAATGACGTACGAGGTTCCGTCATCCGTCAGATACGCATCCGTCGGCGCTTCCTGCTGTTCTTCCTGAAACCCTTCCATCGTCTGCAGTTTTTCCTGCACCATTTCTTTGTCATAGACAGAGTCCGCCGCCACCTGGTTTTCTTTCTCTTTCCAATAGAATGCAGGCCATGCAAGAGTATTCTGGGACTCCAGCAGTTTTTCCACCGCGTGGTCGTCCACATACGTGAGGCCGATCTCCGTGCCGCTTAATGTCTCTGTTTTTCCACCGCGCTCGGTAATGCTGAGTGTATAATCCACAATGTGCTTCTGAATTTCCTCTTTGACCTGCTCTGCGGTCAGCCCTGCGCAGTTCAGTCCGTTGATCGCGGTTTTCGGGAAAAAGTGGGATGCATAGTAATGCCCCACGCCCGCGTAACCGCCTGCGGCCGCAAGGAGTATGATTCCTGCGGCAATTCCTATTACTTTCTTTTTCATGTTTTTCCTTTCTGTCCCATAGAAAATTTCTTTTTAACTTTCTGATAGAAAAAAGCCGGAACTCCCACACCAGAGTTCACAAAAACTGTGTCCCCCGGGAGAATCCGGCTTTTGTATTTTTACTTATCTGTTATTTGCTTTCCAGAATCTTATCCACGCTGACCAGTTTGACACTCAGCACGAATACCTGACCTGCGATTTCCAGCTCTTCCGGTGTCGGGAAGGACGGTGCAATACGGATGTTGGAATCCTGCGGATCGTTGTGATATGGATACGTTGCGCCCGCGCCTGTCATGGTAAGACCGGCCTCTTTTGCCTTTGCAACGATCTTCTTTGCGCATCCCTCCATCGCATCGAAGGAGATGAAGTATCCACCGTTCGGTTTTGTCCAGGAAGCGATGCCAAGGCCGCTCAGCTCCTGATCCATTACCTGCAGAATTGCCTCGAATTTCGGTCCTAAGATCTCAGCATGCTTTTTCATCTGATTCATCACGCCGTCCAGGTTCTGGAAGAATTTTACATGGCGCAGCTGATTCAGTTTATCATGACCGATGATCTGGAAGTTCATGTACTCCTGTGCCTCTTTGAGGTTTGCCTCAGAAGAAATGAGAGCTGCAATTCCGGCTCCCGGATAGCTTACTTTCGAAGTGGATACGAACTCATAGACCATATCCGGATTTCCGGCTTTCTCGCACTCCTCGATGATGTTCAGCAGGTGATCCTGTCTGTCATCATACAGGTGATGGATAATGTATGCATTATCCCAGAAAATACGGAAGTCTTTGGCTGCCGGTTTCAGGTTTGCAAATCTTCTGACGGTCTCATCGGAGTAGGTGTAGCCCTGCGGGTTGGAGTATTTCGGTACACACCAGATTCCCTTGATGGCGTCATCTTCTGCAACGAGTTTTTCTACCATGTCCATGTCCGGTCCTTCCGGCGTCATCTGAACATTGATCATCTCAACGCCGAAGTACTCGGTTACACCGAAGTGACGGTCATAGCCCGGTACCGGACAGAGGAATTTTACTTTGTCCAGCTTGTTCCACGGAGTGCAGCCTGCAACGCCCTTCAGGAACGAACGTGCTACGGTATCAAACATAATGGTAAGGCTGGCGTTTCCGTAAACGATGACGTTTTCCGCCGGAACCTCACAGATATCTCCGATCAGTTTTCTTGCTTCCGGAATACCGGTCAGCACGCCGTAGTTCCGGCAGTCGGTTCCATCTTCTGCGAAGGTGTCTTCATTTTTCGAGAGAACGGTAAGCATTCCTTCCGTGAGATCTAACTGGGCTGCTGCAGGTTTTCCTCTGGAAATATTCAGATTGAGGCCTTTTGCTTTTACCTCTGCAAATTCCTGCTCCAGTCTGGCTTTCTCGGCAACTAATTCTTCTTTGGTCCATTCGATATACGGTTTCATGAAACGTCCTCCCTTGTACTTTCCTTACCCGTTTTTCAGGTTTCTTGCTCAACTAAAGACCATTTTACCAGATCATGAGTTTCTGTCAAGGAGAACTTGCATGTTTTATACACTTTTCAGCATTTTATCCCACTTTTTGCAGTTTTATACTTCATTTCCTGCAATTTCAGCCAAATGTTTTTCGTATGACGGACATACGTCCGCTGCCAAAAGATGTTTTAAACGTTGTCAGACTGCCATCTTCCCGATGCACCGCACGGCAGAACAAGGCCGGTCGACTTGACCGGAAGGCCGATTTCCTGTGCTTCTACGTGGCCTTTGTACTGTTTTAATTCCAGGGAAATCATGTACGTCAGGACAGCCGGTGCAAGTCCTGTCGTGTAAGAATTCACAAGGAAGAACAGCGGGTCATCGCTTAAGAGCTGCGTGCAGAGCTTGATGAACGGATGAATCGACTCCTCGATTTTCCAGATCTCGCCCTTTGGTCCTCTTCCGTAGGACGGCGGGTCCATGATGATCGCGTCGTAGTGGTTGCCTCTGCGGATCTCGCGCTCGACAAATTTGGTGCAGTCATCCACAAGCCAGCGGATCGGCTTGTCCGAAAGGCCGGACACGGCAGCGTTCTCTTTTGCCCAGTTGACCATGCCTTTGGATGCATCGACATGTGTGACGCTTGCGCCTGCTGCGGCCGCTGCGAGCGTTGCGCCTCCCGTGTAGGCGAACAGGTTCAGCACTTTAATCGGGCGGTTGGCACGGCGGATCAGATCGCCGAACCAGTCCCAGTTCGTTGCCTGCTCCGGGAAAAGGCCGGTGTGTTTGAAGCTGAACGGTTTCAGGCGGAAGGTCAGGTCTTTATAGTTGATCTCCCACTGCTCCGGCAGATGGAAAAACTCCCATTCTCCGCCGCCCTTGCTGCTTCTGTGATAATGACCGTTTTTCTTTTTCCAGCCCGGATTTTCTTTTTTCGTGTTCCAGATGACCTGCGGGTCTGGTCTTACCAGAAGGTAATCTCCCCACCGCTCCAGTTTTTCTCCGCCGGACGTATCCAGCACTTCATAATCTTTCCATCCATCTGCTATCCACATTTTATTGGTTTCCTTTCTCTTTTATCTCAAAATTTATCGTGTTCTGAATTGTACGTTCCTATGATACCATAAAAGTATTGTTTTTCCAAAACATTTCTTATATCATAGTTCTGGGCATCCGCGCATTTGATCCGGAAATCTGCCCGTGGAAAGGATTTTTCTCATGGAAACCGTACTCTTATATCAGATCAAAGGAACGAAAACAGCTGTGCTTTTAAAGCCGGTTCTCTTAAAGCTCGGTATCCGCGTGCGCATTGTGGAACCGGAACAGTATCTCCAGTCGATCGGATTTCTTGCCGGAAATAAAGCATTTGCAGAATCCCCCGAAGCCTATGACGGCGCCGGATTTGATGAACCAATGATGGTCATGGCCGGCTTTTCCGAGCGGAAACTTGATCTTTTTCTCACCGAAATGCGCCGGAAAAAAGTGCCGCCGATCGCCCTCAAAGCCATCGTCACAACGCAGAACCAGGCGTGGAATTCGCTGCAGCTCTACAGAGAATTAAAAGAAGAACACGAAAAAATGAAATCGTACCGGAAATAACTGGTCTGGTCAAAAAATCCGGAATTGGAACTTTTTCTTCATGCCACCACTCCCTATAATAGGGTGCAATCAAGGAACGAAAGTTCCAGATACCAAAGGAGTGCGTTGTTATGAAAAATGAAAAAGTCTGGAAAATCGCAATGACAGGTGTCTTTGCAGCCCTTTCCTACGTTGTCTTCACCTTCCTGCAGTTCAAAATCTGGCTGCCAGGCGGAGATGCCACCTCAATCCATTTCGGAAACGCTGTCTGTGTGCTCGGTGCGCTAATTCTCGGCGGTGTTTACGGCGGAATCGGCGGTGCGATCGGCATGACCATCGGAGATCTTCTCGATCCGGTCTATGTGGTATACGCACCAAAGACCTTCATCTTAAAATTCTGCATCGGCCTCATCGCAGGACTGATCGCACACAAAATCGGTAAAATCAACGAGCAGACCGATCAGAAACAGATCTTCAAATGGGCACTGCTTGCAGCCATCGGCGGACTTCTGTTCAATGTGATCTTCGATCCGCTCATCGGTTACTTCTACAAACTGGTTCTTCTTGGAAAACCGGCAGCAGAGGTTACCTTAAGCTGGAACGTAGCGGCAACTTCCATCAACGCCGTACTTTCCACCATCGCTTCCGTTGTCATCTACATGGCACTGCGTCCGGCTCTTCAGAAATCCGGACTGTTTAGCCAGGTAAAGGCAGCAGCGAAATAAAAAAATAAATTTCATTTACGCGATATCCAAAAAAGTCACCATGTTCTATTTCGAACCGGTGACTTTTTTCATGCATTTCTTTTTATTTTTCAGCGGTGGCTGCTGCCTCTTCTTCCTCGTGCTTCGGGGTCAGCTTCTCGTTGATGAATCCATTTTCTTTCATCTTCTCTTACTCCTCATCTTTTGTTTTTTCTCCGGCGAACCACGCTTTTTCAATCATTTCCAGTTCCCGGATATCAATACAGTTGGGAATGCTTCCTTCTCTTACCGCCTTCTGGCACTCTTTGAGATCCATCCAGCGGACTGCTTCTACTTCCGACTCCTGTAGATGCAGTTTTTCCGCCTCGACCGGCTTCGTGTAAAGATACACGGCGCTGACCTCATGATCGTGGAACGGTTTTCCGTAAAAAACACCGTGTGATACTTTTTCCAGCAGGCCAAGATCCCTCAGCTCCTCTGCCTCTGCGTGGATGCCGAGCTCCTCGCCGATTTCCCGCAGAGCCCCTTCCAAATATGTATCGCCCGCCGAAAGATGGCCGGCGCTTGAAATATCGTAGCAGCCCGGATTCGAATCTTTCCAGGCACTCCTTTTCTGCAGCAGTACCTCACAGCCGCTCTTCTCATTCGCCCGTGCAATCCAGATATGTGCCGTTCCGTGACACCGTCCCTCACTGTGCGCCACGCCGCGTTCTACGATGGTTCCGGTCGGCGTGCCGTCGCCTGAGCGCTCCTCAAAAAGTTCCATCTGTTTTCCGTTCAGCACCGCTTCTGCGAGCGTGTCGCCCACATACCGCAGCTTCAGGGAGAAAAACGGCTCGTCTTCATTCAGAAGGCGGAAAAAGATTTTGTCTCCCTCCCACAGATTCAGGTGCAGGACGTCCTCTTTTTTCACCCAGGCGAGTTCGCCCTCATCACATGCAATCGGTTCTCCCGTAAATCCGTCTGCCGTGTAGAGACACATATACTCCATGTACTCCACCGTTTTGCTGTTTTCTGCCTCTGTCACAAAGGTAACGAGACCGCGGAAACGCCAGCTCGTCAGCGTGTAGCCGGTTTCCTCTTTTACTTCACGCAGCAGGCATTCCTCCGGGCTTTCGCCAAGTTCCGCATGGCCGCCGACGCCGATCCACTTGTCCTTGTTGACATCGTTCTTTTTCACCGTGCGGTGCATCATCAGATAGCTGTCATCCTTTTCGATGTAGCACAGCGTTGTCATGCAGCCTCTGCCTCTTTCTTCTGTTTTTTCCTCCATCTTTGACTCCCTCCGTCGTGTGCCGGACTTCTTTCCGCTTCTTTTGTTTTTCAGGAAAAATGTATTTCTGCACACACCTTTTTCTCGTTTTCTATTCTACCATACTTTTTCAGAATTCCAGCAACAAATTTCTATCTTTTTGCAGATCTTTCACGAAAAATGTAACGACCATTCCGCATCTTCTTGACTCTCACACAGTACTGTGTTAAAGTGTCTGTAATTGATGTTTTGTCACCCGTAAACAACGTTTCTTATCATTTCTTACATTTGAGGTTTTCATGATGGAAAAACAGACGATAGTTGTGAAAGTCGGCACCAGCTCCCTGACACTCTCAGACGGAACCATGGATGCTGAAAAAATACGGAACATTACGACCCAGCTTGCCGCGCTGCAGACGGCAGGCCACCATGTGATTCTCGTTTCCTCCGGTGCGATCGCCGCAGGCTTTTCCCGTCTCGGCTTTAAAAAACGGCCGACGAAAATTGCCGATAAACAGGCTGCCGCTGCTGTCGGCCAGGGCCTTCTGATGGAGGAATACACGAAAAATCTGATGGCGTACCAGATTCCGTGTGCGCAGATTCTTTTGAACCGCAGTGACTTTGAGGACCGCCGCCGCTATAAAAACATCTTCGGCTCCCTCTCCGTCCTGCTCGGGCGCGGTGCGATTCCGATCATCAATGAGAACGATACGATCGCGATTGAGGAGCTGAAGGTCGGCGACAACGACACGCTCTCCGCCCAGGTGGCTGCGATGCTGCATGCATCGCTTCTGATTCTGCTGACCGATATCGACGGGCTCTACACTGCCAATCCAAAGAGTGACCCGAATGCGCGCCATATCGACGTGGTAAATGAGATCACGCCGGAGCTCACTGCTGCGGCAGGCGGTGCGGGATCGGGCAACGGAACGGGAGGCATGACAACGAAGCTCTCCGCCGCTTCGCTTGCCACAAGAGCCGGTGTGCCGGTTCTGATCTGCTCCTCGGCGGAGGAAAACAACATTGTGCGTGCGGTGAAAGGAACCGCAAAAGGAACGTACTTTACCGCCAGCGGCCACAACATGAAAACGCGTCTGCAGTGGATGGCATTCTATGCGCCGAGTGCGGGCAACCTCTACGTCGATGAGGGTGCCGCAGAAGCACTTGCTGTTCAGGCAAAGAGCCTGCTTCCCAAAGGCATCGTGGCAGTCGAAGGCGATTTTAAGAAAGGCGATGTCGTCAGCGTCTTCCGGCGCGGCAGCCATGAATATCTCGGAAAGGGCATTGTCAACTATGACCGGCCGGATCTGCAGAAAATCATGAACGAAAGCACCAGCCACACGGAAGCAATCAACCGCGATAACTGGATCGGCGCGGAATAAATGGTGCCGAATAAAGCATTCTTTTGTTTACGAAAATTCCCCTCCGTGTTATAATATTTGTATTCAGCCGGCTGCAGGTTTTTCTTTCAGCGAGGAAAGGAAGCTGCATCCGGTTTTCCATGTGCTTTTGGTTTTACTTCGAGAGCACAGCAAACACAAAGGAGGGTTTTTACCAATGAAATACGATTTTACATCTCTGATGAACCGCAGCGGCCACGATTCGATCGCTGTCGATCAGATCCCGATTCCGGGTGCGGAAGTCAAAGAGGGCTTCTCCCGCATCCCGATGTGGGTGGCCGACATGAACTTCCCGTCTCTTCCGACCATTCAGGAAGCAATTCACGCGAGAGTCAACGAACCGCATTTTGGCTACTTTAATCTGCCGGATGCATATTTTGACAGCATCATCCGCTGGCAGAAAGAGCGCAACGGTGTGGAAGATCTGCCGCGTGAGGCGATCGGCTATGAGAACGGCGTGCTCGGCTGTGTTGCTTCGGCTGCTGCCGCTTTTACATCCCCGGGCGAATCCATTCTTCTGCATTCCCCGACATACATCGGTTTTACCGGTGTTCTTGAGAACTGCGGACGCAATATCGTTCTCTCCGATCTTGTTCAGGATGAGAACGGCGTATGGCGTATGGACTACGCCGATATGGACCGCAAGTTAAAAGAACACAACATTCATTTCGCGATTTTCTGCTCTCCGCACAACCCGACAGGCCGTGTCTGGGAGCGCGAGGAAATTGAAAAGGCGATGGAAATTTACAAAGCAAATGAATGCGTTGTCATCTCCGATGAGATCTGGTCTGACCTGACACTGCCGGGCTTCAAACATATCCCAACGCAGTCCGTTTCGAAGGATGCACGCGAGCGCACCATCGCACTTTATGCACCGTCCAAGACCTTTAACCTGGCTGGCCTTGTAGGCTCCTACCACATCATCTACAACCGCATGCTGCGCGACCGTGTGGAGAAGGCTTCGTCCCTTTCTCACTACAATTCTCCGAACGTACTCTCTGTTCATGCGCTGATCGGCGCTTACCGTCCGGAGGGATACCAGTGGGTGGATGAACTGCGCGAAGTGCTGAAATCGAATGCGGATTATGCGTACAACTACATTCTCGAGCATTTCAAGGGCGTGAAGCTTTCCAAACCAGAAGGAACGTACATGCTGTACCTCGACTGCGAGGAGTGGTGCAAGGAGCATGATACCGATATGGATACACTGCTGAAAGCCGGTGTTGCTGTCGGCGTGATCTGGCAGGACGGACGGCCGTTCCACAGACCGTATGCGATCCGCCTGAATCTGGCACTGCCGCATGTGCTTGTGAAAGAGGCATTTGACCGTATGGATAAGTATGTATTCAATGCGAAATAATTGTATTTTCTAATTTTATAAGCCAAACATAATGAAAGACCGAAACGGACATTTTCCTCTGCCGTTCCGGTCTTTCGCTGTTTTGTGCATCCTGTTTTTTCAGTTTTGCTCCAGCTCCCGCTGTGCCAGCATCTCTTCCACGTTGATGCCGTACTTCTTTAAATTGACGCGGCCGTTTTCCAGCACAATGCCGTCTGCCTCCAGCATATCCGCCTGTTTCCCGGCGCCGCCGAAGACAAATTCCGCGGCCAGTTCGCCTTTGGAGTTTACCACACGGTAGCATGGAATGTGCTCCGGATCTGTGTTTTTATGTAAGGCGTTTCCCACGGCACGCGCCATCTTCGGCTCGCCTGCAAGCGCTGCTATCTGGCCGTATGTCGCCACTTTTCCGCGCGGAATCTGCTTTACCGCCTCATAGATTCTTTTGGTCGGGCTGTCCGTGATGATGTCGTAGCTCTCGGCGATCATGGTACGCACAGCGTCATCGGGTACGGTTCCGTCGAGGAGAATCGTGTTCCAATGTTCTTTGTTCTGATGATATCCCGGGATAACTGACGCGAATGCATCGCGCCAGTAGTCCCGCCATTCCGGGTTTGCTTTTACATTCAGCTGAATGATTCCGTCCTTTTCATAGACCCACAGAAATGCCTTTTTGCTTCCTTTCACGCGGATGAGCTGCCAGTTGTCATCGTGGAACGGTGCTTCCTGATATGTGTCCGGGAAGGAAAGGCCATAGGATAGCGCTTCTTCTCTTGTCTTCATTGCAGACTTCCTTTCTTCCTGTCGCGGGTGTTTTGATGTTTTTTCCGCAAAACACCCGCTTTTTTCTGTATTCGTCCTGCCGCTGCGATTCTGCTTTTTTCTGCGGCATTTTTCTTTATTATATCAGTCCGCCTGCTTCTGCGCAATTTTTCACCTGCTATTTTTTCATCTTCGGCTGGAAAATCCAGCTTGCAAGATACGCGAAAATCAACGCCGCTGATGTTCCGACAGCCCCCGCCTTTAATCCGCCCTGGAACAATCCTAAAAATCCGCTTTCTTTTACGGCATCTTTTACTCCCTGAAACAAAAGATGCCCGAATCCGAGCAGCGGCACCGACGCGCCTGCCCCGGCGTATTCTGCAAATGGATCGTAGAGTCCCATAAAGCTCAACACCGCGCCCGTGCACACAAGCGTTACCATAATTCTTCCCGGCAGCATTTTCGTGCGGTCGAGCAGAATCTGGCACAGGGCACAAATGAGGCCGCCGACCCAGAAGGCATTGAAATATTCCATAAACGTTCCCATTTTACACATCCTCCTCCCGCTCGATTACAACCGCCTGTGCAATACCAGGCACGCTGCTGCCCTCCTGAAAGCTGACCTTCGACATCAGCGCACCAGTCGGTACAAACAGAATCCTCTTCCACTCTCCGTTTTCCAGCTTCGGCAGCAGATACTCCGCCAGCACCGATGCCGCACAGCCGCAGCCGCTTCCGCCCGCGCCGGTGTCCTGTTTTGCCGGATCGAAGATCAGCATGCCGCAGTCACTGTGCTGTTCCGAGATATCGTATCCTTTTTTCTTCAGCAGCTCCAGCAGAATTTCCCGCCCCACAACGCCGAGATCTCCCGTCACAATGCGGTCGTAATCGGCCGGTTCCCGGTTGAAATCGACGAGATTCTGTGCAATCGTATCGCACGCAGCGGGGGCCATGCAGGCGCCCATGTTCTGGTTGTCTTTCAGCCCGTAATCAATGATTTTTCCCGTCGTAGCGCCCGTGATTTTCACTCTGCTCTTCGTTTTTCCAAGCACACACGCGCCGCTTCCCGTCACCGTCCAGCTCGCGGACGGCGGGCGCTGGTTTCCGTAGGCGAGCGGAAAACGGAACTCCTTCTCCGCCGTTCCAAAGTGGCTCGATGTCACCGCCAGCACCCGGTCACCGTATCCTCCCGCGACTGCCATCGCGCCAAGCGAAAGCGCCTCTCCCATCGTCGAGCAGGCACCGAACAGGCCGTAGAGCGGGCAGTTCAGATCCACCAGACCGAACGATGATGCGATTGACTGTGCCAGAAGATCGCCCGCAAAAATCATGCGGATCTGCTCCGGCCTCACATTGGCTTTCTGCATTGCCAGCTTCGCGGTGGCAAGCTGCAGTTCACTCTCGCCCTCCTCCCAGCTCTCCTGCCCGCACATCGGGTCCGAAAGCGTGTGCGAAAAGTATTCGCCCAGCGGTCCATCCTTTTCCTTTTCTCCTACAATCGCCGCGCTGCCCTCGATATAGACGGCTTTGGCAAACGAGATGCTCTGCTTTCCTGTCATCTGTCTCATCGGCAAATTCCTCCGTTTTCTTATTTTGCGTCTTACCATTTCTGACCTTCAGTATTTCCGTTTTTTCCATTCTTACGCATGATTTTCCTGTTTTAGGGAACTCTGTACGCTGTAGCACAAAAATCCTGTTTCAGAAACTTTTAGAGGAATGTTTTTCATGAGTGAAATGCTGTATCTTCAGACGGAGCGGAATATCAAAATCACCAGTCCCGTCGTGACGCTCGGCGATGTGGCGCAGCTTTCCTGTTCAGACGGCGCTGTCCTCGCCCGCAATCAGGTCCGCCGCGTGGCGCATCTTCCCGATGACGGATACGGGCGCTACGTCTGCTCCGCCTCCACCCTCGTCCGCCTCGTCACGGAGGCCGAGGAGCACGTCGATGTCACCCACATCGGCGAGCCGAATTTTATTTTAACGTACGAGGATCCGCGTCAGAAAAACACCTGGATCAGCTGGTGCAAAACGATTCTGGTCGGCATCCTTACGTTTATCGGAACTGCGTTTTCCATTATGACCTTCCACACCGACATCGGCGTCCGCGAGCTGTTTTTGGATGTTTACACCCGTTTTCTCCCGCAGATGACGCCCGGATTTTCGGTGCTGGAAATTTCATATTCCATCGGCATCGGCCTTGGCGTCGTGCTCTATTTCAACCATTTCGGACGGCGGAAATTCACGCAGGACCCGACGCCGCTCGAGGTGGAAATGCGGGTCTACGAGGATGATATCGATACGACCATTATCGAACAGAACGACCGCTCCGGTAAAGGAAAGGAGGCTTTTCATGCGAATCCTGCCAGAGATCCTGCTGATCACAGCCGGTCTTAGCCTTGGCTTTTTCATCGCGAGCGGCCTTGTCGCGCTTGTGATCGGCCTTGGCATCGTGACACGGTACGCCGGCATCACAAAGACAGCAGGGAGCCTGCGTTTTTACGAATGCTGCTGTATGGCCGGGGCGCTGTTCGGCGATCTTTTCTCGCTTGGCACCTTCTCGTTTTCCCTGCCCTCCTGGACGGCCGGTGTGTTCTGGCTTTTTGCGGGCATTTATCTGGGAAGCTGGATCATCGCGCTCGGCGAAGTCGTCAACCTGTTTTCGATCCTCTGCCGCCGGATCGGACTGACGCGCGGACTGCCGTTTGTAATTCTCTGCATGGCGGCAGGGAAAATCGCGGGCTCTCTCTATTATTTTGCAAGTGGATTTCAATAAGAACTGGAGGTAAGATGTGATGCAGAGTTTAAAAAGTGAACGGGCAAAAAAAGAATACGAACAGTTTGTCAAAGAGGTGACGCCAAAGCAGAATCTCTTCTGCAATATGGCAAAAGCCTTTATCGTCGGCGGTCTGATCTGTGTCGTGGGGCAGATTCTGCTCCATATCGGCAAAACGCAGTTCTCGCTCAGCAAAGATGACGCCGGCTCCTGGTGCTCGCTGATTCTGATCCTTAGCAGTGTGATTTTAACCGGCCTCAACATCTATCAGAAAATCGTCACCTTTGCCGGCTGCGGTGCGCTCGTCCCGATCACCGGCTTTGCCAACTCGGTTGCAGCTCCTGCGATTGAATATAAAAAAGAAGGACAGGTCTTCGGCATCGGTGCGAAAATTTTCACCATCGCCGGACCTGTCATTCTGTACGGTGTCTTTGCAAGCTGGCTGCTCGGCTTTCTCTATTGGCTGTGGACCGCTGCCGGGAACTGGTTTTAAATCAGTTCCGCAGCGCTTCCGCCTCTTCTTTTGTGCAGCCCTCGCGGCTGTAACGGGCTTTTTCATAGCCGTCGTGCAGCCGTCTCATACCGTCGCCGGAAAGCTCGTTTCTCTCTTCCAGCTCCGCCGGGGTTTCGGCTCCGGTCGGCTGGTATTTTCCGGCTTTTTTGATCGTTTTTTTATACTGCCGGCGGATACGCATATTCGGGGAGAGATAGCCCTCTTTCTTTTCCCGCCGCCACGGCAGATTTTCCCGTTCGTCGTTTCCCTGATGCAGGAAGAGAACTTCGTCCTCCTCATCCTCTGAGAAGGCTTTTCCCGCATTTTTTACGCTCTGGTAAATCGCCCGCAGAACCGCGATTCCGACGGCAACCATCACAAGATACATGACCGCCGTAAAAAGATTCTGGATCCACTGCGGCATCGGTTTGTACTCTTTGTCCCCCAGCATATCGGACAGATCGGCCTGCTCCATGCCCTGCGGCGTCTCGGCCTCCGGTGTTTCGATCGTAAGATCGCTTTCCAGCTCTTTCGGCTCATAACCTGCGATCGCCTCCGCAATCGGATCCTTTCCGTAGAGCGCCGATGGGAGCACGAACAGTACCAGAAGGAGTACTGCAATTTTCAGGATCAGTTTTCCCGTCCGCTGCATCGTCTCCACCGGGAGATTGGCGATTTTCTGATGGTCACGGATGAACCCGTGCATGCCGTCGAGGTACTGGCAGAAGAAGCACAGGAATACATCTGCAAAGAAAAACCAGTAGATCAGATGCCAGTAGAACGGCATTTTCATCAGCACACCGATCACATACTGTATCATAAACCAGAGAAAATGAAGGGGCTTTGGCTCATCGAGGAGCGTCGGGATCTCCCACGCTTCCATATCCGCCAGCGGCATTGAGCCGGCCGGCAGTTCCTGCGCTGCTTTCTTTAACTGGCCTTTGCGGATTCTGACATAGCCGCGGATCAGGAAAATCACAGCGGCCATAAGACCCGTCATCACGCCGGAAAGGCTCTCCAGAAATGCAGGAGAAATACCGTTCTCAAACTTGTTTTTTCCATCGTTTGCCGCCGCAGCCGCTTCAATTACCGCTGCCGCCTGCACACTGAACAGGGAACAGAAAAATTTCGCTGCCAGATACGTCACCGCGCAGACCGCAATTCCGCCAAGCAGAAACTGCCAGAGTGCTTTCGTTTTCCGGATCAGAATCCAGCTTGCAGCGGCCGGAATCAGCAGCAATAAGGATATGGCGCAGAAATACAGCGCCTCCCTTCCCGTCAGCTCCAGAAAACCGGCGGCAAAGCCATAGATGCCGGCGAATAAAAGCCAGACATGAAGCCAGGTCAGCGGGATCTGTACCGGTGTCTTTTTTATTTCCATGGTTTCACCTCCCAGCCGATTGCGGTGTACGCACGGTTCTGCTCCGACGGAACTTCTTCGCCCGGCAGATACGGAATCACCCACAGAACCTGGTTCTGCGCACCAGAGAGCAGATGAAGCGCCTCACGGACCTCATCGGTTCTGTTTTTGGATACGACAACGTAGGTGTGGCCGGTGAGCTCTTTTTCCGCCTCTTTGTGCAGAAACTCCGCGCTGCCTGTGAGATTGCCCCCAAGCTGCACGCACGCCAGTTTCCGGTTCAGCTCCGCTGTTTTTCCGGCGCCCGCTGCCAGATGGACACGCAGCTCCTCGCCGGTCTCCTCATCTTTCGCATTGCTCTTCACCCACAGATTCATCTTGTTTTTCACCATCCGCGCCGCAAGCGAAGACGTGATGCGGATGCTCTCCTCGACCTGCGCTTCCTCGCGCAGAATGTTGGCGTCCTCGATATCGAGAAGCACCGTAACTTCCACGCTCGTCGTCGCGTCAAACTGATTGACCATCAGATCTCCCATCCGTGCCGACGATTTCCAGTTGATGCGGTTCATCGGGTCTTCTTTCCGGTAATCGCGGATACCGGAAAATTCAAACGGGTCCTCGTACAGGCGATTCCGTGACAGAACCATGCCCGACACGGCACGGCAGATCATCTGAATCCGTGCAGTATCGACCTGGCGCGGGTAAACGTACATCTGTGTCTGCTGCGGGTAATCGCTGTAAAGACCCTCCCGGAAAAAAAGATCGTACGCTACGGCATGCGCACCGGTGATCTCGTAGAATCCTCGTTTTTTCGCCTGAAACGGCAGTGTTCTCGTGACCTGCTGATGAAACAGGAACGAAAAGACATCGCGTTTGTAGCTCTGGTCGGTGATGCTCGCGTTTGCTTTTGCCTCGCGGTCGAATTCCAGATTGCGGCTCATCGAAATGCCAAGCTCGAGTGCCGGAATCGGCAGCAGTTTGTCGTTTACGACGACCTCTTTTAACGTACTCTCCTCGCCCTCATAGATCGCAGAATCCTGGAAGCTGACCTGGATTTTCAGATTTTTCTGCCAGTTTTTCTGGTACAGCTTTTTCTGCAGAAACCAGGCAAGCGCCATTCCAAATAGTAATAAAAGAAGCATAGTCCGTTACCTTCCTGACCAGTTTTCGGTCGGCAGACCGATGCGGTTTAAAATTTCCTCGATCACCGATTCTGCGGCTCTTCCGTCGTCTGCGCCGATCTGCATGGTGAGACGGTGTGCGAGTACCGGAACAGCCACGGTCTTGAAGTCCTCCGGCACAACGTAGTTTCGTCCCTGCACCAGCGCGTGGCCCTGTACGGCACGTAAAAATGCGAGTGTTCCACGCGGGCTCACACCGCTTGCAAATTTGCTGTTGACTCTCGTCTCCTGTACGATGTGGACGAGATACTGTACCAGTTCCGGATGCAGGTAGACTTCTTTACACGCCTCCTGCAGGGCACGGATTTCTTCTTTTTGGCAGACGGACGACAGCTCGGCGAGCGGCTCCTCGGTCAGAAAACGGGCGATCATCTGTGTCTCTTCCGCCGGGCTTAATGCTTCCATCGAAAGTTTCATTAAAAAACGGTCCATCTGCGCCTCCGGCAGCGGGAAGGTTCCGAGCGTCTCGAGCGGGTTCTGCGTGGCGATGACGAGGAACGGCTCCTCAAGCGGCCGTGTCACACCGTCCACGGTGATCTGGCGCTCAGCCATGCACTCGAGAAGGCTGCTCTGCGTCTTCGGCGTTGCACGGTTGATCTCATCGGCAAGCAGAATGTTGCAGAAGGCAGGGCCTTTCGAAAAGACGAACTCTCCGCTTTTAGCATCAAAATAATTGAGACCGGTAACATCGGACGGCAGTAAGTCCGGTGTGAACTGGATGCGGCCGAACTCTGCCTCGACGGATTTCGCAAGGGATTTCGCCATGACCGTTTTTCCTGTTCCCGGGACATCCTCGAGCAGGATATGACCTTTGGCAACAAGGCAGGTCAGGACAAGCTCGATCGTGCGCTCGTTTCCGATCATGACCTTTGCGATATTTTCTTTTAATTGCTGCAATACATTATTTTCCATGTTTTGCTTCCTCCAATAGTAAGATTTAATAAAAAAATCCACCCCTCGCTGTTCTGTTTTATGAGAACAGCACGATAAATTTATTTTACTGCACATATTTTCGGAAGACAAGCAGAAAAAGGACGATGCTGTACATACTTTTCACAGCATCGCCCTTTACGGTTTCTTCTATAAATTAGCTTGTCTCTTACAGTGCTTTCCGGTACAGCGCCTCGATGTCCTGCTGACGGGACGCTCTCGGGTTGACGGCGATGTTTCCGCTCTTCATCGCATCTACCGCCATCGGCACGATTTTGCTCTCGATCTCCTCTGCTGTCACTTCTTTTCCCTTTGCCGCCTGGCGGATCGCATCGGTCAGGCTGGCCGGGATTCCGATGGCTGCGGTCAGCTCGCGGACCGCGCCGACCAGCATCATCGGCTCAAATTCATCGGCGTATGCCGGGATTTCGCTGATGTAGTTGTAGATCTTCAAATATCTTCCATGGTCTGCCAGTGCATTGTACTCTGCGATGACCGGAAGCAGAACGGCATTTGCCAAGCCGTGCGGCACATCGAAGAAGGCGCTCACAGGATGACTCATTGCATGGACATTTCCAAGTCTTGCGTAGGAAAATGCAATACCCGCGAACAGCGAACCGGTCAGCATCGCCTCTGCGGCTTCGAGATCGGTTCTGCGCGCCACGAAACGGCGGATATTTTTACCGATCAATTCCATCGCTTTTTCTGCCATGGCATCGGAGAACGGAGATGCGGCTGTGGAAATATAAGCCTCCTCCGCATGGATAAAGGCATCAATACCGCACGCTGCCGCAACGGATGCCGGAGCGGAAGTTAAAAGTTCCGGATCGAGAATCGCGTACTCTGGAAGAAGTTCATAGCTAAATACGGTCAGCTTGTAATCTCTGCTGTGGTCGGTGATCACGGAAAATGCGGTCACCTCGGAGCCGGTTCCCGCAGTCGTCGGAATGGCAATCAGCGGGACAATTTTTCCCGGCACTTTGTGTGCGCCTTCGTATTCCGTGATGCTTCCGCCGTATTTTGCCGTCACACCGACGGCCTTTGCTACATCCATCGGAGAACCACCGCCGAGTGCTACGAGAAAGTCTGCGCCAGAAGCAAGATAGCTCTCGGTTGCTTTTTCTACTGTCGTCACAGACGGATTCACCTCAATATCTGTGAAAATATCGGCTGCGATGCCTGCCGCTTTCAGGCTGTCCGCTGCTTTATCCACAACGCCCATTTTTTTCAGGGTAGGACCGGAAAGAATCATCGCATGGGTTCCGCCCATCTTCTTGGCACACTCCGGCAGTTTGGCAAGCGTTCCTGCTCCGACAATAATATTCTGTGGAATCGAAAATTCGAATGGATTCATCTTATTTTTCCCCTTTCTTTCAGAAAGCGTGCCGAAAATTTTTCTTTCCGACACGCTTTGTTTTATCCTATCTCAGCTTCAGCCAGCCATTTTGGCAAGAACACGGTCGATCGCTGCATCGATAACAACGTCGAGTTCCGCATCGTCTGCCTCCGGCATCAGGGACGCTGCGTCCTCGTCGGAGATCAGCTCGATCAGGCTGCCGAACTTCTCTTTATATTTGAACTTGCAGACTGCAAAGAATACAACACCGAGGAGGCTCCAGCCGCCTACCATCAGCCACTCCTGCCATACCAGTGTTCCGCCGGAACCAGGAATGCAGTAAACAAGTACCATGCATCCGGACATCAGAACCGCCATCGTTCCAACAAATTTGTATGCCGGAACACGGTACGGACGCGGCATATCCGGTTCTTTCTTCCGCAGGATCAGGAAGGAAAGAGATACCATACAGTAGGCAAGACAGCATCCAAAGTTACCTGCATCACAGATCCACACCATCATGCCTCGTCCTGCAAACGGAGCCAGCATAGTCAGCGCGCCGATCAGGAACAGGGCGTTGATCGGAGTTTTGTGCTGCGGATGAAGCTTTGCGAACATCGGCGGAATCATGTAGGATTCAGCCATAGAGTACAGGGCACGGGAACCGCCGATCATAAAGGAGTTCCAGGATGTGATGATACCGCACATACCGCCGACGATGATGACTTTTGCCATAACCGCTGTACCGAACGCTTTCGCCATCGCATCTGCTGTGACAAGTCCGGTTCCTGCTTCCGAGCTCAGGATTTCGGACGGGTTCAGCACATAGCCGACAGCCAGGATAACACAGGAATAGAAAACAACAGCGAGTACAACGGAGAGAATCATCATTTTACCGATTTTCTTTAACGGAACGTTGATTTCCTCTGCTGCCTGCGGGATAACGTCAAAGCCGATGAAGAAGAACGGGGTAACAACAGCAACTTTGATGATGTTCTGGAACATCGTTCCGGTGCTCTCGCCGACGAACATCTGTCCCTGCAGATTGCTGGAATCTCCGTTGATCACGGATGCCACAATCAGAAGGATACCAGCGCCGCCGATGATACAGGTAAGGACCGTCTGCAGGACGGCTGCTGTTTTTGCGCCCAGCACATTGATCAGTGTGATGAGGAACGCTACAATAACGGCTACGGCTACCCAGGAAGCATAGATATCAAATCCTGCCACGCTGTACATATAGCCTTTCAGGAATCCCGGCCACAGATATGTGATGATGGTTGGGAAGGCGCACGCCTCGAAACACGTAACACTGACGTATCCTAAAATAATCGCCCAGGTACAGATGAACGAACCGTTCGGGCCCATCGCCTTGTAGCTGAAGACATGCTCGCCGCCGCACTGCGGCATCGCTGCAGTCAGTTCTGCGTAAGTCAGTCCGATGAAGAAGATCATGACACCGCCGATCGCAAACGCAATTGAAGCTCCGACAACGCCGCCCTTCTGAATCCAGCTTCCTGAGGATACGACCCAGCCCCAGCCGATCATGGCTCCGAAAGCGATGACGAGAATATCCCATGCACCTAATACTTTGTCAAATTCTGATTTTTTCTGTTCCATGGCTTATTCCTCCCCGCTTCCGTATTTCTTCTGAATCAGTTCCTCGAGATACTCCGCTGTGCCCTCCACACCAAGGAATGCACTGTTGATCAGAATGTCTCGGTTGTGCCGGTCTCCGCGGTTGCTGCCGGTCAGCGCCAGATGACGCTTGTGATACCGTTTGTCCTTCTCGAGCAGCAGAATTTTTGCATCGCTCTCGGAAAGGCTGTGGCTCTTCATGATATTCTGAATGCGGATCTCATCCGGTGCATAGATAAAAGCCCGGAGGAGCTTGATATCTTTGCTGTCCTTTAAGATGTAATCCGCGGATCGTCCGATGATGACGCAGGCCTCTTTTTCTGCCAGTTTCCGGATGATCTGCTTCTGTACATGAATCGCACGCTCGGTCAGGTCCGCATATTTGGAGAAGGATCCACGGACATCGCCCTCGGCTCCTTTTCCGGCAATCGTACCGCCCTCTTCTACACGGTTCATGATGTCTTTCGGAATTCCGACTTCTTCAATAATCTGATCCACCAGTTCGCGGTCGTAGAACTTAATTCCGAGATCCTCCGCAATTTTCCTGCCGATGGCATTTCCTTTGGCTCCGTACTCGCAGCCGATTGTGATAACCAGATGTCCCATACCGTTTTCCTCTCACATTTAATTTCTCTGTTTTACCTGTTGTTTCCGATTCACAGAATGAAAAGAAAAACAGGACAGGGGCGAAGCATGGTTCTTTGCTTTTTGACGTCCTTGTCCTGTTCTTTTCACGCTATGAGATTTTCTTTGTTTCTATAAGAATTCTTTATTTTTCCAGAGCTTTTACGGTTTCTTCGATGATAGCAACTGCCTTGTCGCAGTCCTCCTCGGTTACGATAAGCGGAGGGATCAGACGAATGATGTGCGCTCCGATGGCGGTGATCAGCAGATGGCGGTCAAGGCAGCCATGTTTGACTTCTACGCCGCTGATGGTATCATCAAACTCTACGCCGACCAGCAGTCCCTGATGTCTGACTTCTTTGACATGCGGCAGTTTTGCTAATTTTTCTGCGAAGTAATCACCGACTTTCTTTGCATTTCCGGCAAGGTCGCGGTCGATCAGTTCGTTGACTTCTGCCAGTGCTGCTGCACAGCTGACTGGATGGCCGCCGAAGGTAGTTCCGTGAGATCCCGGGGTAAAGGCTTTTGCTACTTCAGCTGTTGCGCAGATTGCGCCAATCGGCATTCCGCCGCCAAGACCTTTTGCCATGGATACGATATCCGGTTTGATGCCGTAATTCATGTAAGACATTACCGCACCGGTTCTGCACCAGCCGGTCTGTACTTCATCAATCAGAAGCAGCATGTCGTTCTCATCACAGAACTTCCGGAGTCCCTGCATGAACTCTTTCGTTGCCGGATGAACACCGCCTTCGCCCTGTACCGGCTCAACCATGATGGCAATGGTGTTTTCGGTACATGCATCTTTGAAGGCCTGCAGATCATTGTACGGTGCGTAGGAGAATCCGTAGGTCATCGGTCCGAATCCAACCTGGCATCCGTTGCCCGGCTGACCGGTTGCAGACATGGCACCGAAGGTTCTTCCATGGAAGCCCATCTTTGCGGTTACGATGTGGTAACGGTTCGGGCCGTATTTCTCGATGCCGTACTTTCTTGCCATTTTGATCATGGCCTCGTTCGCCTCGGTACCGGAGTTCTGATAGAAAATCTTGTCCATGCCGATGGTCTCGCAGACTTTCTCAGCAAGCAGTGCCTGCGGGATGGTGTATGGATAGTTGAAGGTATGCATGATATCGTCGAGCTGCTCTTTTGCTGCTGCAACAACTTTCGGGTTTCTGTTTCCGGCGTTGTTTACGGCGATTCCTGCGTAAAAGTCAAGATACGGCGTTCCGTTTTCGTCGTACATGTACATCCCCTCTGCGGTTTCTGCAAGGAAATCGAAACGCTCGTAGGTCTCGATCATGTACTTGTTTACTTTGTCTTTGATGTCTTGAACCGTTAATCCTGTGTCTTTTAATCTCATAGTGTTATCCTCCCATAGCGTTGAAAAGATTTTTTAAATAAAAAACAAAAAAGCAAAGACTACTCGTTGGTAAGCGTCTTTGCTTTGTTTTTCGTTTATTATTTTGTACAACCATACAATAGCACCACTCCCTATATTTGTCAATTACTTTTTTTTAAAAAGTTTTTTATTTTTGTTTTTTTTTTAACACCCGCTTTTTCTATTTTTTTGATGTTTTTTCGTCTTCCGCCGTATTTTTTTCATATCCGTTGTTTTTTATTCTGATGTTCCAGCGGATTTCTGTCCATTATATTGAACAGTTCATTCAAAAAAAGAAAGCCTGTTATTCTGCGGCTTTTAGTGATAGTCGAGAAAGAAACACATGCAGCTCGTCTTCTCCGTCCCTCTGTTGCGGTAGATGTGGGTCTGGTCTGTCTCGAAACGGAATGCCTGCTTCAGGTGGATCTCATGCTCTTTTCCATTGCACTCCACGGTCATCACGCCATCTGTCACCACCAGGTACTCTCTTGTTTTCTCTCCGTGGCCGCCGCTCACATACGTTCCGCCCGGTTCGATGTCGATGCGGTAGATTTCCACAAGCCGCGTGTCCTCATACGGAAAGCACGTCCACACAGTGTACTGCCCCTCCAGCTCTTTCGTCGGAACCAGATCCTCCGGTGTCACAAGATAACTATCCACCAGCGGCGTTGCAATCAGCTCTTGAAATTCAATCCGCAGGCCGCTCGTAATCTTCCCGAGCACGCCAAGCGACGGGTTCGCCGTTCCCTTTTCGATCTGCGAGAGCATACTCTTGCTGACCCCGGTCTGCTCTGAGACCTGGTCGAGACTCATCCCTTTCGACTGCCGGATCCGTTTCAGATTGACCGCCACATTTTCTGTCAGATAATCCATGTTCTTCCACCTGCCTTTCTTCGTATTTCGCTCATTGTAGCACACCTTCCTCCGATATTCCAGTGAATATTTTTAAACTTTCTGCCGCCTTTCCCCGCTTCGCCTTTCTTTTCTTCCTTTATCCGCCCGGGTTTCAGGCGCTTTTCTCTGCCTTTCCCAGGAAAAGCGCCCTTCCGCCGGATTTGTATTTTTGTCAGACCTTTTCCATCCGCATCTGCCGCAGAATCTTCTTTTCCATCCGCGACACCTGCACCTGCGAAATCCCCAGTTTTCCGGCGATCTGCGCCTGCGTCATGTCCTGAAAATAGCGCATGTAGATGAGCTGCCGCTCCTTCGCGGGCAGTCGTCCCAACAGCTCTTCCAAGAAAATCCGGTTCAGCAGCTTTTCCTGCCCGTTCTCTTTTTCCGGAATGCGGTCCATCAGAGAAATATCGTGGTTTTCCCCCTGATAGATGGTCTTCTGCAGCGATTCCACCTCCGCGCCGGACTCCATCGCCTCCACGATTTCTTCCACGGTAACATCAAGCTCCCCCGCTATCTCCGCCAGCGTCGGATCGCGCCCGTTCTCCCGCTCCAGCCGCTCACGCACCGCATACGCTTTCCACGCCAGTTCCCGGATCGGGCGGCTCACCTTCACCATCCCCTCCGACCGCAGAAACCGCCGGATCTCCCCCGCAATCATCGGAACCGCATACGTCGAAAAACAGACTTCAAACGAAGGATCAAATTTATCAATCGCCTTCAACAGCCCAATGCTCCCGATCTGGCACAGATCCTCCATCTCCACCCCGCGGTTTGCAAACCGCCTCACCATGCTCCAGACCAGTCCCATATTTTCCTCTGCCAGTGTATCCCTTGCCGCTTTATCCCCTTCGTGTGCCTTTTCGATCAGGGCAAGCGTATGTTCCATGCATTCTGACTCCTATGACTTCCGATCCGGCCCTTACATTTCCGGATGCACACCGATTTTCCGTTTCATCACCACTTCCGTCCCCCATCCCGGATGCGACCTTACTTCCAGCTCATCCATAAACGCCTCCATAAACGAAAACCCCATCCCCGACCGCTCCAGCTCCGGGCAGGTCGTAAACATCGGCTCCATCGCCTTCTCCACATTTTCGATCCCGACGCCGGTATCTTTTACCGTCACCTGAAACACCTTCTCCTCCAGATCCAGCACACACTTCATCTGAATTTTCCCTTTTTCCTGCCGGTATCCGTGAATCATCGCATTCGTAACCGCCTCCGAAATCGCCGTCTTGACATCCGCCACTTCCTCCACCGTCGGATTCAGCTGCGCCAGAAACGCCGCCGCAGACACCCGCGCAAAACTCTCATTGCAGGGACGGCTCTCAAATTCCAGCGTCATCGTATTCCACCGCATCTTCTCTTCTGTTTTCATCCTTTCTCGCATCATCCCATTCCCCTTTCTGCCCACTCCCCGTCCAAAACCTACTTCCACGTCTTCTCCTCTTCCACCTCAATCACCCGCGTCACCCCCGACATCACCAGAATCCTCCGCATCCGCTCTCCCACATGCACCGCTCTCACCTTCCCGCCAATCAGCTCCATCTCCCGAAACCTCCCCATCACCAGTCCAATCCCCGAACTGTCCATAAACACCGTCTTCCGAAAATCAAACACCACCTCCCTCACATTCCTCTCCACCAAAATCTCCCCCGCCTCCTCCCGAAGCCGGTCAGCCACAAAATGATCCACCTCTTCCGGAAGCCGAATCGTCATCACCGCATCCTTCACCCAAACACGATTATCCATTTCCTATCCTCCCTCTTTCCTGTCATAAAATAAAAAACACAAAAGATTTTTCGCCGTAAAGCGAATTTCATCTTTTGTGTTTTATCTTCTCACTTTTATACTTTTTTGCCCTTCGTCCCACGCAACCTCCGCGTAGTCAGTGGTATCAGCCCGACGAAACAGCGCCGCATCTCCTGCGGCATTCTGCCCCGTGGGCATCCGTCCTCACTATTCCTCCGTCTTCACAGTCCCCCCCAGCGCCTCAATCTGCTGCTCGGCCTTAGTAGCCTTCTGGGTTCCCGGGAACTTATCGATGATCTCCTGGAACACCGAAATCGCATTATCGGTATCCCCACTCAGCCGATACGCATGCGCCAGATAGTTAAGCACCGTATAGTCACTGTCGTTGATATTCTTAGCCTTCGAAAGCTTATCAATCGCCTCAGTGTAATTCGCATCGTCAAATGCATTCACACCCGACTGCGAAAGCTCCTGGAACATAGACGACTGCATGCTCTTGTAAATAGTGTCATACACAGCCTTTGCGTCCACAGAAAGCACCTCCGGGTTGACCTCGGTCAGTGCGTTTGTTGCGTTGCTCGTGTTGCCCTGCTGCTGCGCTTCCACAGCCTTTAAAAGGTTCTCGTAGGAAGCCGCCGTATCCTGTGCCGTCTGGATCTGCTGCTGCGCAGAAGCCGTCGTTTCGTTCAGAGAATCCA
This sequence comes from Blautia sp. AF32-4BH, assembly GCF_003460565.1. Classification (NCBI taxonomy): domain Bacteria; kingdom Bacillati; phylum Bacillota; class Clostridia; order Lachnospirales; family Lachnospiraceae; genus Blautia; species Blautia sp. AF32-4BH. Next base: position 133,885 of record NZ_QTVL01000008.1, on the reverse strand, counting down.
CCTGGCTCTGGAGCTGGTTCAGCTGGGCCTCCTGGCTCGCCATCTTGCCGCTGTATTCCACAACCTTCTCGTCCGCCTGCCGGTTAATTCGCTGCGTATTCGCAGGCCCGATCAGGAACCACACAACCAGTGCGCCAAGCACCAGCCCAATACCGATATTCAGCATCGTTGCCGCTGTAGACGTCTCGCGGAACGTCGGCGGAATAATCACCGTATCCCCGCTTACCACACGCTCACGCTCGTCCTCGCGCTGCTCCTCCGTACGCTCCCTGCGGCCGAACCGCCGCGGCTCCAGCGACGTCTGCGTACCCGTCTGGAAATCAACCTCCTTCAGGAAACGAAGCGTCGTCGAGTTCGTCTTGTCAATTTTCGCCGCCTTTTTCAGAATCTTCCGCGCTTTCTCATACTCACCCTTGTGAATATAAATCAGCGCCAGCAGATGATATCCCTTGATCAGCTTCGGATTCTGGTTCAGAATCTTGCGCAGCTGGATCGCAGCCACATCCTCATTGTTCTCGCGGCAGCATTTCAGCGCACTGTTGTATTTCTTGATCGTCTGATTGATCATATCCAGCTTCGCCTGCTCCGCCTGCAGCGTCGCAATATACTCCGTCGCCACATTATTCTCCGGCATAATATTCTTGCTGATGATCCACTCACTTAACGCCGCAACCGCTTCACCCGTCTCAAAATAGACAAGGCCTAACAAGTTCCGCGCATGGATATTGTATTTGTTAAACTTCAGACTCCGCCGCAGCATATCGATCGCTCCGGAAAGATCCCGGATCTCTGCCTTGTCGAGGCCCAGATTGTAGTACATATTCGAAAGAGAAAAACATTTTCTCTGTACTCTCAGGTTAAAACCACAGTTGGGACAGATCTCCATTCCGACATCCACAACCGATTTACAATTCATACAGTTCATTCCGGCACCTTACTCTTCCTTTTCCGCTTCTGTCTCGTTTTCCTGTTCCGGCTTGTCGTTTTTCATCATTTCTTTCAAAATGTCGATCACATCCGTCAGATCACGGCTGTAAATCGCATCCTCCACCTCGTCCACATCGAGACATGGTTTAAACTTCTTCAGTTCTTCTTCGTAATTTAACATAAACAAAAAATTCCTTCCTGTATTCGCTAACCATTCCGCTTTGCAAGATATGCTTTCAGTTCGCCCGCCAGATACAGAGAACCCACGCAGAACAGCATGCCGCTGCCCTTTTTGCCCAGTGCCTTCTCATACGCTGCCCCGATCTCCGGTTCCGCGCAGACATCCGTGCATCCTGCTTTTCTGAAGTCCTCTGCAAGCACTTCCGCCGGTACGACGCGGCTTCCGTCGATCTGCGTTGCAACAACATGGGACGGATGGATGCCCTCGCAGATTTCACCGATCATCTCATGATAGTGCTTGTCTGCAACTGCCGTGAACAGAATCGTGATCTCGTTTTCTTTCGCAAAATAGCCTGCCGTGCTGACAAACTGTGCAATGCCGTCCTCGTTGTGCGCGCCGTCGATGATGACGCCCGGCGCAGCCATTTCCATACGGCACGGCCATTTGATCTTCGAAAGGCCTTCCGCAAGCACGTTCTTAGGAATGTCGTGCACGTCCTGCAGAATATGCATCGTGTAGAACGCAAGGCTTGCATTCATCATCTGGTATTTTGCCACGTACGGAATCGCAAGCTCTGCTTTTTCGCCGCCCGGATATGCAAAGGTAAAGGTGATACCCTCGCGGCTCTGTGTTTTCATCTCATAGAACGACGGCTCCATCGGCCATGCCGGGCTTCCCATCTCTTTCGCCTTTGCGGCAATGACAGAAGCCGGACCTGGCTGGCTGGCGTCGTAGATTACCGGGACACCGGCTTTGATGATGCCGGCTTTCTCTCCCGCAATCGCCTCGAGGGTGTCGCCGAGATACTCGGTGTGGTCGCGGCTGATGGACGTGATGATGCATGCCAGCGGCTTTTCGACCACATTTGTCGCATCCAGCCGTCCGCCAAGGCCGGTCTCCATGACCAGGTATTCCACGCCGGCTTCTTTGAAAATCAGCATTCCCATCAGGAACAGCGTCTCAAAATAGCTCGGATGGCCTTCGCCCTCCGCCTCGTATTCTTTGGCTGCTTTTTCCACTTTGAGAAATGCGTCGAGAAACTGCTCATCCGACACATCTTCCCCGTTGATCTGAAACCGCTCGTTGATGCGTACAAGGTGCGGGGAGGTAAAAAGTCCTGTCTTTTTGCCGCCTGCAAGCAGCATCGCATTCAAGTACGCGCAGACGCTTCCCTTTCCGTTCGTGCCCGCCACATGGATAATTTTGATCCCTTCCTGCGGATTCCCAAGGCGCGAAAGAAGCTCCCTCGTATGTTCCGGCGGATGCTTCACCGTAAATTTCGGTATTGTTTCGATATAATCAACTGCTTCTGTATAATTCACTTTATTTCACCATTCTTCAGTATTTTAGGGCTGCTTTCAAACCCTAGTATCATTATAATCGAGTGACCGGATATGTCCATAGCAATTTTCAAAATTTTGTCCCGACTTTTCGACTTTCCCCGTAAAAAGATACAGTGGGACGTCAAAATCCGCCCCACTGTATGATCTTTCGGACACTCTTTTTAATTCTGCAGACCGCCGTCTTCGGCCGGTTTATCGCTGTTTTCTGTTTTTGACGGCTCAATCTTGTCGCCTTCGCCCTCCGGCGCACCGGACGGCGCTGCCGTCAGTTCATCCTGCGGCGCAGTGCTCGTATTGGCATTTTCCTGCGTCACATCTGTTTTCGTGCTGTCCGGGTTCGGCGTCGACGTCGGTGTAGATACCGTTTTTGGCTCTTCATACATCATCGGCTCTGTCCTTGTCAGCACCTTCTTCGTCGAGCTGTTGCTCTGCTGCGCGATTGTAATCTGATCACCGTCTTCCAGGGTCAGACTATGCACCATCAGAATCGACGGGCTGACATAGACGGTATCCTGTATCTCCTCGTTGACTTCCACACGGCTCGATGCCGTAAAGTTTTCTCCGTAAAAATACCAGGTATCTTCTCCGGATTTTTCGATTCGTTCCAGTGTTACCGGCAAAGCACCCATCTGCAGCTTCACACGCTCATACGGTGTCTCTCCGTCTTCTCCGTAAACGTACCGTTTTCCATACAGCATATCATACTGCAGCACCTCGAGATCCACCTGATAATTCTTCGTATTCCGTCTCGTCTGATGATACCGGAAAATGGTTCCGTCATGAATTCCCACACGGTTCATAACCTCTGCTGCAATCTGGTAGGAAGCAATGTTTTCCTGTTTTCTTTTCAGTCCCATATTATCCCAGATTACGTATTCGGTCTGATACAGATAGCGGTTCTCCAGATCTTCTACTTTCAGTCCCATCGTTGGCAGATGGTCCCCGTACATCACAAGTACCACCGGCTCCGGATAATCCGCAAGCTTTGTCGTCAGCTCTTTGACAAATATGTCCATCTCATGAATCTGATTTACATAATATTCCCAGGAGTAATTATTTTTTTCCCGGTCTTCCGCGCCTGTCACTGTAATCTCCGGATCGTCAAGCACCGGCTCTGTCGGATAATCACCGTGGCCCTGTACCGAAATCGTATAGATATAATCCGGTTCGTCTGTCGCATCGAGCGTTTTTATGATCTCTTTTGTCAGAATATGGTCTTTTACCCATCCTGTCGCCGTCACATCCGAGATATCCGGCATATATTCCTCCGAGGTAAAGGTATCAAAACCAAGACGTGAGAACACACTTCTTCTGGAATAGAAGTTTGCTTCATTGTTGTGGATCGCATGGGTCGCATAGCCAAGATTCTTTAAAACATACGGCGCACTCTCACACGTCTCCTCTGAAAGCACCGATTTGTACGGATACTCACCCGCTCCGAAATACCGGAGGCTCATGCCGGAAATAGTTTCAAACTCTGTGTTTGCTGTTCCGGCTCCCACCACCGGCACGCGGAGATAACCGGAAGAATAATCCTTCATCAGCTGCCGGTAATACGGGATCGGATCCTCGGAAATGTTGAGGAAATTAACCAGCTCCGGATCGAAAAAGGACTCCAGCTGCAAAAAGATAATATTCGGTTTTACCGTATCATCCTCTTTTTGTTCGCCTTCACTCGTCTCAATCTGTTTCACGAGCTGTTCGGAATAGCCGTTCGGCTCTGAAATTCCCGTATCAAACAGGGTGACTGCCAGACAGTACGGATAGCCGTAATCCTGGTAGGCAAATGCGATGTTGACGAAATAGCTGGAAAGCACACGCTTTGCAAGCGCCAGATTTGTTGCTCCCGTAAAGAGTACAATTACCAGAGCAATCAACGGCACATTCAGATACCAGCGGATTTTCCCCTGAAATTTCGGTCCTTTGATCCAGACCCATACAAAAAATGCCAATAATGCCACAAGGGCTGCTACGACGAGGATCATGGTACCTTTCGACAGATACTTCGTCACGACCTTTGCGCCGTCGCTTAAATTCCGCAAGTCCGGTCCGGTAAACGGCGTGACGCGGTTTGCCAGAATCACACCGTTAATGATGCCGAGCAGCAGCCAGAAGCTGCTCATGATGAGCCGCACCAGCACACGTCTGCGGAACAGATAAACTACCATAAAGGTAGTGAAGATCAAAAATGCATTGTACAAAAAGACCCATGGGCTTTCCACCATGTAGCTCCATGCAGATGCCAGCGAATGGCGGGAAAATGCTTCAATCACCAGATACAGAATACAGCATCCCAGGGCCTGCAGTGGTAAAGAGAGCCAGTTGCAGACTTTCACTACGGTTTCCTTGTTTCCATGCAGTTTTTTTCCTTTTTTCATTTATTTTTTCAGCTGCTCCAATCTTGTCTGAACCTGCTCCATCATCTGCTGATAGTTCGCCAGTTTTTCTTTCTCTGCCTGAACCTTTGCCTCCGGAGCTTTGTTAATAAAGTTCGGGTTTCCAAGCATGCCGTTGGAACGTGCGATTTCTTTTGTCAGACGCTCCTCCTCTTTTTCGAGACGGGCGATCTCTTTTTCGAGGTCAACCAGCTCGGCAAACGGAATATAAATCGTTGCCTGCGGGATCACTGCAGATACCGCATCGTCTGCAATGCCGGCTTTATCTGCCTGTACGTGAACTTCGCTTGCTCCTGCCAGAGTTCCGAAGAATACAGCACCATTTTTGAAGGTTTCCTGTACAGCAGCATCTTCGGTTACAACGAATACGCTTGCTTTCTTTGACGGCGGTACATTCATGCTGGTGCGTACACCACGGATGCTTCTTACGGCCTCTTTCATCATCTCAACAGCTGCCTCATCCTCTGCGTATGCAAAGTCTTCGGTCTCTTTCGGCCATGCAGCGATCATGATGGAATCCTCTTCCGGATTCAGCGTGCAGTAGATTTCCTCTGTGATGAACGGCATGAACGGATGCAGCAGTTTCAGTGCATTGCCGAGAACGGTTTTTAAGGTCCACAGTGCAGCGCCCTTCGTCTCGTCGGTCTCGCTGTACAGACGCGGTTTTACCATCTCGATGTACCAGTCGCAGAACTCCTCCCATATGAAGTCGTAAACTTTCTGTACGGCGATGCCGAGCTCGTAGCGGTCCATGTTGTCCGTTACTTCCGTTGCCAGCGTGTTTACCTTAGAAAGAATCCATTTATCTGCCAGTGTCAGTTTGTCTTTTGGCATTTCAGACGGAACTTCTGCTTTTTCCAGGTTCATCATGATGAAACGGGAAGCGTTCCATACTTTGTTTGCGAAGTTACGGCTGGCTTCTACACGCTCCCAGTAGAAACGCATATCGTTTCCAGGTGCATTACCGGTCATCAAAGTCAGACGGAGAGCATCTGCACCGTATTTGTCAATGACTTCGAGCGGATCGATACCGTTTCCGAGGGATTTACTCATCTTGCGTCCCTGGGAGTCACGAACGAGTCCGTGAATCAGTACGTGGTGGAACGGAACCTGTTTGGTCTGCTCCAGTGCGGAGAATACCATACGGATAACCCAGAAGAAAATGATGTCATATCCGGTTACGAGAACATCCGTCGGATAGAAGTAATCAAATTCCGGTGTTTTCTCCGGCCATCCTAACGTGGAGAACGGCCACAGAGCAGAACTGAACCAGGTGTCCAGGGTATCCGGGTCCTGAGTGAGATGGGTGCTGCCGCATTTCGGGCATTTTTCCGGCATTCCGCCTCTTACAACCGTGATCTCGCCACAGTCATCACAGGTATAGGCCGGGATACGATGACCCCACCAGAGCTGACGGGAAATACACCAGTCGTGGATATTGTTCAGCCAGTTCTGATAAATCTTGCTGAAACGATCCGGGATGAAGTTTACTTCCCCGTTCTTCTCTGCTTCGCTGGCAGCGGCAGCCATATCCGCCATTTTTACAAACCACTGTGGTTTGATCATCGGCTCTACGGTTGTCTTACATCTGTCGTGGGTTCCTACGTTGTGAACGTGATCCACTACTTTTACAAGAAGGCCAAGCTTCTCGAGATCCTCTACCATGGCTTTTCTTGCCTCGTAGCGGTCCATGCCGGCGTATTTGCCGCACTTGTTGTTCATGGTTCCGTCATCGTTTAAGATGTTGATCTCTTCGAGGTTGTGGCGTTTTCCTACCTCAAAATCGTTCGGGTCGTGTGCCGGTGTGATTTTTACGCATCCGGTTCCGAACTCTTTGTCTACGTAAGCATCTGCGATAACCGGGATCTCACGGTCGGTCAGCGGAAGCTTCAGCATTTTTCCTACAATATCTGTATATCTTTCATCCTCCGGATTGACAGCTACGGCAGTATCGCCGAGCAGAGTCTCCGGACGGGTCGTTGCGATTTCTACGAAGCGGCCTTCTTCTCCAACTACCGGGTAGTTGATGTGCCAGAAGTGGCCTGCCTGCTCCTGATATTCAACCTCTGCATCGGAGATGGAAGTCTGGCATACCGGGCACCAGTTGATGATGCGGCTTCCTTTGTAGATCCATCCTTTTTCATACAGACGGCAGAATACTTCTTCTACGGCTTTGGAGCATCCCTCGTCCATGGTGAAGCGTTCTCTCTCCCAGTCTGCGGAGGAGCCGATCTTTCTTAACTGGCTGTTGATGCGTCCGCCGTACTCTTTTTTCCACTCCCAGCAATGCTCCAGGAATTTTTCGCGTCCGATTTCATCTTTGTCGATGCCCTGCTCTTTGAGCATATTGGTAACCTTTACCTCGGTTGCAATCGCCGCATGGTCGGTTCCCGGCTGCCAGAGGACTTCATATCCCTCCATCCGTTTGAAACGGCAGAGAATATCCTGCATGGTGTTGTCGAGTGCATGGCCCATGTGAAGCTGTCCGGTTACGTTCGGAGGCGGCATCATAATGGTAAACGGTTTTTTGTTCGGGTTTACAGTGGCGTGGAAATATCCTTTATCCAGCCATTTCTGATACAGTCTGTCCTCGAGTCCTTTCGGATCGTAGGTCTTTGCGAGTTCTTTGCTCATGAGATCCTCCTTTTATGTTTGGTGTATTGTGGTATTTATTCCCGCAGAGGCTTGTCTTAAATCAAAAACGCCCTTCACATACACATAACATGCATGCAAAGGGCGAAAATTCCGCGGTACCACCTTAATTTGTATCTCGTTTCGGAGTCTGTAACGTGACTCATGCGTGAGAACCTAATCATCACATCTTCTGTGCTTTTCAGCTCTCCGGTTCAGAAGCTACCTTCCATGACCACCTTCCCGGACAGCCTTTCAGCCGGTGAACCGTCCTCTCTTTTGGGGCCTGCCATGTACTCCTCTTCCTCATAACCTTTTCTTTTTCTGTTGGAATAGAAACTGCATTTATCATAATCGCGTTTTTTTATTTTGTCAAGCCGCCGCGGGCAAAAACCTTTCTTCTTATGGAAGTTTTAAGATTTCACGCGCTTATTTTCGGTGAATCCGCGATGCACAGTACTGCATTTCTGCGCGGCCGTACGACGCGTAGCGGACCTGTTCTTTCGAAAACGGCTTCGCATTGCTTGGCCGTCCTAGGTTTTCGCCGTGGATCACCTGATCCACAAGGTCGATGAGATCTGCGAGAACGCCGAGGCTGAGCGGATTGTAAACCGGATGCGCCGTCGATTCAAACACCTGCGTGTGATGACCGCCGAAGAATTTCATGCGGCCGCCCTTTTTCACCAGCCACGCCATCAGACCAACCAGACCATCGTAATACTCTTCCAGGCTCGTTCCGCCCGGCACCTGCATCCAGACACCGCAGCCGCTTCCGATCGCATCTCCGGTGAACAGGTAATTCTGTTTCGTCTCCAGCACGACAACACTGCCCGGCGTATGGCCCGGTGTCTGACAGACGGCCAGCTCTGTGCCGCCGAGCGGAATCACGGAATCGGTACGGATGTCATGAATCTCCTCCCACGGTTTTAATTTTCCCGCTGTCAGTACGCTGAGCGTCTCCGGGTCCATCTTCTTTTCGTCGTGGCACATGTAAACCTCGTTGAACTCATCGATATGATACATGTGATCCGGGTGCGCATGCGTGATAACCAGCAGCAGAGGCTTATCTGTCAACTCCCTTATCACCGGCAGAATCTTTGCGCCTGCTGTGATGCCGGTATCAATCACAGCCGCTTTCTCTTCTCCTTCTACCACATAGAATGACGAATTTCCCGCGTCAAGAATACAGTAAATTTTTTCTCCGATTTCTGTTACCTGAAAACCTTCCATTTTGTAAAACCTCCCTTTTGTTCACCGGAACATACTGAACCCTATGTTAAATAAAATCCCCATAACAATAATAATAACCCAGATCAGAGCTGCAATTCTTGCTTTTGGCGTATGGGACTGTGTTCGGAGCGGCTCAGGAAATTCCCCTTTTTTCTCCCAGTCGGCAATCCGTTTTTTTGCCTCCTCTGCCTGCTCTTCCTTCACATAAACAACGCGTCCCTGATACGGTATTCCAGTTGTAATCTGCAGAATTTCTCCGGCTCCTTCGCTTTTTCCATAAGCCATGATTCCATGACGCTGCAGCATCTTTACCATCTTTTTTGTAGTCTGTTCATCTACCGTACGATACACCTTTCGATACCCCATATCTTTCCCTCCTGTGCTTTGTGCCTTAGATCCACCTTCCGCTATTTTATGCTATTTTCTTTTTTTCTCTCAGCATCATCACCCACGCAATCCGTAATCGAAGTTGATTGTGAGCAGCATCGTAATCTGGCCAAGTGAAATATGATATCAATGTCCTGCATTCTCTTCTCCGATGATAATCGAAAGCAGCGTATGATCCAGCATGATCGTGCGGTTCCACGGATTGAAAATCACACCGCTGATCTCCTTTGTTTCGGATGCCATGTGGATCAGCTGTTCCAGACTCACGAGAAACGTAGATTTCACGCTGCTGCTCCCCTTTAATTCCTCATCAAAGCTCGTAAACGCGGCCCACCAGACTTTTCCGTCTGCGCTCTTTACCGTTCCGATCCGGATCTGATCGTCGCCGGATGGCGGTTCCACGGAAAGAATCGCCTGTCCGCCCTCTTTCATTCTGCGGCGGATTACCGTCAGCACATGTGCCAGCAGTTCCGGCGTCGGCTCCTTTTGCAGTCCCAGAATTGCTTCCTCTATCGTTTCATTCCCCTGCAGCCCTTCGTCCTTTGGAGTTTCCATTTTTTTTGCCATTGCTCTTGTCCTTTCTTTTTCGCTTTTCCCACACAGAATCTGTGTACCATCATCCCCGGCAGCTTCGGCACTTCCGATGACCTTTACTCTGCGCCTACCCAGATGCCATCTTCCCCGCAGAATCTGCACTCTTTTGATAAATCCAAAACGTTTTCCATCCGCTTTAAGATCTGATCGTACTTCCCTTCCCGCATCAATGCAATCGTCACCTGATCCGTTCCGATCTGCAGATGGCGGAAGCCGCGTTTTCCTTCCTCCGTCCACGGCAGAGTCAGCTCCAGTTCAAAGCCGCCGCTGCTTCCGTACAGCTCACCCGGCTGTTCGTCCGCAAACAGCTCGAAAAGCGGCTGATAATATGCTTTGAAATAATTCTCCTCTGGAAACCAAAGTGTCCCGTCCCCGGTCCGCTCCGGCTCTTTTACAACGGCATTCAGATAGCCTCTCTCGTAATACGTCATGCACGCCGCGCTCTTCGCCAGCGGATTTTCATTGATCTTCTCGATCTCCGACGCCGCCCGGCATCCGTTTCCAAAGGCCGCCTGGCTGTTCTCGCTCCTGCCGACCGGCTCCCAGACGCTCCATGCGTTCTGCTTTCCGTATCCGATCAGATCCTGGCGGTATGCACCGTTGTATTTTACAAATTTTTTCTCCCCCGGCTGCTCGATCAGGTTCAGCGGTACCATACAGTCAATTCCGTACAGCTTCTGCGCAATCAGCCGCGTGTAGATGATGCCGAGATAATGACAGATTGCACTGCGCTCCGCCGTGTCGAGATACATAATCTGCTCCGCTTTTGTCAGCTGGTCGCCGCGTGTTTCGAGCACACTCTCCACCATCGCAATCCGTGACTGCAGCTCCGCCTTCCGTTTTCCGCGGTAGCGCGCCGACAGACGGCCGTACGGCATCGTGCTTGCAAGAACCGCGTGCAGCAGCTCCAGATTCGTGTATTTGATCATAATATCTTTCTTATTTAAACCGAGCTCTGCGTCGGTATCGACTTCCGTCACATTGATGATATATGTTTTTTCTTCGGTCAGTATCATTTGTTTTGCCTCTCTTTTTCAGTACTCTCTTCCATGCTCCTTCAGCCAGCTCTGCCACACTTTGTAATCGGGCATCTGCTGTGCCACCACCGCGTAAAACCGCGCGGAATGGTCCATCTCTTTCCGGTGCGCCAGCTCGTGGATAACGACGTAATCCATCACGTGCTCCGGCATCAGCACCAGCTTCCAGTTGTAGTTCAGGTTTCCGGCGCTGCTGCAGCTGCCCCAGCGGGTTTTCTGCTCACGAATTGTGATTCTGCCATACGTTACGCCCATCTCTTTTGCAAAATGTGCCGTCTTTTCCGCCAGCATCTGCGCCGCACGTTTAACCGCCGCTTTTCGTTCTGCTTCCGTCAGACGGTTCGCTGCTTTCTGCTCTGCGGCCGCCAACGCTTTTTCCCGGTGTGTGTGAATCCAATCCTGTTTTTCTTTTAAGAATGCTTCGATTTTGTATTTTGCCATCCGTTTCGGTGCGCGCACCACCACGCTTCCATCCGCTTTGACCTGGACGGCGAGCGTTTTACGGGCGGAATACACGATCTCATAGGGAATCTGTTTTAAAATCCGTTCTGCGCTGTCTTTCTGTTCCATTTATTTTTCCTCAAAAGCTGTCTGTTTTACCATTTTTTTGCCTGTTTTTCATTATACCTTTTTCCCGGCGGAAACGCAATCGGATTGCTCACAGAAAAAAACGCGAGCAGAATCACCGTTTTTCTTCCGGCAATTCTGCTCACATTTTTCCTTCTCTTATTTCAGCTCAATTTTTTTCTGCTTTCTTCGGATGCACAGCCTCACAAATAAAATCGCCGCCTGCACACAGAGAATCATCACCAAAATTCCAATCATGGACAGCGCTGTTGCCCCCAGTCTGATCAGTTTTCCCATTCTTTTTTCCTCACTTTTCTTTCTATCGTGCCAGAACCGGATCGGCTGCCGCATCCCACAGCAGGCTGTCCGTCTCACTTTGTTCCAGGTATCCATATTTTACCATTGCCGCCAGCACCTGCTTTTCCCGCTGCAGCGCCAGATCCGCGTGGCGCGACGGTGCGTAGGCGGACGGTGCATTCGGGATTCCGGCGAGGAGAACGGCTTCGCTGTCGGTCAGATCCTGCGGCTCTTTTCCGAAATAACCACGCGATGCTTCTTTGAGTCCGTAATAGCCATCCCCGAAATAAATAGTGTTGATGTACAGCTCCAGAATTTCTTCCTTGGAGAGCTGTCGTTCCACATAGAGTGCTGTCCACGCCTCTGCCGCTTTTCTGGCAAGTGTCTTATTCTGATCGTAATACATGTTTTTTACCAGCTGCTGTGTGATAGTACTGCCTCCCTGCTCCGGTTTCATCACGCGGATGTCATGTACAACCGCGCGCGCCATGCTGATCCAGTCTATCCCGTGATGTGTGTAATACCGGTGATCCTCGACAGCAAGCACCGCTTTTTTGTACAGCTCCGGCACCTGTTTCAGGGGAACCCACTGTGCTTCGCTTCTGATTTCCTCTACCGCCTGCGCGAGCGGCTTTTCCTTCACTGCCTTCTGATAGGAAACATATCCCTGGATTGCCCAGAACATTCCGGCCATCAGCAGGATCAGGCAGAAAAATGCCAGAAAACCTCCAACCATTTTTCCCGCTGTTCCCCGGTGTTTTCGTGTTCTTTTTCTCATAGTTTCAAACCCCTTTGTTGTTCTTTCCTGCTTTCTATCCTACCATATCTCCCTTAACGCCTTCTTGCCTCTTTCTTAGGAATTCATTAAAATTTTGAAACTGTATGAAATGCATTTTGCACGTTTTTTCAAATAACCGCTGCTGCTGCGGAATACTTTAACCGAATCAGGCAAGTAGCGAAGCGGATTGCGAATATCCGCTTGACAAAACAGAAAAAGACAGACACCTGGCAGATTGTCAGGATGCCTGTCTCTTGTTTTTATCTTTTGGTTTTTCAGAAACGCTCTGTGATTATGCTGCGGTTCCGTAGTTCATTACATGAGCTGCTGACAGTGCTTTTCGAACGGCTACACCGAGAATTTCAGCTACTACAACGGAAATCACATCTTTTACGATGTACGGAACGGAAACTGCCAGGAACGAAGCCGGGATCGTGTTTCCTGTTACAATGGAAAACTGTACCACACCGAATGCGTGACATACCGCAAGACCTGCGATTCCAAGAACGAATGGTTTGCCCGGGAAGCCTTTTTTAATTCCGGCACCGCAGAGCATTGCCATCGGAATAAATCCGAAAATAAAGCCGCCGGCCGGTCCGAGAAGAGCGCCGAATCCACCGCTCATGCCGGCATAAACCGGAACGCCGATCGCGCCGAGGATCAGATAAAGAGCGGACGATGCACCTCCCAATTTCCAGCCAAGCACGTAGCCGCAAAATGCCATTGCAAAGGTCTGCAGCGTCACCGGAACGCCGGTCGGAAGCGGAATCGTCACAATGGACAGTACCGCAAGCACTGCCGTCATCATGCCGGTCAGTACAATCTGTTTTGTGGTAAGTTTTGATTTTTTCATGAATGTAAATCCTCCTCGCAGGTTCTTGTATCCAATTCTTTCTGCTTTTGAATTGTTAACCTTGTTTCAATATAGGTTAATATTTTATTTTTGTCAATCCCTTTTTTTAAAAACACAGAGTGTTCTGCTACGATTCTGTTACACTTCCTGAAAATAACGGTCACCCTCTTGTTTTCTGTTTTCTTTCTATGGTATACTGTATAGTCTCGGAGTTTTTCCGTGAATGTTCACCCGATACAAACGATGAATTTTTATTCCATTTGAAAGGAGATACCCTCTATGAAACCTTCCGAAAATCCTCTCGGCTCGGAACCGGTCAGCTCTCTTTTGCGGCGTTTTGCGATTCCGAGCGTCATCGCGATGCTCGTCAGCGCCCTCTATAACATGGTAGACCAGCTCTTTATCGGTCACAGCATCGGCGTGCTCGGAAACGCAGCGACCAACGTAGCGTTCCCACTCAGCATGGTCTGCACATCCATCGGTCTGCTCTGCGGCATCGGCGGTGCTGCAAATTTCAATCTCTGCATGGGCAGAAAGGATCCGGAGCACGCGAAATCCTATGTTGGAAATGCCATCTCCATGCTGGCAATCCTCGGTGTGATCCTCTGCGTTGCCGTTCAGCTTTTTCTGCGTCCGATGATGCTTCTCTTTGGTGCAACGCCGGATGTCATTGATTATGCCTGTACTTACACCAGAATTACCTCCATCGGATTCCCGTTTCTGATCATCACAATCGGCGGCTCCAACCTGATCCGCGCGGATGGCAGCCCGAAATTTTCCATGCTGTGTAACCTGATCGGCGCGATCGTCAACACGATTCTCGACCCGCTGTTCATCTTCGTTTTCCACATGGGCATGGCAGGTGCAGCGCTCGCCACGATCACCGGACAGATTTTATCGTTCGCGCTCGTTGTCTTCTATCTGCGCGGTTTTAAAACGCTGCCGCTTTCTCTTTCCGATCTGAAGCCGAAAATAGCCTGCTGGGCACGGATCGCTGCGCTTGGTGCAACTCCGGCATTCAACCAGGTGGCAATGATGGTTGTTCAGATCGTTATGAACAACACACTGACCTACTACGGCTCCAATTCCGTCTATGGAAGCGACATTCCGCTTGCATGCGCCGGTATTATTTCAAAGGTGAATATGCTGTTCTTCTCCTTTGTCATCGGCATTTCCCAGGGACTTCAGCCGATTGTCAGCTTCAACTTCGGTGCACAGAAATATGACCGCGTGAAGGACGCCTATAAAAAAGCAGTTTTTGCGGCGACTGCCATTTCCATCGTCGCCTTCCTCTGCTTCCAGTTCTTTCCGCGCCAGATTATCGGCATTTTTGGTTCCGGTTCAGAAGAGTACCTGCATTTTGCAGAGCGGTACTTCCGCATTTTCCTGTTTTTCACATTCCTGAACGGTATCCAGCCGGTCAGCTCGAATTTCTTTACCTCAATCGGAGCACCGAAGAAGGGTATTTTTCTTTCGCTGACGAGACAGATTATTTTCCTGCTTCCGCTGCTGCTGATTTTTCCGTATCTCTTCGGCATTGACGGCGTGATGTACACTGCACCGATTGCAGACCTTGCAGCCGCATCAGTCAGCATCGTTATGGTCGTGCGGGAATTTAAGATTATGGCAGAGCTACAGAAGGCTGCCGCCTGAAAACAGTTTTTTTCCTGTAGTTTCCGCTCGTTTTTACTGCGCTGCGGTCGCCAGAGTCTTGCTACAGATCATTGCCGTGTAAACAGGAAAGAATCCTGTCCGGAAAGTAAAAAATCGTATGCTGTTGCTTTTTCCACAACAGCATACGATTTTTTTATGTGTTATCCACACTTTTCTTTATTTATTCACATGCATCCACATCAGTCCATGCGAAGAATCATGGTCAGGATTCGTTTTGCACAAAGAGCGATTTCGTCGCGGGTGATGTATCCCTTCTCAAATGCCTCCTGTACGCGCTCCTCGTATCCGTTTGCCATCTTGATATCATTTCCGGCTTTTGTCTCACGGTAATGCTCGCCGTGGGTCCACCAATCGGTCGTTACCATTCCCTTAAAGTCCCACTCACCGCGCAGAATACCGGTCAAAAGATCCTTGTTCTCAGATGCCTGAACGCCGTTGATCAGGTTGTAGGACGACATGATTGTGTATGGATCTGCCTCTTTTACGATGATTTCGAAGGCTTTCAGGTAAATCTCACGCAGCGCACGCTCGGAAACGCGGGAATCGCTGTCTTTTCGGTTTGTTTCTTTGTTGTTGCAGCAGAAGTGTTTCACACTTGCCCCGATATGCTCGGACTGCATACCGCGTACCATTGCCGCACCGGATTTTCCGGCTACAAGCGGATCCTCGGAATAATACTCAAAGTTTCTTCCGCAGAGCGGGCTTCTGTGAATGTTGACAGCCGGGGTCAGCCAGATGCCGATGTTGTTTTCTTTGACTTCCTCTCCGCCGGCTTTACCGATTTCTTCGATCAGCTCCGGATCCCAGGTGCAGGCAAGCAATGTTGCGCACGGCCATGCGGTCGTGTTGACGCCACACTGCGGCTGAATGCGAAGGCCTGCCGGTCCGTCTGCGGTCATGATATTCGGGATGCCGTACTCAGGCAGATTTCCCATGCCAAACGTATTGGCAACTCCTGTGTTCGGCTGACCGCCGAGCAGATGAATAAGTGCTTCTGTCGGAAGCTTATCTACAAACTCGTCGAGCGTTTCTTTTCCTTCGACCACATTCATCAGGTTCGGATTCGTCTTTGCTGCTTCCATAAGCTCGCCAAAGCTCTTTCTCTCCTGTGCTTTGACTGCCGGGAGGAAGCCTTCCAGAGTCAGCTTATCCTGACGCTCCAGTCCTTCTTCCTCGACAGGGCCGTTATCGGTCGGAAGCGCTTCGTAGGTTCCATCCGCAAGGAGACGTTTTTCCAGCTTATGCGGAGCGGCAAGGCTGGTGTACTGTGCAGTCACTTCTGCCTCTGCCAGATCGTAGGTGAAGTCCAGTTTCTTCGCATCTCTTACATTGTTTCCAACGTAGAAGACGTAGCTTCCTGCCTCAAGAACATAGGCAGATTTTGCAACCTTTCCAAGGTCATCAAAAGATGCCATATCTTCCACTGTAAAGGAAAGAACGACTCTCTGTGTCTCGCCTGGCTGCAGCAGTCTTGTTTTCCGGTAAGCGCCAAGCTCTTTGGCCGGCTTGCCAAGCTTGCCCTGCGGTGCGCCATAGTAGAGCTGTACAACTTCTTTTCCGGCACGTTTTCCGGTGTTGGTAACAGCTGCTTTTACAACAATCTTTCCATCCTTCTCTTCTGCCCCCAGAACTTCTGTCTCAAAGCTGGTGTAGGAAAGGCCGAAGCCGAACGGATAATTGACCTTCTCCGCTGCGCCAGGAATCGTCTCGAAATAACGGTAGCCAACGTAGATATCCTCGTTGTAATCCACGTAATAAACGGATTTATGGAAGTTCTCGGTGGATGGATAATCCTCGAGGGTTGCTGCGTAGGTATCAACCAGTTTACCGGATGGGTTGACGTCGCCTGTTACAACGTCCGCTGCCGCGAGGCCGCCTTCCATGCCGCCCTGCCATGCCATCAGCACCGCCGGAATCTCTTTGCAGTCTTTGAACCAGCTGGTATCAACCATACCGCCGACGTTCATGACAACGATGACATTTTTAAAGTTTGCTTTTACTTTTTCTACCATGGCTGCTTCGCCGTTTGTCAGGCAGAAGTCGCCGTTTTCGAAGATGCTGGCGCTCAGCTCGATCTGTTTTTTCTCATCCTCAAACAGCTCATAGCCTTCCTCGGTGATCTGGCATTTGCGGTCCCAGCCCTCGCCGGAGAAACGGCAGATGGTGATGATTGCGGTATCGGTATATGCTTTTGCTTTCTGTACCAGCTCGTCCGGTACTTCCGGCTCTCTTGTCATGCCCGGTACAGCGCCTGCAGCATACTGCTCTTTTACATTTTTCTCATAGAATTCCGGCAGCTCATGGAACAGAGAAACCTCCCCCTCGGCTTCTTTGATCTTCATGCCTTCGTAGAAGTTGCGGATATACTCGACCGTAACGTCACCGCTTCCGCCGCCGCCTTTTACGTAATCAATCGTTCCTTTTCCAAATAAAGCTACTTTTGTGCCTTTTGCGAGCGGCAGTGTGTCGTTCTCGTTTTTCACCAGAACCATACCTTCTCCTGCTGCTTTTCTGGAAAGTGCGATATGTTCCGCGCTTCCTGTTACTCTTTTTCCGTCTTTTCCCAGCGGCAGAACCGGCTGGTAAAGACTTCTCTGCCATTTACCCATTTTAAGCTTACCTCCTGTATTTTCCGGTGCGCAGATTGCTTTCCGAACGCGCCCCATTCTGTCTTTATGATACGAAGTTTTGGAGTGGATGTCAATTGATTTTTCAGCATTTTATCCTGTTTTTCGTTTCTTTTTCTTTCGATTTTATTCTATTTTGCCAATTTTTCAGGCATCCGTCGTTTCTTTCCTTTCTCTCAATATCTTGATCCGTAGGTGGATGCTCCGTCTGCGTCTCCCCGGTGTTTCTGCTGCCTGCCGCTTTTCTGTTATATCAGACACTTTTCTCATTTTGTGGATTGTCCGAAAAATAACAGCGTTCTATACTAAAGCGTGTCTGAAAACAAAACATCGGCATCCCCTTTTTCAGGTTCTCTTCGGGATACAACAAAAGAATGGAGTTTTCTTATGAAGGTACTGATTTTATCCTGCAATACTGGCGGTGGCCACAATGCTGCGGCCTCTGCATTAAAAGAAAGTCTGAATTTTTATCACCACGAAGCCGAGGTTCTGGATCTGATGAGCCTCGGGCGAAAGCATACCTCCGCACTGGTCGGCGGAGCTTATGTGAAGCTTGTCTCCGTTTTTCCGGCCGGCTTCGGCGCACTCTATCAGCTTGGTGAGCTGGTACGGAAATTTCCCTGGAAATCCCCCGTTTACTATGCAAATGCGCGGCTTGGAAATGCGCTTGCAGATTATATTGATCAAAACCATTTTAATGCCGTTGTCACCACACATCTTTATCCGGCGGAAACACTGACCTGGATGAAACAGAAAGGACGGCTGACGATTCCCTGCGTTGCCGTTGCCACCGATTACGCGTGCATTCCGTTCTGGGAAGAGACGAACTGCGATTACTATGTGGTTCCGCACAAGGATCTGATCCCGGAGTTTGCATCCTGCGGTATCCCGGAAGAAAAACTGCTTCCTCTCGGTATTCCGATGCGGCCCGCATTTGCGCGCCCTGCATCCAAAGAGGATGTGCGCCGCCATCTCGGTCTTCCCGAGAATGCTCCGCTGTTTCTCGTCATGAGCGGCAGTATGGGATTCGGCAAAGTGCATCTGCTCGCACATGAACTCGTTTCCCGGCTGGAAAACGGCGAACAGGCTGTGATCATCTGCGGAAATAATAAAAAACGGATGCGTTCGCTCCGGCTGCAGTTCCATAAGAACCCAAATGTACATATCATCGGTTTTACACGCCACGTTGCGGAATATATGGCCGCTGCCGATGTGCTGTTTACAAAGCCCGGGGGCTTAAGCAGTACCGAGGCCGCTGTGCGGCGCGTTCCGCTCGTACACACTGATCCGATTCCGGGTTGCGAAACAAAAAACCGTGCTTTTTTTGTCTCACGCGGAATGTCCGTGACCGGCGCACATCAGAAAGAGCTGGCAGAGGCCGGTATTTCGCTTGCCCACGATGATGCACGTCAGATTGCGATGCGCGATACCCAGCATCAAAACAGCCATCCGCAGGCGGGAACGTCAATTACACACCTTTTGGAAAAATTAGTTTCGGAGTAACTGCTTATGATGCTTACTGCTTATCTGTTTTATAGTTTCTTCGGGTACCTCTCGGGCAGCGTACTGTATTCGTACCTGATTCCAAAATACTTCTGCCACGTGGATGTCCGAACTGTGAATGAAGATCAGAATCCAGGCGCCTTCAACGCCTTTTCAGTGGCTGGACTGCGGATTGGACTGCTCTGCGTCCTGTGCGATATCGGGAAGGGATTTCTGCCGGTGTTTCTGGCGGCGCACAGTTCCGCTGTTTCGATGGGTTCCTGGATTTTCGCCCTGATTCTGCTCGCCCCGGTGGCCGGACACGCATGGCCATTTCTGCAGCCTGCGAAAGGCGGAAAGGCGATCTCTGTCTCGTTTGGCGTGCTGCTCGGCCTCCTGCCGGATCTGCGGCCGGCGCTTCTTCTGGCGGCGTTTTATCTGACGTTTTCGCTGATTCTCATTATCCAGCCACACAGTCTGCGCTCGATCGTTTCGTTCTCCGGGTTTGCCGTTGCCGCACAAATTTCCCGCTTTCTTCCGTCCGTGCGGCTCGGCAGTCTGCTGGTATCACTCGTGGTCTGCTTCCGCCATCTTTTCAGCCTGCGGGAGCATGAGACCGAAAATGCTGCATTTACAATTCAGTCTTTGTCTGCTAAAATAAGGAAAAAGCAGAAAAAAGAATAATATTTACAGTTCATTTAAAACAGCGGCAAATAATTTACTTCAGGAGGATTGACACATGATTTCAGAAAAAATGGTAACTCTCGGCACAAAAAAATCGGTAATCCGCGAGATTTTCGAATACAGTAAAAAACGCGCTGCCGAGATCGGCTCAGAAAACGTCTTTGATTTCAGTATCGGAAACCCAAACGTGCCGGCTCCGGCCTCCGTTCATGAGACCATCAAGGAGCTGCTCGATTCCAAAGACGATTACTATCTCTTCGGCTACACCTCCGCGCAGGGCGATGCCGATACCCGCGCCGCCGTTGCAGCCGACCTGAACAAACGCTTTGGTACCACGTTCCACGCTGACAACTTCTATATGACCTGCGGTGCAGCCGCTTCGCTCCGCATCGTCCTTGGCGCTTTAACCGTTCCGGGCGACGAGTATATCGTATTTACCCCGTACTTTCCGGAATACCGTGTTTTCATCGAATCTGCAGGCGCAGCCATAATCGAAACGCCGGCTGATTCTTCCACGTTCCAGATCGACTTTGACCGCCTCTCGGCCGCTGTCACAGCGCACACCAAAGGTGTTTTCGTCAATTCCCCGAACAATCCGTCCGGCGTTGTCTACACCGAAGAAAACATTCAGAAGCTCGCTGCTTTTCTGGAAACAAAATCTGCCGAATACGGTCATCCGATTTATCTAATCGTTGATGAACCGTACCGCGAACTTGTCTACGGAGACGTGGAAGTTCCGTATCTGACAAAATATTACAAAAACACGCTGGTCTGCTACTCCTACAGCAAATCCCTCTCCCTGCCGGGCGAGCGTATCGGCTACGTTCTCGTTCCGGATGAGGTCGATGATGCAAGAACCATCTACGCAGCCGTCTGCGGCGCCGGACGCGCCCTCGGCTTCGTCTGCGCACCAAGCCTGATCCAACACGTCATCGCCAAATGCGCAGGACAGGTTTCTGATCTTTCGGTCTACAAGAAAAACCGCGATCTGCTGTATGATTCATTAACCGCCTACGGCTTCACCTGCGTTCACCCGGACGGCGCTTTCTATCTCTTCATGAAAACTCCGGAACCGGACGCGTATGCATTCTGTGAGAAAGCGAAAAAACACGAACTTCTTCTTGTACCCGGCGATGACTTCGGTGCACCGGGATTCGTACGGATCGCGTACTGCGTTACTACCGCACAGATCGAGCGGGCACTGCCGGCGTTTAAGGAACTGGCAGGAGAGTATTTTGCATAATTTTTCAACTGTCAACTTTTCTTAAATAGATGTTGGGGGCAAAGGGCTTTTTGACCTTTTGACCCCGGTATCTTACATATAGTAAAAAACGGACACTGCTTCATCTTTGAAACGCAGCGTCCGTTTTTCTTTTATTCTCCTACATCCTGTTTTCCAATCACTACTTTACATCTTTTCTTCCACATCCCCTGTTCTGACACACGCGTACCGCTCGCTTTCGATGATCTGTTCCATCGCTGCCGCTCCTTTCTTTTGAGCTATCTCAATCGCATAAGGCGGGCAGGACTTGAACCTGCATTCTGTGCCTTATCCTCTACGAAAAATTTGCTGTACGTTCCACAAACATGAAACATTTTTCTGCACAGGTTTTGCCCGGTCAAAGCGGATATTCGCAATCCGCTTCGCTACTTGCTCATAACCGAATAGCTGCTTCGCAGCTTATCAGGAGTGGCTTATACCACTCCTGATACAAGCAAGTCCCCACCCACTGCTTATTGCTTTTCGCAATTGAAGCAGGGGACTTACTTGATTCGGTTAAACTACCGCCTTATTTTCAGCCACATTTTTTTGTGGATACTGATGTGTATCAAATATTGTTCCACCCTGACTTGCTTTATATCATCGGTGGAGATGCTATTTTCCTGCCTCTGCCTTCTCTCTAAAGCTCAGGATTTCCTTCAGCGACCTTAGTTCATAATTCATCCATGGCTTCATACATCCCACATTGTATGCCTGCGGTCTGCACTCATAAATGTGTCTGCTGCATTCCTGCTTTCTGCACGTCTCTGTTCTTTTTGTGAATGTCTGTGCTTTGTTCTGTATATACTATATTACATATTTTCGATTTTTGCATTTAACTTCTGGTTTAATTTTTCATGTGATATGTTTTCTGGTTTTTCCCAGCTCCACACAGTACTGTCCAGACCTGATTTCCCTTTGGACAGTGCCTTTAGCTCTTCCACGCAGAATTCCGTCGCGCGTACGATGTACTCGTCGGCCATTTGTCTGGTAAGGATGGACAATTTCTCTTCTTTTCTCTGGACGAATTCCCCGCGGACTTCTTTTATAAGACCTTTCACATCGAATTCAGCAAGCTGTGCCAATGGCTCTTCTGTAAGATCCAGCTCCTGGATCATTTCCTGGGAAAGGCCATATTTTTTCGAAACGTATTCATTTAATATCTCGTAGTCCCGATGCAGTTTTTCTACATTTCCAGGAACGCTCGAATTCCAGCCATGTTCCCCATACATAAATCTCCGATATAGCATATCCTGGATCAGATGAAGATAATAGCCGAGATATAAATCATCCTTCTTCATGTATTTCCCGTATCTGTCGCGGAAACATTCGAGATCGTATGTGTATCTGGTATTTTCGCAGATTTTCTTCTTTAAATGGCTATTTCCCGCCACCGCCCCATCCGGCAGAATCACCCCAAGAAACAGGCGGTTGATATCTCGAAACGAGACTTCCTTTCTCATCTCCTGTACAATTGCCAAGTGAATCATGCTTGATGCCATAGTGTCCTCTTTTCCTTTATTCTTCTACATTCTATTTTCCAATATCAGCTTTACATCTTTTGAAAGCTTTCTATCCATACTGCTAACTTTAACATTTTTATGCCGCATTTCCAGTTCTGACGCATGCGTACCGCTCGCTCTCAATCACTTTTTCCATCGATTTGACCGGTGTGCTGTCAATATTGTTCAGGAGATTCTGGAATGTCGTAACCGACTGGCCGCTGTATAGCTGGACACCTTTTCTCCGACTGTCGGCATGGAAAATATCGTTTCGGCTGTCTACATTCCAGAAAATAATATTCGGCAATTGGTAGCCGCAATACTCGTACTTTTCTTTCATATGATCATAAAACATCCAATTGCGGTCTCCGCATCTGTCGATCTCCATGTCAGATACAACGATCAGCGCTTTCGGCATTTCTTCCGGCGGTACATCGTGATCCATCGCTGTTTCCAGAACCCGCTCAAATGCAGCCTGAAGATTAGTATTCATCCCCCATTCCGTACGCTCGACGTATTTGATTTTCTGCAACAGGGTTTCCCCTCTCAGAGAAACAAATTCCGGCTTCTGGCTGAACGTCATGAAAAGATTGTGGTAAGCGCCCCGGTTCCGCTCTGCAAAGTAAATAGCAAGACCAATGGATGTCGCCAAGGGTCTTCCACTCATGGAACCGGAAACATCTGCAATGACAATTGCATTCGTTTCCTGCGCCACATAATCCGGCAGCTGCCTCCACTGCGCCTCCAATACCTGATTCCATTGACGTCCATACAGAACTTTTTCCACGAGATCGTACGGGTACAGCGTCTCCGCATGAATCTTTTCTTTTCCATCCAGTGCCTTCGCCAGATACTGGTTAAAACGCTTTTCATCATGTTTTCGAAATGCGTTCCTGTAAATCATCATGGCTCTTCCGGAGACCTCCGGGTAAACGATCTCCTCCCACTTTCCTTCTGACATTTTCACTTCCAGCACACCGATATATTTCCGCAGGGAACGGACGATTCTTTTGAAGTTGTAAACCGGATAGCCGAGTTTCTGCGCCGTCAGAATGCCGAGTTTTCTCGTCTCCGTATTTTTAGAGTCTGCCGTTTTGATCCATTTAGCAAGCAGGGAAACGCTTTTTCCCTCCTGGAAGTTTTTCAGATCTGCTTCCAGCTGCTGCTTCATGGCACTCCACATCTCGTCCTCAACGCCAGTTCCGATCAGGCAGTACCAGTCGTCAAAACGGCCGAAAACACCAATCAGGTCAAGGTTGGCAATGACTGCCTGCGGATGGTACTCGGCAAGATACTGTAGTAGAATCCGAAAGACACGTCTCTCGCCGAGACCTTCCCGGATATCACGCGCATAAAACAGGATTTTCAACGCGAACAGCGGGTCTGCCTGATATGCTTCCGCAAACAGAAGCTCAATTCTTTCCGGATCCGCTCTGCGCAGGGATCCAATTGTCGCAAACAGATCCAGCCGCGCATCGCCGGTTGTGTTCCGTGCTGCTGCTCCATTTTCTGTATAAGTTTTTGTCGCCTGCTCCCGTATCCATTCTGCAAAATCCATCGCTGCCGCTCCTTTCCTTCCACTGTTTTCTCCATACATCCTTTTCTGGATCTGTGGACTCCATTCTTTCTCGTTTGCTCTTCTGTTTTTTTCTGAGTGAGGGCCGGATTTGAACCGGCATCTTCGCCATTACCACTGGAAAAAAGTTTGCCGTTACGGTCACGCACATGACCGTTTTTTCGCGCTCTTTCTTTTAAGCTACCTCACTCGCGTAAGGCGGGCAGGACTTGAACCTGCATTCTGTGCCTCCCTATTCTCCTCAAAAAGTTGCTGTGTGTTCCACAAACATGAAACCTTTTTTTCTGCACAGGTTTTGCCCGTTAAACTACCGCCTTATTCTGTTATTTTAGTGTTTCTGTCTTCTGTCCCCAGCTCAGGATTTCCTTTCGGGATCTTGATTCATAATTCATCCATGGTTTCATGCATCTTTTCCAGATCATTTTCTGTAATAGCATTTTTCCCAGTGATTTTTTTCTTCCCGATTCGGATTTCAGGGTCTCTCACCGTAAAATTTCCAGTCGCAGATATCCCATGTCTCAGAAATTTTTCGAAATGCTTTTGATTTTCCCCACAGTGTTTTCGCCCGTCGAACCCTCTTATTTGCCGCGCGCTTTGCCCAACGGGAATTTTTGCATCGGCCTTTGCTGACGGGCGTTTTTTTACAGCTTCGGCTCATCAGCCTACTCCCCATCCAGAATTTTCTGATAGAGAAGTCTGCCTTCCTCACCGGCAAGCCGTCCGCAGATTTCTGCCCGCTCGGCGATAACAGGGATCTGGATATGTGCTTTGGCATCTGCCGTCTGTAGCAGCATCAGGTTTTGAAACATCGCAAAGCTGGCCATTTTTGTGTGGCGTCTGACGTGCTTTAATTTCACACTGACATGATCATCGTGGTATTTCACGTAATAAAGAAGTTCCTGTACATCGAAACACGGAATCACATACCCCTGCCGGTCCAGCTCCGGGATCACGATATCGCGCACGATTTCCATGCTTTTTTCGGGATGACCGTAGTAATGCATGTCCGGATCACCCTCGCGTTTTCCCCTGCACTGCGCTTCTGGCTTTCCGATATCGTGCAGCAGCGCCGCCAGATAGACCATGTCATTTTCCATCCTCCGCGGAAGATTGCAGACCACATGGAGGGAATGCATCCATAAGTCATACTGATGTGCACTGTTCTTCTGATCATAGCCGAACATGGTTCGTACGGCCGGAATCAGCGCTGCGATTTCTTCTCGTCTCACATCCATCTCTTCCGCAGTTTCTGCTGTTTTCAACACATTCAACAGCTCGCTTAACTTCATGTGTTCACTCCCCCTTTCTGGTCTTTTTGCGAATATCTGTGTTTTGTTATGTATAGATGTTGGGGTCAAAAGGTTTTTTGACCCCTTTGATACCAGATTGCTACGTGCTTTGCACTCCCGCAATCTTCATGTATATACTGTATCACATGCTTTCGTTTTCTGCACTTAACCGCTGGTTTAATTTTTATGCTGTTCGCCCGGCGCAGAACCCGATCTGCCGGCTCTGTGGTTTCTTTTTCAGTCCGATCATCTCGAAATCGTCCGCCGTCAGAAAACATGCCTCCTCTTTTCCCAGCGTACCATTCTGATGTTCCCGAATCAGGCGTTCTGCCTGGCGCATAATAGCGTGATCCAGCAGGTTTCTGACAAACCGTCCATTACCGTAATTTTCTTCCCGGCATGCATCGGCGCAGATGGAAAAGCATTTTTCCCTTGTTCTTTCGTCCATCCGGTATTCCGATTTTTCCAGCATCAGATCCAGAATCTGCGTCAGTTCTACCGGTGAGTAATCCGGGAAATTCAGGTGAAAGGCAATGCGGCTTGCAAGACCTTCATTCTGCTCCAGAAATTCCTTCATCTTCTCCGGATATCCTGCAAAAATGACAATGACCTCATCCCGGTAATTCTCCATCTCCTGCACAATGGTATTGATTGCCTCGGCGCCATACGTGCGGTTGTCTTCTACAAGAGAATACGCCTCATCGATAAACAGAATGCCGCCACGCGCCGCTTGAAATTTACTCTCAACAATCTGTGCTGTCCAGCCGACGTACTTTCCGACCAGATCCTGCCTGCCGCACTCGACAATGTGGCCATATTTCAGCACTTCCTCTTCCTTCAAGACCTGGGATAGCAGACGCGCCACGGTTGTCTTTGCTGTCCCTGGATTTCCGGAAAACAGCATATGCATGGATGACTGAACCCACGGAAGACCCATCTGTTTCCGCATCTTCTGCATCTTGGCCGCCGCCAGGATCTCATCTGTCACTTTCTTTACCTCCGACAGGCCTACCATTTTCTGCAGCTCCAAGTAAGGCTTATCTGTCTTCTTTTTCAGCTCAATTTTGACCAGGTCTTTTTCCTTATAGGCCTTGTAGATATGGGTTTTCAATCCGCGGCCATACCAGCGGTTGTAAGCGTTATAAATATCCGAAACCGAATACAGCTTCTTTTCTTTCGGGAGATACTGCGTCAGCTCGTCTATCGTGTAATCGTGATACTCCGTTTTCTCCGCCAGACGTTTCAGATAAGCAGACGCCCGCTTCAGATCTCCCTGGCCTTCCTGAATCTGAATCAGATCCGCATTGGAAAGGATTTCCGCTATCGTATCACCCGATACACTGCGGTTTCCGGAAATATCTACAAAGATAAATAAGGTAGAATTTCCATACTCATTCAGCTTATTCCCAAGTGCTTTCGCCAGATCATAGTTGCCGGTGGCATACATTCCGGTACTCTTTTCGCCTTCCAGACTTAAGATCACCGTACCACCTTGGGCACCGGAGAAAATATTGTCAAAATTTCCTTCCCGTTCTGCTTTATGTGTCATCTTCTGTACATCATAAGCCCTGCCGCTCAGCAGTCTCTGATTCTCCAGAAGGGCTGGAATCAGAATATCAATCATATCATCCGCAGCCGCTTTGTCACCGGCTGTGATCAGATAATGCACGGGATGCCCAACAAAACGTTTTTCATTTTCCGGAGCATAAATCCGCTCCATCTCTTCATAGAAGCTCTCCGATGCCATAATTTCCTGCATCTGTTCTGACTGCTTTTGTCTGGTCATATTTTGGGACGTGTAAATCCGTTCACTTACCTGATACGCAACAGGTTCATAATAGCTGTGCTCCGGTTCCGTATCAAGCTTTAAGTCCTCTTTCATTGACCGGAGGTAGCACTCCGTCCAGTTATTCCGTTCTGTCCGGACCATTTCTTTGTAAAACTCATCACTTGTGATTTCCTCACATGCAAGCAGCTCCATTTCCGGCAGTATCTTCCGAATATAATCCACACATTCCCGAGGATCCACTTCCATTTCAAGTTCAGCTACAATCGTCATCTTATCCTTCCGAATATCACTGATCATAATGAAAAACTTCTTTTCTGTACGGTAGGCTGTGTAAAATTTACTGTTCCATTCCGCAATGTCACTTCGCCGGGGATAGAGGCCCTCATATCCTTTCTTCGTTGTACCTTCCTGTTCCAGATTCAGTTTTGAACAGTCTGCCGTGTATTTGTAAAGAATCATTCGATGATACCTCCCTTGTGAGCTCTACCGGTAATCCTGCTGTTGTCTCTTTCTATCTGCTATCTTACCACCTGCCGTATCCCGTATGTGGACAGGTTCTTGTCTTAAAAAACTCCTTCTGTCTCTTTCCTTTGCTCCCGGATATACTTCTCGCTGAACTGCCTTTCCCGTTCAATCCAGTCCTGTGTTCTCTTCTCGAGTACAAATGGAAGTTCTCTCCAGATCATTCTGAGCTGTTCTTCTGTGATTTCCGGTACTTTCTTTAAAATAGCCTCTCGGAGATACACACCGCCTCCGCTGCAGGAATCCGGGAAACAGTTTTCTTCGCTGATGGCATCCAGAATTTTTTTATAATATTTTCGATACATCTGATATGCTTCGTAATGTGCAATGCGGTTCACATGATCTTCGATTCTGGATTCCTCCTCCTGTTTCAGAATTGTTTTCTTGTTGATTCCGCCGCTGTTCACATTCGCATAATACATCGCATATGCTTTAGCTTCTTCCAGACTTTGGAATGTGCGGAGAAATCTGCCGAAGTTATGAATATCACCATCTGAAAACGTAATCCAGTCATAATATGCCAATTCCGGCGGAAAATGATTTTCTTTTCCGTAAAGCTCTGCACATTCCTGTCTGCTGACAGAATGATAATCCCACGGACCGATGATATCATCGTAATCCGCGTAGAAAAGAATATAGGCTTCCACCTTTGCATCACTGTATATCAGCATCGGGCTGTGCTCCTCGTACTGATACAGAATCGAGTATTTTACACCCTTGATTTTTCCGTCATTCCTTCTCATCAACAGTGCGTAAACGCCCATCTCAGAATTATCCGGAATATTGTTCACATGCATCGGCTTCCAGTTAAATTCGTTCTCCGTCAGTTTCTCCTTCTCGCGTTTTTTCCGGCGTTCCGCCATTTCCCGATCCATTCTTTCCCTGTACAGAACGCTTCCGATGTAATCATATCGTTCCAGATGCTCCACGCCAATTGCCCGGCCGGCCAGATCGATGGCATAAAAATGCCAGAAATTTTCCTTTTCCCGTTTCGCCTCCGCAGCCGCTTTGCTGTACTCATCCAGAATGTCTTCCCGGATCAGTGCATTTTCTTTCTCCAGATATTTCCAGCCGTGATCTTCTGCTTTATATTTATGACGATAACCAATTCTTTCATCGGTCGTCTCAAAGATCGGGAAAAGCTCGGTACTTTTGTAAAATGGTGTCTCTTCAAATCCGAAAATATACTCTTTTCCCTCTTTGCTGAGCAGACATACACATCCCGGGCCGCCCATTCCAGAAGGGGGATCCTCCTGTGCAAACACAACGGTTTTCCAGAAGTCTTCTGTTAAATCTGGTAAATCAAACGTGTGATCTCTATCCATATCTCTGGCTCTCTTCCTTTCCTTTTTCCGTTGCATAAAAAGTTCTCTTTTATTCTGTTCTCAGATCTTCTCTCGGCTGATTGGAAAGCACAATCACCATCTGCTTTCTGTGAACCGTTTCATACTGAACATCCATCCACATTTTCTCAACATGTGGACACTCTTCCATTCCGATGCCGTACACATACATATCATCGTATTTCTCCGGTATCTCACTCCGATATTCATAGTATTCAGATGACCAGTCATTTCGATTTACGATAGAAAAATGTCTGCCGATCTGCAGATACGGTTTTAGATCCCGGAACAAAAGCTTCTGTTCCACACTCCGTTTGATATCCCGCGGTTCTTCCGAAATCATAAGTTCCATCGCAGGTTTCATTGTATCATCTTTCCTGCACCAGCATTCTCCTTCCGGTTCCGGCAGGGCCGCATAAACATCTCTGGAAAATTCCACATCCACCATTCCGACTCCATAGATGTAAAAGCCGGCATATTTCTGTTCCGGAATGTCTGACATCATCAGATAATCGTGGTAATAACCATCCTCAAAACAGATGGATAAGCGGACATTGCGTGCAACATATTTTCTCAGTTCTTCAAATTTAATTGCCATCAGAAAACTCCTCCTTTGTCAGTACCAGTTTTACTACTTCGTGTGCGAAAAAATTATCTTCTTTTTCGAAAATGTTACCCAGCACAACCATGACCGGGCCGTCCTCTACTTCTCTGAACCCCAGCTTCCGCAGCAGGCTGATCGTTGGTTCATTTTCTGTCTGGGTTGTCACATACAGCTTATCGATGAAAAGATTCTTTCCGTTTGCAGAAACCCCATCACCAAAGAGCTGATTAATCAGCTCTCGGCTGGCTTCTTCACAGTAGCCGTTTCTTCGGTATTCTCTGGCGATATAAAATTCAATTTCGTATTCGTCTTCCATTTCTCTATGTACGCCTACGTAACCAATAAACTTGTCTTTCTGCTGTTTGGGAAAAATGGAATAGGTGCAAAGCTCATGATCGGTTCTCTCAAAGTAGTTGGCAAACCCCATCACATGTTTTTCGGATGGGCTGACTCCGCAGAATATGTAGAAGTCGCCATCATCCCGCAGCATTTGTAAAAATGCCTCGGAGTCTCTGTCCGTCCGGCTTGGGAGAAGGAATAATCTTTCAGTTTCGATTGCAGATCCTGTGTTCATTTGTGATCTCGTCTCCATTCTTTTGTACGTTGACTGTGAGTTTTCATGTTTCAGGAGTGAGGGCTGGAATCGAACCAGCGACAATAGATCTTTTGCTGTACCGACCACACCCATGATCGGCTTGGTTTCTCTGCTCTACCATGGCTGAGCTACCTCACTCATATTTCTCTTTTAACTTTTGTATTCCTTATGTGATTCCACTCTGTCAGGAACCAGCCTGCTCCGCCGGAATATCTCCGCCGGTTCTTCTGCGATCTCACTCCAGCCGGCTTTCAACAGGAATTCTTTTGTTACGTCTGCTTCCTGAATTGCGAAAAGTTCGTTCAACGTCATATCGAGTTGTTCCTCCTGATCTGTTCGGTATTCTGATGCATCCGCCGGTGTTCTGATGTACTCCTATTATTCCACTTCTCTCCGGCATTTGCATTGAACTTGTGGTTTACTTTCCGGGTATGCCTTATCTTATCATGGAACCGTTCCTGCATGTGGACACTCTTTTGGCCACTTTTCTGTTTCACAGGATTTTACTTTCACTGTTCCCGAATCTTCAGATACTGCTCTGCCATGCAGCTAAGACTCTCTTCATCGATATTTTCAAGGAACGCATTTTGATTCCCGTACAGCGCTTTTCCAATCCGTTTAATCGCCTGAATTCCGACCACAAGCTTCTCATCTGGATATTCACAATAATTGAGTAATCTGCGAAGCGTCTTAAGACTTGGAATCTCTTCTTCCTCCACATACTCTGATAATTCGATGTCTCTCATCATGCTTGAAACTGTAAAGTTGTATTCTTCCGCTGTCCGCAGAAATCTCTCCGCATTGAACCAGTAATTTTTCCCATCCTCGCGGAGAATATTGGTGAATTTCTGAAGCAGATGCTTTTCCTGCAGGGTCACAGCACTTTCTCTCTTCACATCAGCTGGGATACGATAGACGGTTTCTTTTGTAATTTGATTTTTCATTTTGCTCCTCCTTCAGTATCTGGCGCAGAAAAACTTTTTTGTCACTTTACAATATATTTCCTATCATTCTGCTGATTCTCTTTCTCATTTGAGTACTCCTGTTTCAAAACAGCTTCAGATAATCCCTAAACACGATTGCCTCCACCGCCGGGGTTTCCGATGCAAATTGTGCGTTTTCGATTCCATTGGTGAGCAGCAGATGTTCCCAGAGTTTTCGGTCCTTTTGAAAGTCAAATCTGCAGTCATCCAGAACTACATACTCTTCAATCTCCGGATGTGCTTTCAGGTATTTCAAAATCCCTTCTCCCCTTTTGTACATCTGATCCTGTGTCTGCCCATCGATCGACAGCCCGCACAAAGCAAGTTTAGAAATGAGATACACATAATCATCATCTGTCGGTTTCATTTCTTTCCAGTCGGAAGACAAAACAAGATCTGCTCCACCAATTTTTTCAATTGTCTTTGCCAGGACTTCCACTCGTGCATCATCAATCCCCGTATATCCATCCTGGGTTTTCTGGACTGTGGTTGTGGTATTCAGCACTCCGTCAACATCCAGAAATATCACAAAACGTTTATGTCTTTTACACATGTATCTTTCCTCCCTGACCTTGGATCTGAAACAGCTTTTTGTTATGTGCCTATTCTATCCGCAATAGGCGTTGTTTGTGTAACGCTTCTTGCGGAACAAAAAAATAATTCATACTACAATTCCATTTTTCATTTCTGCAGATTTTCTTTTGACTGGAGATGGTATCGCCATCTTCCCGTCGTTTCCTCAAAGCTGTGAATCTGGATTTCTTCACGCATGGCAAGCTGCATAGCCCGTTCGCCAAAGGTTTCCAGATCTCTCGCCTTTTCTCTTTCCAGCGCAGCATGTTCTCTCTCATATGCAGCAATTGCATTTTCCCAAGTGGAATAAATTCCAAGCCACTCATCCTCATCATGAAATTCCTCATAGCCACGCACCAGTAGATAATGAACCTTACCTTGTTCTGTCATCGTAACAAACGCCTCCTTACGCACCCTGCAAAAATTTTTATATTTCCCTATTTTTACACACTTTCCAGAATTTTTCATTGAACTTCTGGTTTATTCATTGGTCTGATAAAGCCCTTCCAGTTCTTTCATTTTATTTCGGATCAGTTCCTGTACAGACGGCGTCTCCACGATGACATCCCTTGAATTCATCATCGCCCAGTTTGCCATAAAATACGCGGTTCGATATACCAGCACCCGATCATATTCCTCTGTTCCACCCTTTAGGAAATAAAACTCATCATCAAACGTATGATACATGATCGTATAAGCATTTGGCGTTTTCCGCACCCGTAAAATGATGGGTTCCACACTGCCATAGCTGCCACCCTGGTGTTCTGCTACATAACGATACTTATCCAGCTTCTTGTTCTCGTCTTCCAATTCAGACATCGGACGGTATCTTCCCTCTCCCGGCTCAAGCACCTGAATTTCGTCCATGCGTTCAATCGGATAATTGGACAAACCCTGATACGGCTCATGGTTTCCAACCAGCCACAGTTTCCCATTTGAACTGCTGATGAAATAAGGTGAAATGACATAGACCTTTCCACCATCGACATAAGCACGCTCCCCTGATTTCGTATACTGTATGAGTTTAAATGAGATTTTCCGAAAAAACTGTCCTGTCTGATTGCTCAGTGCTTCAAAGATTCTGCTCATATTCTCATGCAGATTTGTATAGTGGCACGGTTCTGCCCGGCGGACGACCTCTTCGCCTTCCATCTGCGGTATTTTCGGATATTTCCGTTCTTTTGAAACCTTCGCTTTTCCCACATCATCTAATAAATATTCCGGGGAAAACCTTTCCAGATAGCAATGATATTTCTTAATATTTCCTACTCCGGCACAGGTGATCAGATCTCGAATAATTTCCTGTTTTTCCTCCATCGTTGCTGTCATGGTAAAAATATGTTCAATCAGAAATGGCAGTTTTTTCTGACTCAATGGATGATTGTAATAGATAATATTCTTTTTATTATCTATCTTTCCATCCTCATCCATCTCGGTGATCGTAACAATGCCTTCCGCTTCCAGTTCAAAGACATCCTTTTTTACAGTTCTGATCTGGTTATCGCGTTTGTTCTTTTTCTTCTCTTTGTCTCCCTCTACGGAAATTTCCCCATAAACAGCATCGCGCAGTTTCCAAATGGATATTGGTCTTTCTATATTTGTCTCTTGCATTAGCTCCTGTAAAATTTTAAATTTTATATCGTTCTTTAAGCCCATTGTTTGTATTCCTCCACTTAATCTGAGTATCCAGTTGCTGGATTTTTCCTTGATCCTATTTCATTTTCGGTCTTTTTTTCTTTGTTGAGGCCATTCTAGCATTCGCAAGCGTTGTTTGTGTAACGCCTTATGAATTTTAAAAAATCATGCTGCCCATTCTCCGGGCAGCATGCATAACATCATCAAATTGCTTTTCTTTTTTCTATTGTCCTTCTTTCGGGAGTTTCTGTCCATTACCAGATTCTTGTTTTTTCAATCGCAGCAAGAAATGCGAGCATAGAAATTCTGCTATTGGTCAGCGTGCCTGATTCCGACAGAAAATCGTAAATCACGGTGCATTCCTTTCTTTTCATGACAGCTTCTGCCAAAGTATACAAAGATTTCACAAATTCCTGTTCGGCGCGGTCATATTCTCCTAATGCTTCTTTATCCTCACGTCCGTTAACCGGATCAAAACATGCCCTCACATACGCTGCCCTGGCTGCTTTTCGCTGCATCTCAAGATATTCTGCCTGTACCTGATCCGCAATTCCATCCAGTTCCTTTTGCAACGTGTTATAAATTTCATTCAGCTCTGTGCGTTCGTACTTCTCTTTCGTGTCGTAAGACGGTACCTTGGATTTCCATTGGGATGCCAGTTTGAAACTTTTGTTTTTCAAATCGACAACATACGCATAGCGCAGACGCATGGTTCCGCTCCATAAACCTGTCCGCAAAAACGGATGATTGGAATAGAAAAACTCGTAGGAGCAGGATGAAAAATCAACTCCGGGTTGATCATATTTTTCCTGGTTGTATTTATGCTTGAACATGATAAGGACTTTATCTTCTACCGTGGTCTCATACAGAAATCCGCCATATGGATCATCTAATCTTTCCTCACGCAGCCACCGAACGTCAAACGGGGCGCGTGTCAGAAAATTCATTCCTACATCGCCCCACCACATTATGTCATTTGTGTTGTGGAAGAAATGACCGTAGGTATGAATGTCACGGTAGAAATTGTCGGTTTGTGGGGTGAGGATGGAAGAGACTTGCTTTGCTAAATCGTTTACATTCACTATAGCACGCTTTCTTTTCTGTGCATTACATAATGGATTAGTCTCAATATATTGATAGTTTCATTGCATTTCGAATCGTTTTTCACAAAATGCTTATTGAATTTAAATATTTAATCTCTGTACAATACACTTTACCCCACACATTTTAAGTCTATAAATTATTTTTGGGGTTAAAATATTGAATTTTCAAAGTGTAGTTTCTACTTTTTTAATCACATTATTTAAGATTTCTTCCC
The DNA here is from genome assembly GCF_003460565.1 of Blautia sp. AF32-4BH. Lineage (NCBI taxonomy): Bacteria > Bacillati > Bacillota > Clostridia > Lachnospirales > Lachnospiraceae > Blautia > Blautia sp. AF32-4BH. The sequence continues at coordinate 99,207 of NZ_QTVL01000008.1, read as the reverse complement.
ACAATTGATTACTTTTAATGATGTTTTTTGCTTCTTGCAAATCACCAGCGCTTATTTCTTGTGCGATTTTTTCTACACTTTTTGCCCCAGCTGTTTCTGCCATCCATAATTTTAACGGATAATAACGTATAGCTGATTTATTAAAAGTTTTTCTTAAAAACTCTCCGGGCTTTTTATTGTTTGTGATATACTCTGCAATACATTGGCCAAAATAAGACGTAATTAAATGCCATTTCTGTGATGGCACATTATAATTCTTAATTTTTTCACAAGGAATACTCTTATCTATATTTATATATTTTTTTAGCTCGTCCACGCTTGATTTAAATTCAGATTTTTCTCCTATCCATTCTTTTAATTTTTCATAATTTAGTATATGTTTCTCTCCATATTTAGGGCATATAATCTTTTTTTGTGTACAATAGAAGTAAAATGCCTCATACGCTTGAAAGTTCTCTTTTTTATAATATTCTTGCAAAAATTTTTCTGTCACTATCGGAAACTCTTCTTTTTCTTTATAATACTCAAAAATTTTTTCATTAGTCACCATTTTCATTTTCACCTTTCGTCAGAATCATTTACTTTTTTGCTCTCAGCATTATTCCAAAAGATATCCCCAAAATTCCCATCACCATGCCAACAAATCCCCCAATCATCACCCCTCTCCCTGAACTCAAGTAATCTAATATCTGCAACGCCGCCGCGATAATGGAAAAGAATCCAAATACCGTGATAATCATACTCACTCGTGATTCCCGCTTGCTGTCGATGTGATCCTGTTCTTCGTTTAACAGTTCGATTTTTTCTTTGATCTCATCCAGTGCTTCATTCACGCCATTTTCTTTCTGCAGCACTCGATATGTCTCACAGACATTATTCCATTTTGACACCTGGGATGGTGTCAGTGTTCCGTATGCGATGAATTCCAATGCTTCTTTTTTCAGTCCTCGAATACTCTGAGCTGAAATCCCCTGAAATCTCTCATGGATTTTTTCATTCAACAGCATACAAGTATATTTTTGATACATTACAATCATCGTTAGTGCCAGATCGTCTTCTGCTCGTTCTGGCAATGCTTCTGCTGTAATTGGAACTGTTTTCCCAGGTTTTGGACCATACGCATAGGCAATCTCCTGTGATGTAATTGCACATGCCCATCCATAATGGCTGTCATTTACATCCCTTGCCCCAGATGCATACTCAACGTCTTTCTCCGATAAATCGGAAAACTCCTTCGCTACATCAATCAGCCGATGTTCATTATAGGCAATTTTCTCCGCAATCTTCCGTTCTTCAAAACGTTTCGGAAGTGCCGCCACATTCAGTCGGTAAGCTTCTTTCATCATGTAGATTTTTGTTTTTTCGCTTTGGCCGAATCATTTTAACTGAACGTCATATTCCTTATGCCATGATTCAAATACTTCCTGTTCTAAAATTGCTAACAGACTGTCCTGAATTTCCTGTTTTTTATCATCTATGTATTCCGGATTGATTAACTGATAAATTTCCTGGACGTCTTTATTTTTATATGCCAGATACACAGTTAAAAAGGCAATTCCATTGTTGAAAGAAAATACTTGCAATTGCGTCAGATCATAAGGAAAGGGGATCTTTACTGCTTCTTTCCATTTTCTCTTTACCGTTGCAACCGTCTCCTCCAGCATACACCTTTTGACAAATTCACCAGAACGGCATTTTATAGATAGAATTTCCAGAAAATCATCGGAATCAAATCCGGAGCGATCCTTTTCTTCATCTGATTTATTATTCTGGTCTGTATTTGTTTTTTTCGCACTAAACGGTATTTTCTGAAAATCTCCCTGGTAGCGCAGAGGAAGTATAATATAGAGCCCTCTGTCTATTTCTTCTGTATTTTTAACACCTTTCCAATATTTTTCCATTTCTCACCTATCCACTCAAAGAAATTCTCCTAATTTTTCGCACATTTTAATAATTATGTCGTTCTCTATATTCATCAGGGTCTATTCCATCTGACCTCAATTTTTCATCTTCTGCCATAGAATTTCGCCTTGTTCCCTTGTATCCTTTCCAATCATCTTTATGATTTTCTTCATATATTCTGATTTTCTCATAATCTTCATCATCTAAGCCATTATTATCTTTAAACAACGTCCCAATTCCCCATAGTACAACCACAATGCCGATAATGATGAAAAAAGCTTTTAAGGAATCCTCCTCACCTTTTACAATTCCATAATACCCAAGGAGTAAAACAAATAATATAATCGCAAATACCATCTTTTTTTCCATCCCCTCAAAGGATTACCGTAGTTCCTACTTCTATATTTTCCAGCAGCCACTCTACATTTTTCTGGCTGATCCGAATGCAGCCTGCCGTGCCAGTATCTCCGTTGCTGATTGGCTCTGCCTGCTCAAATGTTTCGGGTGTCACACTGTCCATGTAAAGATCACTGTGAATAAAGTAGTCTTCGAAAATCACCAGATAGCCAAAAAATTTTATCTGCTCATACTTTTTATGATAACCGCTGATATATTCTTCTTTTACCTTCGATTTTTTTACAATATCAAACACACCATAAGGAGTTGGTGAATCTTCGTGGCCTAACAGACATGGCATTTCCTTGATTTTTTCATAAATCGTATATTCACACGGGACAAAATCCTTTCGGATGCTGTAATTCTTCCGCAGAGCCTGCTCATCTGCTTTTTTATAAACTTCAAGCTGATGTGCCTGTTGATTCAATTTCAACAAAAAATTTTCTGTACTGATTTTCTTTTTGACGATATAAATGTCATTTTCCATTACTTTTCTGTTTTCTCCCAGACTCATTTCATTAATTTTTCATTACACACTTTAATTATTTTTTATTATAACGCAGCCTGCTTTCTTTTGCCATTCTTTTTTTCATTATTTTAATATAAATTTGTTTTTTTCTCGTTTATTCATCTTTTATCTGATAATTCACTCTATCCGCGACCATGCACTTGAAAAGTATGATTTATATTCTTGCTTTCCATCTTCTACCCCAAGAATTTTTCCCGTCACATCATAACAAAAAACATCATGGATCAGCTGTTCCAGTTCGCATTCTTTTGCTCTTTGCAGCATTTACCTCGCATAATATTCTTCCCCGGTATCCAGGCAGATTGCCGCCAGTCTTCCATTGCTTTTCCCTGCTCCACAGTCGATCGCAATGTGATGGTTTGCTTTAAAAATATACCCTAGGCGGTTGTTCCCAAGGATATTCTGTGTCGGTGTATGCCGCTGACTACAATGATATCATTGAAATATGGAATTTCGTAATCAATCCGCGTCCATACCAGATCCTCTACCGAATATTCTTCCAGACGTTTTGTTTCCGAAAAATGATCCAGTCCGGCATGCACCAGCCAATATTCCTGCCCATTAACAATTTCTTTTCCGTATGGGCGGAACGATTTCATATATTGTACTACCTGGTGCCGTTCTTCCGGCGGCAGTTTACAAAAATCCTGGATTGTACTGGTACTGCCGTTCTGCGTCCAGTCGGCAAAATCCTGATACACCTTCGACGGCAGTTTATCCAGAAAATCCCCCGAAATTTCCGGCACCAGAAGTTTCAAATTCGGCAGCGCCATGACTTCATGATTTCCTATGATCGGAATGATATTGGAATGTGCCATCATGTATTTCAGGATTTTCATTGGCTCTGGTCCACGATCGACTACATCGCCTAAGATATAAAGAGTATCTTCTTTCCGAATACCAATCTGCTCCAACAGCGTCAGAAACTGCTCATACTGTCCATGAATATCGCTCATCGCGTAAATCATCGATTCTTCTCCATTTCTCTTACCAGATCGCACAGCTCTTCTTCCCAGTCACTGATTTCCGAATACCAGATACAACCATACATTCCGGGAAGCTTCATATTTCTGGATGAGCATACGATAACCTTTGTCTGTTTGCCCTGCTCCTGCAGGAGCTAAACCAGCTTTTCTCCCGCCTCCGTATCACTGACAGCTCCCTGCTTCATGGGATAATGCATATCTGTGATAATCAAATCGAACGGATCCCCAGTGTCTTCCGCATTCTTCAGCATCTGCAGACCATCCTCGACATTTAACACCAGTTCAATTTTAACCACGCCGCATTGGTTCAATACCTTGCGGATTGCATTTGCTTTGTAAACGCTGTCTTCAAAGTTCAGAACCTTCATTTATCCTTTTCCCCTCTCCTGTTTGTCATAGCCTATTCTACTTATTACAGACGACATTTGTATAACGCTTTTTATTCTTAAAAAATTAATCTTGTCTGCCTTTCATGAAGTCATATTTTTTTTTCGCTTTTACGTTCTTTCAGAGCCCAGTTTATAGGAAAGCCCGAAAATAATGCAAAAAAGACAATGCTGCAAAATGCGAATCGCAAGGAACAAATTTTAAAGTGTACCCGGGTACGACGAAAATCTGTGACACAATAATTCACACTCTGTGGTACTGAATTTTTTGCATTCTTTTCGGGGTTGCTATAAATTCTATTTTCTACCTCCAAGCACCTGATTGAATGTATCATAATTCAACGTATCATTTCTGCCACAGAACACCGCATACTCTATTGTTTCGAAATAAGATGCATATTTTTCCTGTACGCTCCGAAATGCCCGTGCTACGATTCTCGGCGGGTTGCAGAAAGCGCCACAGCCAAACGCGCCTAAAATCAGAACTTCCGCTCCGTTCGATGCTGCCGCCTGAAAAACACGTTCCAGTCTTTGCATCTGAAGTTCGTACAGTGCTTTCTCATTAATCTTAACCGGCGCATTTCCTGCGGACGGGTTCATGGCATTGCTTGGTTTCTTTCGGAGGTTCGGGGCCGCACAGGTAATGATGTCTACCTGATACCAGTCTTTTTCTTCCATTCGTTCCGGTGCAGAGGTGTCGGTCTTAAATACGACGACTTCTGGTGTATACAGCAGATCATCATTGTAGCGTGGATCGCCTGCTTTCCGATGCGGTTGATAGAACTGATGCCACATCGTTTTTGTATCTAGGCATGGATAAAGTGTGCTGCATCGGCAAAGGCATTCTTCCTGTGCCGTACTTCCCCGTGTTACACCGCCGCCGGGATTAGTTGCAGATGCAAAATTCAGGACGCAGACTCGCTTTCCGGCTTTTGCGTATGCAGAGGCGGCTTCGAAGCTTCTTTTAGATGAAACAATCGTTTTGCAAGATGATTTTCCAGGTTCTGGAAGCGCAATTGCCTGCGATGGAACATACAGCTTTTGGTTCTGAATCGAAAACTGAACTGCCTGCTGGAGCTTCTGGTTTGCTTTTATCAAATCCATGGAGTCCTGAAAGATCGCGATATTATTACTTCTTCTATCCATTGCAATTCTCCTCTCGTATCCCAGTCACACAATGCTGTTCTGCTGAAAATTATACACCTTATCCTCCAGCTTCGTCCAGGCTTTTACATAGTCCGCATCGATAAAGCAGCCCCTTGCCTGTCGAAATGCACCTGGCTGCTTGCCGCCTTCCGTGGCATATAATCCTGTATCCCAGCAGCCTGCTGATAAGCTGTTGTCTTTCAGGATCAGTAAGCATACCTCGAAGTCATTTGGATAATCGCCATCCTTTATGTAGTGGAACCCGGTGAATGTAACGCGAATATTCTCTGCCATGTTTGCTGTCTTTTCTTCCATCTTTTTTCTCCTCATGGTAGGCTTTTTCTTTTGAATATTACCATTTTATCTCATATCGAACGGAAAATGTTGACAGAAACTTGTCCGTATATAAAATTCAGGGCAATATCTCTGCCCTGAATTTTATAACAAATTGTAACGATTCAGAGCCCCATCCCGATTCCGCTTACGCTGCATCTCTTCTTCCATCACACAACACTGTTTTAAATGAAATGCAATCCCATACTGCACCATTTTTTTATAGCCCTCCTGCCACAGTGTCTGCGTATAATCTTTATCCCGAATCTGCTCCAATGCCTTCCGGCAATCTCTTTCCAGATCTTTTTTCTCATCTGTATACTTCACTTCTATCACAATTCCTGTTTCTGCATTTCCCATTTCAATCACAATATCGCTGAATCCTTCTCCCGATTCTCGATTGGAAGATACACGCCAGTCATTTTTATAGCTTAAGATTCCAAGCAGAATTCCATGATAGAAATTTTCTTTCAGTGATTTCCGCACAAAGGTATCGCGTACGCTAACTGTCTTCTGCAAATACAAATTCAAAAGGCTTTCCACCTCTGCTGATTTTCCCCCAAGCAGTGCCTGGCAGAACTGTTCTGCCATTTTCCCGTCTTTTTTCACTTCCTGCTGAAACAGTGTAAGAATCCGTTCTGTTATGATATTTCGAATTTCCCGGTTTGGAATTGCAAGGCAATAGCGGCCATCGCTTTCTCTTCCGCGCTGCGTCAGGTATCCTGTCATGAAAAGTGTACTCCACAGGTGATCCATGGTCGAATACAGGTCATTGTAGGTAACCATTTCGTCGATTTGTTTGATCACTGTTTTTCCATTTACCAGCCATTCCAGTTCTGTTTTTGTGAGCATATCCGGTTCATTGATGCTGTCGATAAAATGATGAATCACACTGTTCCCGCTTGTATTCATCCAGTAATTTTCCGGCTCGGCCTCTGGATTATGGATATGATCATTGCAGTAGTTCACAACATCCCATGGACAGTACACATCTGCTTTTCCGAATCGGTATCCGTCATACCATTCTTTTACCTCGTCATATCGGTCATCCATTTCATAGTCATGCAGCATGGTCTTTACTTCTTCATCTGTAAAACCGAAGGTTTCATCAAATTCTGTATTTGTAATCGAATATACTTTGAAATTGTTCAGTCCGGTAAAGATGCTTTCTTTTGCAATTCGCAGGCAGCCCGTCAAAACAGCAAAGGCAAGACTGCTGTTTGTCTTTAAAACATTTCCGAACATATTTCGAAGCAGCAATACCATTTCATCATAATATCCATTTTCATGGGCTTTTGCCATCGGAACATCGTATTCGTCAATCAGGACAACCACTTGCTGTTCATAGTGAACTTCCAACAGTTCTGTCAGTTCCTGAAGACTGCTGGTAATGGTGTCTTCTTCCATATTTCTTGTCAGAAGTTCTGAAAAAAGTGCTTTATCAACCCGGCTCAATTTGTCACTTTCCAGAAGAAATTGAAATCTTCTTGCCTCACGATTGATTGTTTTTATGAGCTGCGCACGGGCTTTTTCATAGGAATCGGCATCAATTCCTTTTAAGCTGATGGAAATAACGGGATATTTTCCCATATATTGTTCACAAATCTCTGTATTCTTAGAAATCTTCAAGCCGTCAAAAAGTGCTGGATCCGTTCCAATTTCAAAGAAATGCTGAATCATACTCATATTCAGGGATTTTCCAAAACGGCGTGGGCGCGTAAAAAGAGTGACCTCACTTCCGTTATTTAAAATCTGTTCTATGAGGGAAGTTTTATCTACATAATAGTAATTTCCATTGCGAATCTTTTTAAAGTTGTCAATCCCGGTCGGGAGTTTTGGTTTTCTCATCCTGAAACCTTCCTTTCCAACTTTTGCGGCTTTTGACACCTGCGGCTGTGCTTATGTTCTGATTTCTATTTTAGCTGGTTTTATTTGCTTTGGCAATGTCTCTGACGTTGTAAGTAAAAGAAAATAGCTATTAATCCCAAAGCCAATCGTTCATGTTTCCTTGAAAATTTCCATTAGAATCATATGAATTTCCTGTATTAGGATCATAATAATCGTTATACTCGTTACCTTTCTCATCGGTCCATCCTCCATACCATTCATCATGGATTTCACCACTTGAGCTTCCACCAGAAGAACTTGCCCCACCACTGTAATCACTGCCAGAACCAGAATCGCTATAGCCAGAATTGGAGCTTCCACCACTGTAGCTATAATCATTGCTCTCATCATAGCTATAGTCACTTCCACCACCGTAAGACGATCCAGCACTCTGCTCTGCCGCTTCCTCCGCCGCCTTTCGTTCTGCTTCTTCCTGCGCGGCTTTCGCAGCCGCCTCTTCCTCAGCTTTTTTCTTTGCTTCCTCTTCCGCTTTCTTTTTCGCTTCTTCCTCAGCCTTTTTCTTTGCTTCTTCCTCAGCTTTCTTCCAAGCCTCTTCTTCTGCTTTTTCGATCACAGTTATTCTGTCATTGTATTTCTTCACGTATTCATCAATCGTACTGTTATATTCGTCAAAGCTGTCCTGCTCGATGGTATTATAATTTTCGAAATCACCTTTCAACGTATCTTTGAATACCGTAAATTCACTGGCGGCGTTTTTGAGTGCTTCCTTATCGTCCTCTTTTTCAACCTCATCGCCGATTTTATCCGCAATAGTTTTGATGGTATCGTCATATTCAGAAACAAAGGAATTCTTCATCTGCGCAATGATTTTTTCATAATGTGCGGAGCATTCCTCATAAGCGTCTTCTGTCTTTTTGTACTGTTCTGCACTCTCCATTTCTTGTTTCAGTGCTTCCAGCTTTTTATCCCGGTCTTCTTCTTTTTCAAACTTCTGATACGCCTCATCAATCTCACTGTCTTTCGTCTCAACCGCCTGTAAGCGAAGCTCTTCCTGATGGCGATCATACGCTTTTTTCGCAAAAGCTCCGATGATACAGATGCAGACAATGGCAATGCCAAACACTGCAAGCATAATGGCTGTCTTTCTTTTTTTGTTCTTTGTTTCCATTTCGAAACACTCCTCCCTTTAAATCTTTCTTTCAGTGTAATATATTTCGTTTTGTTTTTCAATGCATTCTGCATTGTATACTATCTTGCAGAATGCATTCATTTTTTTCTCAGCTAAACTCTCTCCGGAACATTTCGCGGAATGCCGCTGCAACTTCTCTCTGATACAATCTTGTCTTGGAAAATTTCATATGATTTCTTCTTGCTTTTTCTTTCTGTTCCGCAAAATACTGCTTCTGCCGTTCGATCTCTGCCTCATCCGGATCAAAGCGGAAGCCAATCTGGAAGCCTTCCTCGTCGTTAAATTTTCCCTGTTTAATCTGCTGATACAGATCCTGGTTTTCTTCGACAAACTGGAATACGCAGTCGAAATACCGCAGTTTGGGATTTACCTTATACCAGCGCTCCGCCACGCCAGGAATCTCACACACGCAGACAAGATGTTCCACATCGTCAGCCAGTCGATGCAGCTTTTCGCAGTACTCTCTGTTGTTCCAGAAACGGTTATCAATTTCTTTTCGGATTGCCCAGATTTTTTTCTCGAAAAACGCTTCTCCGTTTTCTTCCGTTCCCGGTTTATAGTTATAATACTGTGATTCGGCAATCCAGTAGATCAGCTCGTTCATCATCGCATACACATGGTTTAAATTTCCCTCGCCGTAAATCTCCTGCACCTCCATGCCTACTTTCAGGATATTTTCTCTTTCTATTTTGATCAGAAAGGCATAGGCATCTCCACATAACGCTTCTCCGAGAAGTTTGATGGTCGAGATGGTAATGGATGGATCTTTGTAATTATTCCGTACAAGACCTCTGCAGTAATCCATCACACGTCCGATCGTCTTTTTGCTTGGAATTTTTTCGTTTACACCGAGATCCAGCATTTCCATTTTGATCTGCATTCTTCTTGGATCGAAGTTATATTTTGCGGCCACTTCAATATATCTCTGCGTGTTCAGCCAATAGGAATCTGTGTCTTCTTTAAATGTTTTGCAAAGCTGTTTGATCATTTTGTCTTCTCTTGAAAGTTCCATGCTCCGTTTCCTCCCGGTTTTCATCTGTGTTTTTTACAGGCATAATTTGCTCTTTGATGAATCCCAGTATAGGCGCTCGGCAACCCCTTTTTGTGCAAAAAACGTTGCGACCTCAATGGCCGCAACGTTTCTGCATCTCTAATCTGTTTTTTATCTGTTCCACAAAGGCTTCCGGACCAGCAACCTTCAGGCTTGTTCCAAACGACAAAATCTGAATCATAAGATCGATTTCATCTTCTGCTTCATAGGTCAGTGTAATTCTGTAGCTATTTTCTTCTATCCTTTCCGTAGCTTTCTGATAAATCGAAAACTGCATCATAACTCTTTCCAGTGCCTGTCTTTCATCCTTTACCAAAAGTTCCACAGTTCTTTTGTCATGCACTTCTTCTTTTATCTTCGCTTCTCTGAAAGATCCGATGGTTTCGCATTGGAGGATTTTGGAAACACTGATTGTATTAATTCTTCCTTTGTATACCGAAATCAATCGGAATTTGTCGTCTCTTAAGGAGTATTCCAACCGAACCGGATTACATTTAATCCATTTCTCTGTTCCATTTTTTAATGGATATAAAACCCGGATGGAATTTTTCTTTTTTACCGCTGACAGGATCTGACGAAAAATCTTAATATAGGTTTCATCTCCATACGGATCCCCATCTGCAAATTGATCAAAAAGCACAATATCTTCTGGTCGAAATAACGGTTCCACATCCTCAAGCCCCGTCTGATTCGGCTGGAATAAGGCTATCCTTGGATCCATCAGCAAAGCTTTTAACCACCGTTTTTCCACTATCGTGAGCGGCATGCTGGTTTTTCTGTGGACAACTGCTCTTCTCTCTTCATTCAGAAGCGGCCATTTTCCTTTTTCCGATAATTCTTTTGGAATCGTCAGGCTGCTTTCTGCAAAAGCCTTTTCTTTCACAATTTTCCAGATCGTCTTGTCAGAAATCTCTTCTTTCAAAGCAGCATCCAGAATTTCTGCAACCGTGCGGTAATAGTTTCCATATATCTCATGAAATATCATTCTGCGCCTCCCCAAAATACATGGAATACAGCTGCTCCATATCCTGATCAAATTTCTTTTTCAGCTGCGGATTACTGCTTTCCAGTTTTTCAATTCTGCCCATAAACGTTCTGATCCACGGCATTAGTTCCATCGCATCGTATGTATCAACAACATACTTATATTGCTGGTCTGTGATCTTATAGACATGACCATTTCTTTTTTCACGTTCCAGACGTCTCACGATAAACTCCTCGCCCTCCGCTGCCCTTACTGTCATTTCAATGTGCGTAATGTCCTTCGCATTTCCAGAGCTAACTCCCCACAAATAAGATTTGCTCGCTTGATATTCATTTTCAAACTTCTGATATTCGCCACATCTTATTCCTGTTTTAACCTTTTTTATCCTGTCCACTCGAATGAAATCGAGCCCTGATGCTCCTGACACATGACCCAGGACATATTCTCTTCCATTCTGCGTGCTGACATATAACTTAATCGGATACAATTTAATTTTTTCCTCGGAATGTTTTTTACCGCTTGTAACAAGCTCCAGATATTTCTTTTCCGCGATTCCTTCCAATATTGTTTCAACAATTTCACTGTCAATGGCATGCAGCATATAGTGATGCTTATACCAAAAATTGGACTGGCATCCCGCCAGCTCCTTTCGATCGAGCAAGAAGGAACCAACTACGCCCATCGGCTCTGTTTCAGAGAAAAATTCAATTGCATCCTGCCAGGAAACCAGATCAACCGCATCTGCCGACAGAGAATAATACTGCTTTTTCTTTCCTTCTGTTCTGACTTTTAGAATTCCAAGTTTCTCATACTCCTGCAATTTTAATCGAATCGTTCTTTCATTAATCACATTCTCCTCTCCGGAGAATCCATATTCCTGCAGTTCACCGGCAATGTTTCGGAACGCCAGTTCTTTTCCTCCTGCCAGCATATCAAGAATGCAAAAATGCAGCAGGATATCATAATCGGAAAAGTTCTTTGTTTTAAATGCCTTATAAAGCGGGTTGTGAACCACCTCTCTGCTGTCGACAGAAATGATCTGTGCTTTTCCGGAGGCAGACTGCTGAAATGACATATAACCATCCAGCCAGCTTTCGATCTGTCTGCGCCGATTGTCGTATGTTCTTCCGCTCTTGTCCGAAAAATCACTGCGCTTCTTAATACCATAAATAAAAAATTCTCTGATATAATTCCGCACTTCATCAAAGCTTCCAATTAATTCTTTATATGCCAAAATGATCCCTTCTCTCTTCTGTTTTTTGCTACTGCCTCCAACTCCACTCCATTTCCTCTGTCATTTTTTTGATTGTGCCTGGTTCCTCTGCCTTTTCAGCCAGCTCTTCTAATTCTGCCAACAGCGCTCTCCTCGTCCCTTCGGCTGTCGCGATCTCATCCGGGATCATTTCTGCCAGATGGAGCAATTCTCTGGAATTTTTTTTTATTCCAATAATAACTTCACTTTTATGAATCAAATCTGTCTCGCTTTTCAGCATCCCTGTTACTTTTTCCAGAAGGCATGCATACTCACACTCCAGCCATTGAAACAGTTCTTCGGATGTCCGTCCATCTTTCTTTTCCAGACTTCTGTTATACCGAACCCAGATCCAGTTATAATAATCAGGAATGAGCATGAAATGGCAGCCCTGATCCCCCAAAATATAATTTTCTCGAAAATGGATCGACGCATAGCTTTCTTCGATTTTTCTGTTTAACTCCTCGTACGCTTCCAGATCCTCTTCGTACAGCTCCTGCAGATATTTTTCCGTAAAACGATTGACGACGATCGGAATTCCATCGCCTGCATCTTTCTTTGCAATAAATGTACCGGAGCTGCAATACAGCGCATACGTTTTTTCCCAGGATGTCATCTTCTGTTGACGATCCACCTTTTCTTTCTCGATATAACTCGAATACAGGCCGATACTTTTTTCTCTTACCTTTTGATCATAATATCGAAGAAAAAAGAGAAACGTATCCTCAAGTCTTCCAATCCGCTCCACCTTATTTTCTTTTCCGTAGATTTTGATTACTTGCTCAAAAAGCTCCAGATATTCCACGATCAGACCTTCCAATTTCTGTGGGAAGAAGTCAAAATTTCTTCGAAAATACGATTCCCTCAGCCAGTGATAGACTGCATCCACATTCTGCCCCTTGAAAATTTTCTTAAGGTATTCCAGCAGATTTGCAGCATTTCGGACGACCGCCATTTGATATCGTTTCAACTGTTCTTTTGTTAATGTTTCCTCTCTTAACTGCAAAAAAAACATTTTATCGCTGTATTCTCTTGGCCGGAAAAAAGTTATGTTTTCTGCCAGTTCTTCCAGTTGAACGATTGTGCGATTCACAATATCTTCCCAGAAAACAGCTTTTTTAATTCGCGAAATGCGTTCATCGTTTTCCAGTTCTTTCTGCTGCTCTGCCATTTCTAAAATACGAAGCATCGTTTCTTTTCTGTTCTGATCTATTTTCCCAAGCTCCGGCTGCTGTGAAACAGCATCCGCCAGCATATCATAGGTATCCAGCAGTCCATCATAAATTTTATTTCTAAGCGCGCCGTCTCGAACAACTGGAAGAAGCTGCTCCAGATAAACTCCGTAGGAATTCCCGTAAAAAAATCCTCTCTGGTCCTTTCTATCCTGTTTTACCAGATTTACCAAAAATGTCACAGCGCTTTCCTGCTCTTTCCAGGCTTCTATAATTTCCCGGAATGCGGCCAGTCTTGGTTCATCAGAATATGCGTTAAGATCATATCTCAGATTCATCCGATCCGCTGTGAATACCTGAAACCACTCGTCCACACTTCCATGTTCAATACAATGTGAAATTAATCCCTGTGTATATTCATATGCCAGACGACTGGATTTACGATACCAGTATTCACGTTTTTGAAACTGAATAGGAACTTTTCTAAAATCTTCCACGGACAAAATCTGCAGGTTTTCGTAATTCATAAGTCTGATCTGCTGCAAAACATCACACCGCAGGTTTTCAGTGATCTGGCTGGCATAATACGTTTGCGGTTCTCTGTCATAATTCATACGAATCAGACTTTTTATGTATTCCTCCGTTGTCTCACCAAAGCCCATCCATCTGGCGGCGCCATCAACGCTTAATGCTCTCCTTACGTACTCTCCCCACTGTTTTCCATAATCATCTTTTCTCCAGTCTGCCGTCTGAAACCAGCTGACCAGACTGATCCGGTATCTGCATACTGCTTCTTCAGCAGCTTCCGAAAGACTTTCGAATATATACTGCCCATACGCTTCATTCGCAAATTCATACCGGTTCTCTCCGGCGGCTCTTTTTACGGTCAAAAGTGGAAGAATATCATTCAGTACACCAACGACATCATAGGATATTCCGGTAAACAGCACAAGTTCACAGATTTCCCTCAGTGTCGCAGATCCCAGAACTGCGATTGCTGCGCTGATCAGCTGCAGGGTATGAAGGCTGGTTCCGCAATACCGCTTCTGCAGTTTTTCCATATAATTTGCCGCAACATCATACGCAGTAATTTTCGTATCTGCCTTCATCACACTGTCTCCCCTTGCCAGATACGGCCGGATATACAAAAATTTCCGTTGCGCCTTCTCTATGATATCCTTCGCCTGCTCATCCGACAGTTTTTTGTAATTCTTCTGCAGATATTTTTTGAGCAGCGCAAGATAGCATTCATTTCCGCCGTCAAACCGTACAATCCTGCCAGCTTTTTTCTCCGCTTCTCTGATCCACTCTCTTGCCGTTCCCTGCAGATCTTCCTCATCCTGGATCCGTGAAAGAAGAATCAAATAAATATGATTTTCTTCCGGAAGAGCATTCAAAAAGACAGGATCTGGGATCGCATCCAGAACAGAGCCTGCATTACTGCCTAATTCGTCGATTCCGTCAAGGATGTAAACCAGTTTCAGTTTTTCCTCTGTTCCCTCGTGATCGGTCAGCTCCTCTTCGTAACGCTCTCGGAACAGTTCCAGATACTGGCAGAATGCTGCTGGCGCATCATCCCCTCCGTGTTCCATCTGCTGGCGGATATCTTTTCCGTCTATGTAATAGTCTTCATTATCCATTTCCAGCTGCCCCCCGGCAAAGGAACTCAAGTTACTACTTAATGCGGTAAAAAAGTCTCTTGCCGGATCTTCCTCGCGAAACTGCATATCACGAATATGGTATACACGCACCACCGCTTTTAAATCTTCCTGCAGAATTCCTCTCTGATATCTTCCATCCAGTTCGTGCGCCAGGGTGGATTTTCCCATTCCTCGCTCCATCTGAATGTGAAGAACACCTCTGTCATGTTCTTCCATAAAAGTTCTGATTTCATCCAGTACAAACTCCGGTTTCTCATAGCCAGGCGCACAATTCAGACATGCATATGCTTCACGGTCACTGCTCTTGGTAATCTGCCGTTCTTTTTTTCTTCGCTGGGATTTTTTTCTTCCATCCAGCATGGAATATATATTCGCATAATAAGGATTATTTTTTAACCGCCGCGGTGCATCCAGATAATTTGTGATCTCGGCATATTTTTGTCTACTGTAGTAGGAATCAAAAAAATAGTCTTTCTCTTCAAAAGTATAAATATATTCCGAAATCGGGTACGTCTGTTCTCCTACTTTCAGCACACTGGAAACATCGCTCTCTTTTTCAATGGAAATCTGGCCATAAAACTCCTTCAGAGGAGTATTCCCATTCCCTCCAAAATACAAGAACAGTCCCTGTACCAAGTCGTAGACCTGTTCCCAATACGCTTCTGTATTGATAAAAAGCGTACCGTGACCGATCGTCTTATTTCGCCAGTTCCCCACATCTTCATACCGCCCCTGTTCCCTTATCTTTTTAGGTTTGACTTGAAACAGCAGCAGAGTTCTTTCCAGAATTTCTTTCAGATTCTCATCAAGCGCAAATACACCAGCATTCTCGACGATACTTGAAGCAATCTCTCTCCAGCTCCCGATCGACAGCGGTTCTTTTACCATACGCGACAAGATGCAGCTAAATTTCTCCTGCAGTTCGAAATCGCTCTCTGGCATTTCCCTGCCTGTGAGAAAATCTTCTTGTTCTTTCTTTAATTGCGTCTCTGACATTCGGACAAAAGCACGGTCACTTTCCATTCGGGCACTGATTGTGATGATCGACAGGATAGACGGCAGTTTGATGCTGATTTCATAGATGTCTTTCAGGCGGAATAAGGCTCCGCAGATATCATCGTTTTGAACGCTTTGCTGTAAAAGCTGGTATTCTTTTTTCAGAATGGGCAGGATGTTCTGAAGATTTTCTTCACTGACCCAGATTGTTTTATCTTTTACTTTTTTTTTGAAATCCAAAAAATTCCTCCAAAGTTTTTGTGGACACTTAAACTATTTTTATACACAACAGGGGAGGTCTCCCTCCCCCATCTTCAAAATTCAAATCTTATTTCTGATCCCATAAATCAAATTGGAACACAAAAGGTTCATACTCTGGAAATCCAATAATAGCCTGTCCAACCTTTAGGTTTGTTATATCCCAATCTTCAACGACATAGCCATCACGCCGTTCTTCTACCATTCCTTTACTTTGAACATTGGTAGAATACACTTCGATTTTTCTATTCTTTCCAAATTGTTCTTTAATAAAATCTCTTGATTTAGGATCATTTACTCTGAAATTCAAAGAAGTTAAAAATCCAGACATAATGCTATGTGCCCGTTCAGCTCCATAGTTATCATATATCTGCTCAACATTCTGAATTCCAATCATAAATTTTATACCAAGACTGCGTCCAAAATTTACGGCATCATCCACATGCTCCAAATTGGGCAAAAGTCGAAACTCATCTGTAATAAAATATACATTTCCATCACTTCTGCTTCTTCCCAGTGCTTCTTTGATCGCCATATCAAACATCAGACTATATATTGGTGTAAGCATTTCACCGTAGCTGAGATCATATTCTATAAAAATTTTTCTTCCACCCTTTTTCCTTACCAGATCCCTTAATCCAAGTGTTCCTTTTTTACAGAAATTACCCACAAAAATATTTCTGACTATTTGTTGCAGTTCTGATAGAACACCTTGTGTCTGTGGTGATTCATCGGAAGAAATATAGCTGGTCATAGCTCTCATGTCAGAATAGGACTGCAGCATTCCTCTCAATTCAGTGGAAGTTCTGGATTTAATAAAATCAATTAATGCAGCATTGTTCAAATAGTTTTTATTTCCAGATTTTTCACTGTATCGTAAAAAATGAAGCATAACAGACATAAAAATATCTCTGGCCGCATTTGGGAAAAATACCTGATTGGTTTTCTCACAGGCTTCCTTGAATAAACTTTTTGCAATTTCAAGCACGCTTGCATATTGTTGTTCTCCATCGGCTATTTCATTAAAGATATTCCAATAATCAGGCCTTCCATCTGGACCAACAGCAGTTTCATCATTGCTGATTACAACATCTCCCGGTCTATAAAATTCCTTGTAAAAATCGCCTTTGGTATCAAAAATTATCATCACATCATCTTGTGTTAATGATTCATTAAGCTGATCCAACATTTGAAAGAATGCATTTGTCTTTCCAGTTCCTATTCCCCCAATCAGCATTAAGTGTCTGCTCAGTACACTTTTTGAAATAGGTATGTTTCTATGAATTCCCTGATTATCCTTTCCCTTAAAATACATAACTGGTGATGAGTCACTAATCTCCGGCGCACTTTGCTTTAATTCATTTCCGAACAGAACTGAATCTCTCTGATTTCTTTCTACCTTTGAAGTAACATTTTTCTCAGAGGGTTCATTTTCTCTATTCGCAGATGGTTGTTGTTGAACATTCTGATGCGGCTGACTCATATTTGTATTCGGCCGTCCTAATCGACTTCCTCCTAATATTGCCATACACTTTTCTCCTTATGTATTACTCGTTCTACATTCCCATTCCATCAGACTGCGATGGTGTAGAAGGCGCTTGTGCCTCACTTGATCCAGAAGTTCCGGAATCACTTGGCATTCCTTCAGATGCACCAGCTGCCATTTGTCCGCTGCCTTGATCTTCGCCAGAATTAGTTGGCATTCCTTCAGATGTATTTCCATCCTCTCCTCCGTTTTCTCGATCTCCTCCTGATTCATTCGGCATTTCTTCAGATGTATCTGCTTTCTGCCCGCCTGCCTCTGGGGATTCTTCTGATTCCGTTGGCATTTTTTCTGAAGCGTTTCCTTCCCATTCTCCATTACTTTGGTCTTCGCCTGACTTAGTGGGCATTCCTTCAGACATATTTTCTCCTTGTCCAGCGGTTTCTTGAGCGTTTTCTGAGTCATTTGGCATTCCCTGAGCGGCATTTTCTCCGTATTCTCCGTTTTTCACATTGTTATCAGAATTTTCTTGATCGTTATCTTCTGTTCCTTTTGCAGCGCTATTCTGATTATTTTCTGTTTCATTTTCTTCTGTTGGACTTTGGCTTTCTCCTGTTGTGTTTTGATTCTCCTCTTCTTTATCTCCTTTCGCAGTGTTGAGTGCATTGCTTGCATCGTCCTCTCCACTTTCTTCTGAAGCATTCTGGCCTTCTTCCATCTCGTTTTGATTTTCTTCTTTTTCGCCTTCTTGGTCAACGGTTGAATCGGCGGACTCCCCATTCTCCTCGGTTGAATTCTGGTTTTCTACTTCTCCACTTTTCTCTGTATTGTTTTGCTCCTCAGATTGCTCAGTTACTTCACTGTTGTTCTGACTTTCTACGTTTTCATTACCCGTAGAATCTGGCTTTTCTCCTTCATCTCCTACAGTCTGATTCGGGGCATCTCCCTCTTCTTCCGGATCTGTACCCTTCTGTGAATCGGCTTCTTCACCATCTTCTCTTTCGTTCAGAGCAGCGTTCTCTCCGTTTTCTTCTGGAACATTCTGCCCTTCTTCCATCTCGTTTTGGCTTTCTCCTGTTTCACCTTCTTGGCCAACAGCTGAATCGGCAGACTCTCCATTTTCCTCGGTTAGATTCTGGTTTTCTACTTCTCCACTTTCCTCTGCATCGTTTTGATCCCCAGGTTGCTCAGTTGCTTCTCCGCTGTTCTGACTTTCTGCTTCTTCATTACCAGCAGAATCTGGATTTTCTCCTTCATCTCCTACAGCCTGATTCAGGGCATCTCCCTCTTCTTCAGGATCTGTACCCTTCTGTGAATCAGTTTCTTCGCCATCTTCTCTTTCGTTCGGAGCAACGTTCTCTCCATTTTCTTCTGGAGCATTCTGCCCTTCTTCCATCGCGTTTTGGCTTTCTCCTGTTTCACCTTCTTGGCCAACAGCTGAATCGGCAGACTCTCCATTTTCCTCGGTTAGATTCTGGTTTTCTACTTCTCCACTTTTCTCTACATCGTTTTGATCCCCAGGTTGCTCAGTTGCTTCTCCGCTGTTCTGACTTTCTGCTTCTTCATTACCAGCAGAATCTGAATTTTCTCCTTCATCTCCTACAGCCTGATTCGGAGCATCTCCCTCTTCTTCCGGATCTGTACCCTTCTGTGAATCAGCTTCTTCGCCATCTTCTCTTTCATCCGGAGCAACGTTCTCTCCATTTTCTTCTGGAGCATTCTGCCCTTCTTCCATCTCGTTTTGGCTTTCTCCTGTTTCACCTTCTTGCCCAACGTTTGAATCGGCGGATTCTCCACTTTCCTGGGTTGGATTCTGACTTTCTACTCCTTCGCTTTCCTCGGCATCGTTTTGATTCCCAGGTTGCTCAGTTGCTTCTCCGCTGTTCTGACTTTCTGCTTCTTCATTGCCAGTAGAATCTGGATTTTCCCTTTCAACTCCTACAGTCTGATTCGGGGCATCTCCCTCTTCTTTCAAATCTGTACCCTTCTGTGAATCAGCTTCTTCGCCATCTTCTCTTTCGTTCGCGTTTTCTTCTGGAACATTCTGCCCTTCTTCCATCGCGTTTTGGCTGTCTCCTGTTTCACCTTCTTGGTCAACAGTTGAATCTGCGGATTCTCCACTTTCCTCAGTATTGTTTTGCTCCTCAGATTGCTCGGTTGCTTCACTGTTGTTCTGACTTTCTACGTCTTCATTGCCAGTAGAATCTGGATTTTCTCCTTCGCTTCCTACAGCCTGATTCAGATCATCCCTCACTTCTTCCGAATCTGTACCGTTCTGTGAATTAGCTTCTTCGCTCTCTTCTCTTACGTTCGGATCAATGTCCTCTCCGTTCTCTTCTGAATCATTCTGGCCTTCTTCCATCTCGTTTTGATTTTCTTCTTTTTCGCCTTCTTGGCCAATGGTTGAATCTGCAGACTCTCCTACTTCTTCCGTTCCTGTGCCATTCTGTGAATCAGCTTCTTCGCCATCTTCTCTTACACTCGAATCGATATCCTCTCCGTTTTCTTCTGAATCATTCTGGCCTTCTTCCATCGTATTTTGACTTTCTTCTGTTTTTTCTTCTTGGTCAACGGTTGAATCTGCAGATAGATTCTGGCTTTCTACTGCTTCATTTTTCTCTGTATTATTTTGGTCTCCAGACTTCTCGGTTGCTTCTCTGTTGTCCTGCCCTTCTGCTTCTTCATCATTCCTACCATAATTTATTCTATACGCTGGATCTGAATATGTAACATATGGTTTGCTTGGATTTTCAAGCGCACATTGAGAATTTATCCGATCTTCTTCACTCTGACCAGAACGTTCCCTTTCATCAGCAATAGATGTCATCCTTTTTTTATCAGCCTGTATCGCTTCTACTAAATCATTATTATATTTTCCATCATCAAAAGCTCCATATTCTTTTGCTGAAATATCATTTCGTTCTATTTCCCGTCCAGTAGATCTATCTGTGCTAAATGATGCACCTTGATTATAATTAAATACTCCTGCATTCTCAGCATCCTTGAATGTTTGAGGATCAATGTAATACTGATTTCCACCCCCTGAACCATGCTGCGGATTCGCTTCTGCTTGTCCATATGCCACCTTTATTCCTTCACCATTAGGGCTTAGGCCGTCTGGATTGGTCAAGCGGTTATACAAATTCGAATCTTCTGTTTTTAATTCTGCCAATCTTTTATGATCAATATCATATGCTGAAACATTTGAATGTGCTTGAAAATTGCCCTGAATCTTATTTCCATTTTCATATGTCGATGTTGAAAAATCAGATAATTTTGTTTGAAGGGCGGAATCTAATTCATTAGTATTGAGTTTTTCACCATTCATGCAACTATCAATTGTTGCTTGATCAGTAAAATAACCTGAAGCTGCTAAATGTTCTATTCCTTTATCATCGATATATGTAGCCCTCGCCCAATCATTTTGCCAGCCAGCCATATATATTCTAGTACAATCATCACGAATAATGCCATTTTGATAAATATCATGTCCGGGAAAATTTTCTGTTCCTTGCCATCCAGTCGCTATTTCAGCGCATGATTTACTCATTTATAGCCTCCTGCACAACGCAAACAGATTCATTTGTATTATCAATAGCAACTATCATCCTTAGTTGGCCTTTTTCATAAATTGATCTTCTTTCTCCATCCTCTACACACACAAGATTTAATGAACTAATATACTCATTCATTTCTCTATAAGCCTTATATACGCAAGAATATAATCCCTGTCTTGTAACTTGCTTTAGTTCTCGTATATACTCACTCATATTTGGTACAAAGCTTATCTGTCTTAACAAATTTTCTCTAAAAAGCAATCTACACTGTCCTTCATTTTTTCCAAATTCAACCTCTTTAATAGTAAAATATGCTAACTCTTCTTTTAAATGTATTATTTTTTCATCATCAATCCCAACATTTTTCTTAATTTCATCTAACTCTCCATTAATATATGCTATCAATCTATTATCGTTATCTTTTATACCTAATTCCGTTAATCTACACATAAAATTCCTCCATCTAAAACGATTGCCAGCATATCCTCTATGCCAGCAATCATTCATTAATTATAATTTATTTCGACCACTTATCAATCGCATAATCACCCTGTTTTTTAAGGTCATCAATTAACGCGCCCAGCTCATTCATAGCCATAACTGTATCTTCCCATGGAAGTACTTCAACGAATCCTGAATATTCTTCATTCTCACCACGGCGCTGTAATAAAGATCTCTGACTTCCAATGTGAATAGCCGCATGAGCTCCTTTTACCTTAATTTTAATTACAAGGTTCGGCACAAAGCAGACGATAAGCAGGTCAAGTAAATAAACGATTGATGCAACAATCAATAAGAGACTCAAGAAGCTGCTTCTGCTCATAGATGCTCTGATTGCCATTTGGAAGCAGGCAACGCTGATGCCCGCGCACAGCAGTTTAAGCCATGGATGTTTATATACAATAACCGTCGGAACGATACCAAGAAGACCAAGGATTACTCCTACCGCTATTGTTCCACCATTTCCAGCATTCGAAAACAGTGCTATTGTTAAGTAAAGCGCCAGTACCTCAATTGCAATACTACCAAACAGATTCAATAAGCTGAATTTGTAATCTTTATGCATTTCAATGCCAGCCAGCTCATCCAAATCAAATTCATGTTCCTGCAGCAGATTTCCTGTAAGCGAGGTTCCAGCTGCTCGGAAAAGAATTCTTCTGTTAGTAACCATCAAACGACCTTCTGCCTTCATAAATTTGAGTCTTGTCCGCAGTCTGGCAATATTATACTGTTTTACAACAACCTCATTTTCCTCTGGTTTTACACAGTCCGGAACAATTGGCACATTATATTCAAACGGATCGCCCGCATTGCTGGAAGGTTCGCTCACACCAGATTGGTCCCTAACCGATGAAACAAAACTGCTGAACGAAGAAAAATCCGGCTGAAATGACTGTACCAAGAAAGGTTCATGTCTTTTCTCATAGGGCTGCTGATACTGCTGCTCTGCTTCTTGCTGATATTCCTGATAGGAGTCTTCCTCCTGCTGATATTCCTGCTGGTATTGTTGTTCCTGCTCTGTCTTTTGATAGAAATCACTTTCATCCTTCCTATTTTCTTCCATAAACTCCTGAAACTTCTGGCAGTCGCATTTTCCATCTACCAGTTCTTTTCCGCAAAATCTACAAAATGCCATTTTCTCCACCTCCGTTAATTACTTCTTGCATCACGCTCTTTTTGAAGCGCTTGAACATTTCTTTTTTCTACATCGCTAAAAACACTGTCAGAAAAATCTTCTGGTTTTATAGTTTCTTTATACCAGTCATACTGCTCATAATAAGTCCGAAGCTGATCATCCTTAAATATGTATCCATGTCTCGCATAGATCTCATTAACCGCATATCTCAGATCTTCATCTGACAGTTTTTTAATATCTTCAGAAGCTATTTCAACTTCCGAACTGTTAGGAAATATCATACCATTTTCTGACTCAGACTCATTTTCTTTCGTATTTTCCTGTTTATTTTCCGTTTCTGTCGTTTTTGATTCTGTCACAGCAGCAAGTTTTTCATCTACGTTATCTTCATGTTTATAGGATTCCAAATTGGATGTTACGGCTGCTTTGTATAATTCATCCAGCGTTTTATATCCATCGTAATACCACGTTTTTCCTCCCCAGCTATCATCTGTTTCATCCACTCTAATTTCAACACTGCTACTCGGTGTTCCATGACTTGTTACATCAACAGTTGTAATACCATCAGAATCCACTAATAAATCATAGTAACAAATATACCAATAGATATCGTTTGTTTCCGTGTAGGTCTTGCTTTCCTTCGAATATGTATCTTCCACCTGTGCTTTATAAACAAGATAGAGAATATTGTTGCTTCCCCAATAATCCTCGTCATCCTTGTTAATAAGCAGATAATCTCCAATATAAGTAAGGCTTTTTAATTTTTCGCTTTCACTCCAGTTTTGAGCTATATCTGCATTATAAACATCTTCCGCCTGTGA
This sequence comes from Blautia sp. AF32-4BH, assembly GCF_003460565.1. Taxonomy (NCBI): domain Bacteria; kingdom Bacillati; phylum Bacillota; class Clostridia; order Lachnospirales; family Lachnospiraceae; genus Blautia; species Blautia sp. AF32-4BH. Next base: position 75,620 of record NZ_QTVL01000008.1, on the reverse strand, counting down.
CTGCATCTCTTTTAAACTTTCATCCGATATTTCTGAAATTTTGCTTACATAGCTGTCCAATCCACTAACTGTATATGTTTTTGTTAGGGATTCCGGCACCATTCCATAATTCTGGAGACAATAGTCTGTCGCATCTTCATCATACATATATGCAGTTGCTGTTACTGTATCTCCATTGGAAAGGCCTTCGCTTTTGTCAAGTTCATAATTGAAGTCCTGTGCTGCAGCTTCTGATGGATTTCCTTCCATACTTGCAGAACCATTAGGAGCGATTCCTTCAAATGTCACCTGCATTCCTTCAAATGGATCAAATTTTTTCGCTTCTTCCAGTTTTTTGACTTTAACCTCTATATTTTCATATTTTAGTTTATATCCATAATTAGAACGGGCTATCTCATCATTACAGTGCCATGTATATGTAACAACATCTCCATTACTAAGCCCTGTCTCTTTGTCTAACGCTCCGCTGACACAATCTGATAAAAACTGTCTTGCTGCTGAACCCTGATAACTATTAATACGCTTTTTTCGAATGATATTTGTTAGCTTTTTCCCATAATCATCTTCGAATTTTTCATAATCAAAGGTCATCGTTGCCTGCCCTACTGTATTATAGCCATCGATGGAGACTGTTGTATATTTGTTCAAATTAATAGATGGTTTAATCACCGCGGATAAAACAAGAATGATAACACAAAGTCCCAGTGCTATTCCTGCACACAAAGCAATCATTTTATTTCTTTTTTTCAGTCTTGCATCATCCCTAGGTGCTCTTTGAATCTTCTTTGGTTCTTGTCGTACTTTTGGCTCCTTGGGTTTTATTTGCACATGAACTACTTCTTTTTCCACGCGCTTACCGCACTCTGGGCAGAAAGCACTGTCTTCCGGTATCTTGCATCCACAATTCGTACAACGTTTCATTTTTTCTTTTTGAGGTTTCTGCCCGATTGTTTGCTGTTTTCCACATTCAGGACAAAATACACTATCATCGGGTATTTCTCTTCCGCATTCTGAACAACGCATCTTCTCTCCTCCTCATTTTTTATTTCTGGAAAAACTGATCTAATCCATTTGCGATACCCTGTACAATTTTCATCTGGTATTCTTCCGTTTCCATTGCCAAATCCTCAGTCGGGTTTGTCATATATCCCATTTCCACAATAGTAACCGGAACTGTACACCAATTGATTCCACTCATTGTATCAGTTTCCCATACGTATTGCTTTTCACATCCCGTAGCATCACATAATGAATCCAAAATTGTTTCCGATAACCTTTTACTCTCATCCGCCAGTTCTCCATTATATGGATTAGCTCTCGTCTGGCACATTGTCATTGCTCCACTAACCGAAGCATCCGTAGATCCATTCGCATGTATTCTTACGAAAGCATCTGCGTTTGCTTCATTGGCGATCTGAGCTCTTTCACTATTGCTGATATCAACATCGTTCGTAGTACGTGTCATAATTACCTGATATCCACGCGCTGTTAACTCTTCTTCCAATTTCAATGATACACTAAGCGTTAATTCATACTCCGGAACTCCACTGGCCGTTCCCATCGTCCCTGACGCAACCTTTGCCTTTGTCTCCGATGCGCCCGGCCCAATCGGTTCCTGCTCGCTGTTTCCCTGTGCCTGATGCCCTGCATCAATTACAATCAAGCGGCTGTCGACAATCTTATTTTCTTCCGTAAGAAATTCACTTAAGATATAACCAATTTGTCCTTGATATGAAATTTTAGACCATTCACCTCTGCTTTCAATTACCTCAACCTCCTCATAAGCCTCTAAATTCGCTATAATCTCTGCTTCTGTATTTGGCTCGTTTCTAAGATCTGCTGGTTTTTTGATATACATGGTCACTGGTTCAGGAATTGTTGCCGGTTCTTGCTCATCAGATTCACTTTCTACTGCAGTTTCGTTTTGTTCTTCCATTGTCGTTGGCGAAATATCTGGTGTTTCTTCCAGTTTCACTTCAGACTCTGTTCCTGTATCTTGCGATACCGCTTCCGATTCTGCCTTCGAAATATTTTCTGCTTGTATTTTTGAATCAACATTTTTCCCACAGGCAAGCAGTAGGAACATAATGCCCAGCATCATTGTCGGAATTCTTATTTTCTTCACTTTTTTCCCTCCTCATTCCTATATTTCTTGTGAATTTCGACAATTTTATTATAACGCAACATTTTACTTTTGGCTACTATAAACAACAATTCTTAACCTATTATCTGATGATGGATTGCAATTACATCCAGATCCTCTTTTAAAATCGTATTGATATCAGCATCTTCAGATTTAGCCACCCGATCAGACATGACCATAATCAACTGTTCGTTCAAATTTCTTACCCAGCGCCCATTACTATGTTCTTTTGACTGCGTATAATTATTTTTTACAACTTCACTGTAATACGATTCATCTACCACATAACCAGCGTTATGTATCCCCATCAAGCCGATCTGGACAATCTCCTCCGGTGTATAATCTTCAAAATCAAAGGTATGTGGAATACGGCTGGCCAGACCTGAATTTTGTTTCAAGAACTCATTCATTTCCTTCGTATATCCGGCAAAGATAATAACCATATCTTTGCGGTGATCTTCCATAAATTTTAAAATTTCATTTATCGCTTCCAGACCAAAATCATTCTGACTGTCTGAATTCAGAGAATAAGCTTCGTCAATAAATAATACACCTCCAAGTGCTGATTCCAGCACTTCTCTTGTCTTAAGCGCTGTCTGACCAACGTAACCAGCTACTAAATCGCTGCGTGATGCCTCGATAAATTTCTTTTCTGCAATAATCCCTTTTTGGTACAACACTTCACCAATAATCCGGGCAACTGTTGTTTTTCCGGTTCCCGGATTTCCAAGAAACAGAGAATGTAATGTAAAATCCTGATTCATCTGTCCCTGTTCCTCACGCCGCTGGTTAAGTTCTGCCAATGAAATAAAGCGGTTGACCTGTTCTTTGACCTTTTCAATACCAACCATCTTCTGCAGTCGATCAAATGCCTGCTCTCTATCGTCTTCATTTTCAGCTTTCTGATATTTTCCCTGTGCCAGTGCTGCATCCAGATCAACTTTTTTGATCGTCTCTAAATCCTCTTCTCCGTTATTCATAACGCGTTCTGCAAATACTTTCAGTAGTTTCTCATTAAAATTGCGAATCCATCTGGCATTGCTGTGGTCCAGCGATGCATGATAAGCGCGTTTTACCTGCTGTGCATAATATTCTCTATCTTCAAACGTGTACATCTTTTTCTCCAGATCCCGTTCTCCAATTTCCACGATTTCATCTGGTGTGTAATCCTCAAATACAAATTTATTCGGAACACGCGAAGCCAATCCCGGATTCGTTTTCAAAAACTGTTCCATCTCTTTCGTATAACCGGCAAAGATAATCATGATCTCTCCACGGTGGTCTTCCATATATTTTATTATCGTGTTGATTGCCTCAATACCAAAGTCGACACTGCTCCCTTTTTTATTCAATGCATACGCCTCATCAATGAACAGAACGCCTCCCTTTGCCTGCTCAAGCAGCGCCAGTGTCTGTTGCGCCGTTCCACCGACATTTTCTGAAATAAAGTCCGGTTCCGATGCTTCTATCAACTTGAATTCATCACTTTTAAAGGCCCCGGATTCGTAAAGCACTTCCCCGATCAGCCGCGCAACCGTCGTCTTTCCGGTTCCTGGATTTCCGAGGAATACGGAATGAAAGGACTGTTCCTGTGGCTGCAGACCCTTTGCAATTCTCTGACGGTTAAATTCAGCCAAATGAAGCATCTTGTCGATTTCTTTCTTGACACTTTTAAGACCAATCATCTGATTTAACTGTTCGCGTGCACTGCTTTTCGGTTCCTTGCTCTGTTCTGCATCTTTCTCTGTTATTTCATTGCTCTGTTCTTCTTTCCGCCAAACCCATTTACTGCTCTCGTCTATGTCTATACCAATATTCGATACATCCCCTTCACTGCACAGCACCTCATCAAGTTCTATCAGAGATGAGCCTTTGATCCGCAGATTTGGATTAACAATACGATTTAAGCGCAGAACATCTCCTCTGAATACAGAGTTTTCATCAAGCAAAAGGTCAATCTTCCTACTCATGTTGCCCAAAATTTCCATTCCTTCTTTCATACATACATAAGATTGACTTTCCGCACTAAAGATATTTCTGATTTTGGACGCAGTGCAAATTCCCCTGGAATCATCCATACACACAGATTCAAAATCATCATCATCTGATTGCAGATATGAATTTTTAATCAAATACACCGCAGATTCATATTCCGGCTGTGTAACGGTACAATTGCTGGTTATGATTCGACTGTTTTCACTCCAAATCGCTGGTCTGCGTTTTTCTTTATCGCACCCCTCAACACTCACATTATTCAGTGTAACGTTTGAATTGTAGGCGTTAACTACGCAGAACCCAACCGATCTTACTGCAGAATTTTTTATCTTAATTTCTGTATTTTTCGCCACGATGTTGCAATCACAAAATACACTGTCGTCGATTTCTACATTGCAATTCTCAAAATAACTTTTCAATGACCACTTCTCATTTTTCCAGACTGTTACATCTTTAAATTTTATTTGACACTCCTCTTCTGCATAGATGACTGGATAAACCTTCTCCTCTGTCTGCGTACTTTCAATCACAACATTCGTCATTTCCAGCTTCGACTTTCTGTTACAGTTGATGATATTACACTTTGGTTCTCCACAACAAATCCACAAACCCTTAAAAGAAACAGACGCTCCTTTCTCTATAAAAAAGCGGCTGGTTATCGTGTTTCGAAAATCCTCTCTTCCTTCTTCCGTTTTTACTACATGTCCAATAAAACTCAGGCTTTTACTCAGAGTGATATAATTGACGTTTGGACAATACCCTTCTTCGAGTTCAATGATATCTCCATCACTCGCATTCCTGACTGCATCTATCAGACTTGGTTTGTCATCATCTGCTCCTACTAAATATCTCGCCATCTCTGGTTCCTCCTTAAAAACTTCTGTTCTTTCTCTTTTCCGTTTTCTACTGTATACTTTCCAGCTGTTTTTTCATCCGATCCCATATTCCAGATAAAGCCCTGTACAATAAAAGGATTTCTCCCATATCAGCAAGGGTTCATCTGTTTTTATGTCACTACCGGATTCTGTCGTTTTCAATTACTTTTTCCCAATTACCCAACCTCAAATGGAAGGCGGGAACTGCTTCTTTCCTACTTTCTGTTACTCTTTTACTTGAAACGAAGACAGAATCTGGATTACTTCGTCTTCTTCTTTCTCTTCAAAAACACCATCCGGAGCAGCTGCCAGCATGACGATCGATCTTCCACAGTCAAATGCACAGACCCCCATGTAGCCGGTTCCGCAGAAATCCTGATCGCCCAGATAACGTTCCGGTACAACTGCATAATAGGTTGCCCCATCATATATTACAGTTCCGTCTTCTGTCATTCCGTCATCATATGCATATACCTTTATCTTTGCTACCACATACGGTTCTTTTTGATCGGGATTCTCAAAAGATGCATCAGCTACTTTTGTCATGTGTGCATATTGAACCTCATGATATCCCCCATAATATCTGCTGAATTCCATTTCTGAAGAATAGTAATTAATTTCTGCACCACGCTCGTTTTTTAGTATAACTGATTCATAGTCGCTCTCACACTCTTCTGCGTCAATATCAATATACCAGGAGTCTGGATATTCAAACATCATAGTTGGAATGGACGGCTCATTGGTCATATAGATATTCCCTTCGTTGCTCTTTTCACTGTCCGTTTGCTGTTCTTCTGGATTCTGATAGTAAATGATATCAAAAGCCTCTTCATCGTCAGATTGAAAAACATGAATATAGACTGTATTCACCAGATAGGAATCGTCCGCAAATTTTTCTTCTACAACGCCTTGTGGATAAATATAATATTTACATTGAACATAGTCGGTCGAATCTGTAATGATACATAAATAAGAACCATCGTCCCTTTTCTCAACGAACATCGGTTGTTGATTTGGGTACAAAATTGGCTGCCTACTTGCAATACCTCCATCTCTAAGTCTTCCGTCGTCCAGCACTATAAGATCCAATAATGCTTCTCCTTCTCCATATGCAGCATTTGCCGCATCTGTTGCTTTATATGTTCCAGCAAATTTTGCTATTTCACTCATGAGTTCTTCATCTAACTCTTTTTTTTGATAGGTACATCCGTTCACAAATTTTTCTGTACCGTCCGGATAAGTTTCATAATGCAAATGTATACTTTTCCATGCATTTTCTTCATTTATCAGTTCCCATTCTTTCGATATTCCCAATTGTGCAATTAACGATTTATATTTCTCTTGCTTTTGATCGGATGAATCTGTTTTTTCATTTGTTTCCTTAAACGTCGGATATTCTATCCCGGTTTCTCCCACTGAAAAAGTGATGAGCGGATACGCTGCAACAACATCTACACAGCATTGACCATTTTCATGGCTCGCTACATCCATCGTGCCTTTTATGCCCACGCTGATTTCAGCATCAATAATCGGCATAAATTGTCCCACTACAAGAATAGGTGCCGCTGCTCCCTTGGCCTCTAATTCTGTATTTGATCTAAAAGTCCACTCCTTCTGTGTGTACTCCAATATCGGTTTTCGATAGCCTTTCCCTTTCTCATAATATTGACTAACTCCAATGGGAATTTCTGCTTCTAAATATATCTCTCCTTTAGCTGTTATTACAAGATATACCTGAACATCCACTCCGATAATTCCGTTTCCAATCGGTTTCTTCGTTTTAAATAATACAATTTTCTCTTTACTATCAGCTTCCTCATCCTCTACTGTCTCGTTCTGTTTTTTCTCCGGGCTGCTGTTTTGATCATTCTCCGTACTTTCATCTTCCTTTACTGTCCCACTCTGTTTTTTCTCCGGGGTACTGTTTTGATCATTCTCCGCACCGTCACCTTTCTTTACTGTCCCACTCTGTTTTTTCTCCAGGGTACTGTTTTGATTATTCTCCGCACCGTCACCTTTCTTTACTGTCCCATTCTGTTTATTCTCCGGAGTACTGTTTTGATCATCCTTCTCATATGTTTTCCCAAATGTCGCCCCTCCCTTAAAATCTGCTTTTGTATTTAGCACCACATTTGCATATTTCAACCCATCCTTCCAGGAATATTCCATTTGTGATGCTATAATCATTTTCTGAATCTCTATGGATGCTGAAAAGTTCTTTAACTTTTGTGGCAGTTCGGGTGCAATAGGCATTTCAAGCCGCATACCCGTCTTATTGTCTGTATAATATATTTTTAATTTCCCGTCTTCTTCCTCCACTTCAATTTTAAATCCTTCCCATTCCGAAGTATTCCACGTCCCAGCCGACATCATAGCCGCATTAGTTTCGGAAGTCTCTGCCTGCGCAGTCACAAGATTTTCTTCTCCATAATAGTTGACAATATCCTGAAAAGTCAGCTCACTTACTCCCGATTGCTTCAGAATTTTAAAAACCTCCTCCATCTCAGGGACTCCAAGCTCGTAACTTCCATCTTCTAAAATGCTGATAACTTTTCGGATTACAACAAAACCATCTTTCCGGAAGGTAATCACCTCTCCTTCCTTCAGCTTTTCTGTTGTCTGTAAGATACCCCTCTCCTCATTGAATGCTGTGACGGTTCCTTCTTCCAGTTGTCTCACATTGTCCTGATATTCCACCTCATCGAGATCTTTCGGCCAGAATGTATCGTAGTAATGCTCATCCAGTTTTTTTATCACATCCCGCACTTCGTCTTCCGATAATCCACGTTTTAACTGTTTCTTATCCACCAGTTTCAAATCCAGTGCCAGCTTCACATAGTCCTTTTTCTTTAGCGCTTTCTCTGTTCCAAGGTATCTCTGAATTTTAGGTTCCCCAATGGATTTCAACGCCGTAACTGCTATAAATTCACCGGTAGCGTTCTCTTCTCCCTTAAATTCTTCCTCACCTTTATCTATAAAATCCCAGTCAGCTGCCGCCTGAACATAGGGATAATATTCGCTTTCTGTATCAACATCGCTGAAATAGTCTTCCTCATCCAACCCTTCCGTTGCACCAGAATGCTCTCCCAGGGTTTTAATCCATTCCTGTCTTGAGACTTTCTCACCATCCTCCTCTGGCTGCGCATCTCCTTTTTTTCCATACCACAGAAAAAAAGCTCCACAGATTATCAGTATCACTGCAATGCCTAAAATTCCATATAATATTCTCTTCTTTTTCATAGCTTCCCTCTAAAATTGTATATCTACAGCAACATCTGCCAAAATCCCTGAAAACTGGCAGCTCTTGTTACATTTGTAATAAGAGCTGCCAGTTTAATCAGAACATTTTCTTTATCTTTTATTCTACTTTCACCACTTTTAATCTATTCTAACATACCTATTTCTGCTCCATCAGTATTGTATAATTCAAATTTTACATTTCCATTATTATCCACTCTTTTGATATAGGTATCATTAAGAAAATAATCATAGATTTGATCTGAATTAAGCTTTGTTTTGGTTTCATCCGTCAGATTTATTTTATATTTTTCATTACGTGATCCATTATCGGAATCAAAAAATATGTCATTACCCAGCAAGGAAAATTTTTCTTCATCCAGATATTCATATATTTCCTCATTAACTGCATAAATATAATCTACTTGTGCATTGTCACAGTTGAGCCGTAATATTCCCTTATATGGTTTGACAAAATATAACTTTCCTTCTTTTAATGCCATTTTTTTAAGTTCAAATTGTTCAAGTTTATATAACAGTGTGTTTTGAGTTCCATCTTTTTTTACTTTGTAAATACCATTAGGATTTCCATTCATATAAAAATAATAGATCCATTCGCCGTCATCAACATTTATGTTAGGCATTGCCCATCCGCTTACCAACAATTCTTTTTCTGTTTCGTCTGTTTTCATCTTATATAATCCAGAATCAACCACATAAAAATAAATCCATCCATCTACAACATTTAATTCATACCCCTCTGAGTTAATAGACCATACAACTGAACCATCTATCTTTGCTTTTCTGATACCGTCATTATTTCTATAATACATCCAGTCCCCAACAACATTTAGAGAATCTCCTGTCTCTCCAATGACCTGTTCCCGTTCAGAACCATCTTCTCTGGCTTTATAAATTCCCTTTCCATTATTATAATAGTACCATCCATCCTGATAGGCAATTTCTCCTCCATTTATAATATTCATACTCGAATTTCCAACTGTATTGCTGTTTTTTTCGTTAACTAACGTATAGTCATCTCCCAAGCGATCCTCTTCCAAACCATAACTTGTTTCTTGCTGTTGATCAGAATTTTCTTCTGAAAATTCGATTTCATTTTCTGAGTTCGAATTTTTTTCGAAAGAATTATTATCATCCAAAGAACCTCTTTTCTCTAATGCTACACCGTTTGATCCACATGCCGTTAATACAACAGTTATTCCGAAACACATTAAGATTTTCGCTATTCTTTTTTTCATCATGGCACTCTCCTTATTTTAAGTTCTTAAACTTTCATCTCAATTTTTCCACGGGATATCATTAACACGGATTTCTTTTCCCGAATCTTCTCTGTAAAATCTGCATTTTCCCTTTTCCGCCTCTTCCAGTCTGCACACTTTTCTTGACCCAATGCCATTCGTAAGTTCTATATAGTCACCCATGGAACCATGAACCTTATGCAATTTTGTTCCGCCTAGCTCCTGATAATTCGCAATATAATGGTGATTCGGATTTTTATCCTTCTCCCGCGGCGTTCTGTTATCCCGCTTTGGCTCGGATCTTTTTTCTGATCTGCTTTCGGAATATCCCGAAGACCCTCCTACCTCGTAAGATGATGCGGCATTTTCACTGCCGCTTCCTGCGCTTGCCATCCCTTCTAATAATATCCTTCCAATCATAAAGATAACTCCAAGCAGTAAAGCACCTCCAAGAACAGCAGCACCCAATGCAAGGATATTTTCCAAAAACCATACAATAAGCGGAACTACAATTTTTGCAAATACCATTGCTTCTATCGTAAAAATAACCATTTCCCTGCTTTCCTTTTCGATCAAAAGCAATCCCCAAAAAACAAGCAGCGCTCCCACTGTGAGAATGGTATAAATAATTCCGACAGGTTTTACATACATAATGACTTCTGGAAAATTGAAAATCAAATCCTGAACTGCCCTCGGCTCCACCGTTACTCTTCCAATACGAATCCAGAAAATAACAAACGCTGCCACAATCTGCACCAGAATCAATACTCCTGATGCTATGAGTGCTGTTTTTTTTCCTTCTTCACAAATCCTGCAATAAGCAAGTGATAAAACCACAAGTTCCGCAAGCAGCAGTAATAAAATGATATTTCCTGCAATACCGCCCAAAACCAGACCTGTTGTTCCTGTCGTAAACATCCTGTCGCTCAAAAAACCATATTCCTTAATATCAGCAATCTGCGCTGAATAGCCGCCATTTACGATATACAAAATATAAGCGATAATGCCCGCAAGCACTGCAGCTGCCATAATTACAACTGGAATATGATTCGCCAGATCTTCCATTGACATTTGTTTCCATTTCTGAATATCCAACATGAATTTTATTCTGTCTTTTTTCATTTTCTTAACCTCCCTCATTTTGTACTCTTTCAGAAGCTTGTCCCTCCCATTTCATTTGCTTTATATTTTACAGTTTTTTCTTCTAGTATAATACATTCTCTTGTTGTTTGCAATATATTTTGTCATGCATTTTGCAATGCTTATTTCAATCAATTTATGCAATACAATGAAACAGGCTGGAATTTCCAGTTATCTTGAATATCAGAAAACAGCCAGAAAAAGGTACACCAAAATAAGCTGTCTCCCAAACAGCTTTTTCCAGATTTCTCCGATTTCCCAGATCCGAAAAATCTTATTTTTATTGTCGAACCCTTTTGAAACACACCTTTGTTATGTTTTATGCTGCCTGTAGTTCACATCTCATAACCGGAAATGGTGTTCCGGCCTGTATTTTCAGGCAGCGGAATGGAGTTTGATATGGCATTTCAATTAAAAGGCAATCGCAAGGAAACGGAAAATAAGACCATCCGTTTTCCCCTTCACCTGATCGATCAGATCGAGCAGGCAATTTCCAATTCTGACCAGGACATTACGTTTTCCAGTTTTGTGATTCAGGCGTGTGAGTATGCATTGGATCATATGGATGTCCCATCAGAAGAAAACAACTGACTTTTCTCTTTTTAAAGCAGATTTTTTATGGTTCGACGTGCGTTTTCTGGCTGCTCTCTGCTTCTATTCTATCTTATCACGCTTCTTATTTTTTTCTGGCCAAGATTTTGTCCAATTTTTTACATCAAAAAGAGCACCAGATTTTCCGATGCTCTTTTGTTCAAATTCTATGATTGTATTTATTCTTTGCGCCATCTCATTCCCATCCTGACTACTTTGACATCCTGTCTTATTACACCTCCACAACCTCATCATACAGACACACAAACACCTCTTCCACTTCCGCATCTTCATGAAAGTGTCCGAAATACCATTTCTGAAATTCTGTCTCATCCGCCACGCGCTGCAGGTACTGGCGAAGTTCCACCTCATCGTCAGACAGCTCTCCATACCCCATCGCCGCAGCCACATCTCTTGGGGCGGTGTGGGTCAGTATGTAGTCCACCTGGAAATCTTCTTTTTCCAGATTTTCCCATCCTTCTTCGTACTCTTCCCGTGACGGAATTTCTTCCGGGAACCACGAAATTCCCTCCGCGCGGGACATTTTGTCGATGCTGTAAGCACCTCCGAAGGTAAAGAATTTCAGCCCGTCAATCGTAAAGATCTGGCCGCGCATCAGATGGATCATGTTGTCCTCAATGATATGCACCTTTCCGCCGTTCCACTGCTCCACGGCGTAGGAATTCAGTTGTTCGAAGTTCTCATGATTTCCGTCGATAAACAGTGTCGTCACCGGCAGACTTCGGAAAACGGCTCTCGTATTCGCTTCGTATGCTGCAGAAAAGCCGCAGATGCCGACATCTCCGCAGATGATCAGATAGTCATCCTGGGTGTACTCGTCTTCGTGCTCGTTAAAATAGCGTACAACTTTTCCAATATCAAAGGTGCCATGGGTATCGCCTGTAATGACAATGCTCATTCTCAGCGTCTCCTCTCGTGTTCTCTGTTTCTGTTCCCTAAAGTATCGCAAAACATCATCCGCAAATTCTGTCCGCTTTCTCTGCCGCTGCTATCGTTTCTTGCAGAGGCACAGACTACGCCGCACTATTCCCGAAAATAAAACACTTCTCCCCGTGCCCGGAACGGCAGCCGGTTTCCTCTCGGAAGCAGAAATGCATGCTCTCGTCTTATCTTCAGGTCATTCTCAATCTCCCCGTCCGTAATAATCAGAATCGGCCCGTCCTTGGGAAAATCGTTCGCCTGTTCCAGACAGTCCACCCCCGGTTGCAGTATGGTTCCGCCTCGGCCAGTAACTTTTACCCGGCCGGCAATATCTTCCGGTGCCAGATATCCCGCATCCGTCGCTTTAGCATCACAGAAAATGATTCTCACGAACGGAACATCTTTCGCCGCGGCATAGCTGGCGATGGAGCCGAGTGCCATACCGATCTGTTTTGCACTCATGGAACCGGACGTGTCCACGACCACACCGAAGGTCCGGCTCTCCAGATCCTGCTCGTAATACGCATATCCTGGCCTTGGAATATCCGGCGTGGCACCCTGCCGTCTGCTCGGCCGCGCATAGGTGCGGTGTTTTTCCAGCGGTGGAAACTGTACGTCAAACCACTTCGCCAGCGCGGCATCCCAGGGAATGACCGGCATCGCAAGCGCCCTGATTTCCTGCACCAGCCCGGCCGGCAGGAAACCACGATTGTGCTCCTGATGGTAATCCAATCCCTCCCACAGTGCATTTTTCAGCAGTTCATCCAGGCTGACCCCGTTTTCTCTTTCAGTAAAATGCGGTCTGTTTCCGTTAAACATATCACCTCTGCCAAAGCCCCGGAAGGTGTTTAGTTTTTTGTACTTTCGGATCTCTTTCACGATCAGATCATAGATACTTTCTGCCGATTTGTTGTGAAGTGTTTCATCATACAACAGCCCATCCGGCGGCATTCTGCCGATCTCCATTTCGTGCAGCCAGTCGTTGATGACGTAATCGCAGGCGATGTTCCACAGAAAGAAGTCACGCCCATTGCACCGTTTCTGGTGCTGCAGTCCGGCATGGAGATATTCATGCGCGAGAACAAAAATCCACTCTTCCTCCGAAAATCCGCACGACGGATTGGCATAAATGATTCCCTGCTCTGCGTCAACCGCTGCAATATGGATTTCATACCGATGGCACATTTCAATGTCCTCCACAATTTTAAATGCAGCCGCAAGACCTCCGAGCAGCGGATAATGGGACAGGAACCATTCTGCTGCTCTGGAAATGACGGTATTCTTTTTCGTTTTAAGATCGTATCCTCCCGCATCGCAGAGTGCAGATTTGATGGAATGAGTGACTGCATAGGAAAATTTTTCAGCATATGCATTTCTTTCTCCCTTTTTATAAACGATCGGCCGTTCTACCCCGATCATATCCTTTAATTTTTCAGAGTTTGTCCCGCAGATCTGCGCACCATTATCCTGGTGCTTCAACAGATATTCATAAATTTTCTGCTCGCTGTTCAGTTTGATCGGATATGCTTCCGCCGGATCTGCGCAGATCGGCTCGCCGAGGCGGATGTCATAAAGGAATCTGGTAATGTAGATATCACAGGCTTTGTTCCAGAGTGCCGGGACAAATTCGCAGTCGGAAGGGATGCTCGCTTTGTCAAAGTGGCCGAACGCCAGGTGCAGAAGGTTGTGTGCCATCACATAGCACCATTGTTCCGGCGACAGGTTTGCCCGCATGTTGACGTAGATATTTCCATCTTTCGTAACACAGGCCAGACTTCCTTTTGCATTCAGATGGGAGGGCTTTGCAGTGATGTACCCATCCAGTTGATGGAACAGTGTATTTTTTTCCAGCAAACCAAAGCCGGCCTCCACTCTGCGGTACCCGGCCGGCTTTTCTTCTTCGCGGTAATACCTGCTTCGAACGTATGGCATCCTTTTCTCCTTCCTTTTTTCATCCGACGAGCCGCGGCAGATCACGGATGATTTCCATCATAAACCAGTCCGGCAGTGCCTCCGCTCCATCAGCTGCGACGGTCATCTGGGCGATTTCGAAATTGATGACTGCGAGTTCTTTGATCATGCCCTTGGCGCGGTACGCAAAGGAAAGCATGCCGCCGGAAATTCCCTGTTTGCTTTTCGGCAGTTCTGCAAGCAGTCTGGCGCGGAAGGACTGTGCGAGAAAATACAGCACATCCCGGTTTTCCGGCTTGTCCGGCCATTTTGCTTTCTGCGCGATAATGTCATCCAGGAGATGTGTGTTGCGCAGTGTTTTTGTGTAAGCAAGAAACATCCCCGCATGCTGTTCCAAGAGGCAGGCGTACGCCATCATTTTTAATGTTTCCTGCGAAATATCCTGCTCCCCGGCCCGGTATTCCTTCAACGCATCGCTCAGCATGTGCCAGGAACGCGGGGTGGAAAACGGTTCTTCGGTTTTCGGCGGTTCGGAAAAGAGGTGATCCGGCCGCTGGATGATATAGTCAATGACCCACGGATGGAGTCTTTCTGCCTGCGCCCACTTGATCCACTGTCCTACATCCGCTTTCAGCTGCACATGGAACATACGGTTTAAAAGGGCGGACGACATCGTTTTTACGATCGCGCTGTCCTCGGCACGGTTTCCTGCTCCGATCACAATGCTTCCCTCCGGAAGATGGTATTCTCCGATCCGCCGCTCATGGATCAGGGAATAGAAGGCTTTCTGCACTTCCTGCGTACAGGCGTTGAGTTCGTCCAGGAACAGGACATATGGCTCTTTTCTGGCGATCATTTTCGGCGGAAGGAATTCCGATGTCTCGCCCCGGATCTGCGGAATGCCAATGATATCCTCTGGCGCGAGCTGGCTTCCGAGGAGCGACACGCACGGCAGGCCGACTTCGTCTGCGAATTTTTCCACTAACGCGGATTTTCCGATGCCGGGCGCACCCCAGATAAAGACCGGCCGTACCGGCGCAACCTGAAGCAAAACTTCTAATAATTCATCCTGTGTTACACTAACTGGTAAATGCATCTGATGTACTCCCTTCTGTTTCGATCCTGTATCTTTTCAAAGCGGATATTCGCAATCCACTTTACCACTTGCTTGATTTGACTAAATCATTTTTCTGCCCTGCCGTGATCTTACTGTGCTGCATTACAACGTGTCTCACCATATTTCTCTGTATTTTCCAGTTTCACTGTCATATTCCAGCACCGGAATTTTTCCGCTCCGCCAGGTGGTTCCATCGAGATAATAGTGGCTCTGACCGTCGTGCCAGATACCGTCATATGTCCTGTTTCCGCTGATTTTTGCCGTGGAAATGTGGCCTGCAATCACATCCTTATGGAATGCTCCGCGGCTTACCGTTCTTTTCCCCACCATCAGCTCCTCGCTGGTCACGCACAGCCAGTCTTTACCGCCCCATTCGGCAATTCCGACGTGCACCAGAATCTGGCGTTCTGTTTCATAAAAGTAAGGAAAATGGCGCATCCAGGTGATCAGATCCCCCGCATCTTCGAACATCAGCCGTACTGCTTCTGCATTTCTGGAATCCTCTAAAAGGTGTGCTTCTTTTTCCAGAAACTCTTGAAAATGTTCTTCTTTCAGAAAGCTGTGCAGCGTTTCATAGTCTCCATCTGCATCCGATGCCAGCCATTCCCAGCTGCGATATTGCTCCACACTGCCGATATGCCGGTTGACATCCGCATATTCTTCCAGCCAGTCCAGCAGTGCTTTTTCATGATTTCCCATCAGGGCAATGACTTTTTCCGAACCATATTTTTCCTGCAATGCCCTGACTTTTTCCAGCACCGCCCGGCCATCTGGCCCATAATCTATGTAATCGCCCAACAGAATCAGCTGGTTTTTCCCCAAAAGGTCTATTTTTTTCAGAGCTGCCTCGAATGCCTCCAGAAATCCGTGAATATCCGACATCATATATCGCTTCATTGCTTTTCCTCTGTTTGTTTATACATAGAAAGTTTCCTTCGTTTCCAGGCAAAGGCATCCCAGTCTTCCATTCTCAAAGCCGCAGCCGCAGTCACACAGATAGACGTTTCCTTTTTTATTTTTCCAGATGGATCCATTTCCCATGTTCTGATGGCCGCAGACGGAAATATATCCATGCACTCCCTCATGAAGAAAAACCTTGTACCACAAATCCCCCATCAGATAATAGTTGTCCAGTTTCCATTTTCCCGGTTCTGCCGTACAGGCATGGGCAAGCAGATACGGCTGACCGTCCACCTCGATTTCCACCTGTACCGGCCAAGAGAGGATATACTCCGCAAGCTCTTTCAGATCTACTTCTGTCAGGCGCTCCTGCAGAAGATGGAACGAATTGTACGGATATGGCTGCAGGAGGGCGCGGTCTCTCTCGTTGCTTCCGTAATAGTGGAAAATATAGTTAGCAAGCCAGTGGTCGTGGTTGCCGCGGAGCACGGTACATTTTTTTCCCAGCTTCAGTGTCTGAAAATACACGCCCGCCGGGTCTGGATGATCCATGCAGCGGTCAAACAAATCACCAAGCAGATACAGGTGATCGTCCTCTTTGAGATCAATTTTTTCCAGCAATTTCATGAACCGCCAGCTGTCGTTATGTATATCGGTAATAATATAGTGCATCCAAAATCTCCTTTTCTTTTGCAGCTTTCGTGTCTGTTCCTGCAATCATCAAAGCTTCCGTAATCCGCTCATTTTTTCCAAAACGGCTTTCCTGCTTGTGTTTTGGCATGTCCTGTTTCAAAAATCTTCCCGCTTGTTCTGCTGGTTCCGAATCCCGGTCTTCTGATTCTGGCATCATGGAACGTCTAAAATCGTTCACCTGTTGTTGTCCGAACTGTAAAACTCTTCCCCCGTTTCCAGACAGATTGCCGCCAGCCTCCCTCCCGGGAAGCATGCGCCGCAGTCGATCGCAATGTGGTGATATTTTTTATAAATATACCCAGGATTATCATTTTCCGGAATCGTCTGCGTCGGTGTATGTCCTGTTACCAGATTTGTATCCGCAAAGTATTCCTTCTGATAATCTGGTCTAGCCCATACAAGATCGTGCAGGGAATATTCCTCGATCCTCTTTTCCGGTGTGAATCCACCCAGCCCTCCATGCACCAGCAGATACTGTTTTTCTCCCACTGTAAGCTCCTCATACAGACTGAAATCCTCCAGAAAATTCAGTACTTCCTCCCGCATCTCGGGATCCAGCGCCCGAAATTCCCGGATCGTAGCATCACCGCCGTTATACTTCCAGAGAACAAGATTGTCCAGCAGTTCAGCATCCACTTCCTCGATGGCAAGATCTGTGATTTCCTGACAGAGAAACCGCAGACATTCCAGCGCCATCACCTCATGGTTCCCCACGATACAGAACGCATTCGGCATTTCCATCAGTTTCAATATCACCTTAATCGGATGCTCACCCCGGTCTAAAACATCACCCAGAACATAAAGCGTATCTGTATCTTTCAACTCAATTTCTTCCAGCAGCTCCATAAATCTCTCATACTCACCGTGAATATCAGAAATAACGTAAGTAGCCATAAACAGAACCCTCCCTTTTTCATCCATACGAATCTGCATACGTTCTCCATTACCAGCTTATCTTACCATACTTCCTGTTTTTTACCGGACAAACTCTTGTCCCTCCTTTTTTTACATAATGTACTCTCTAGAGCGTGTCTGAAAAAGGCTTTTCGCAAGCTGCAAGTCCCAGTTTGCGGAAATGATTTTTCAGACACGCTCTATACATCTTCTATTGAACTTTCATTCATGCGAAATCCCCTTTTCTTGATACTATACCACATCTATTCTTTTCTTCATTGAACTACAGGTTTAATCCTCTTTTTTTTGCTGTTTTCTCGCATTCTATCAGCATTACGCGCTGTTTATACAGCGCCTTTTATTTCTGTACAATTTATTCTCTATATGCAAAAAAGGAACGTTCTATCCAAATCGTTCCTTTTTGTTTGTAGATTATTTTATTTTTCAAATTTCTCAATCACGCACGTATGCGTCTTCGTTTTCTTATCATAAACGCGTATTTGCCGAGTGTACAGTAATGCCCGCGTCCCCCCTTCGTCATCCCACCGTCAGGCGCAAAAACCTCCCGCCGCACAGAGTACAAGTCCCCTATTTACTTAACACCCCGTCGACAGCCTTTTTCCATCCGGCATACTTCTTCTCCCGGATTTCGTCGTCCATCTTCGGTTCATACACACTTCGTTTCATATTTCCTGCGAGTTTTTCCAGATCGTAGACCCCGGCTGAAATACCGGCCATATAAGCCGCTCCGATGCCGGAAAGCTCCTCCGCGTCCGGAATATTTACGCGTTTATTCGTAATATCACTCTGAAACTGCATCAGATATCTGTTTCGTGTCGGACCGCCGTCCACGCGGAGTTCCTCGATCCGCATGCCGGTATCCTGCTCCATCGCACGGACAAGGTCGGTGATCTGGTAGGCGATACAGTCGAGAGCCGCTTTTACCACCTCAGCTTTTCCTGTGGTGCGGGTAATTCCGCTGATCGATGCCGTTGCTTTCTCATCCCAGTACGGCGCACCAAGCCCGGTAAATGCCGGAACCAGATACGCGCGGTCTGCCGGATTTGCCTCCCTTGCCAGTCCTTCCGTCTCTTTTGCCGAAGAAATCAGCTTCAGGTCATCCTTCAGCCAGGTAATCACCGCTCCGGTGTAGTTCAGATTTCCTTCCAGCACATAGTCCACCTTGCCGCCTCTTCCCCACGCAAGCGAAGTCACAACGCCGTGGCTGCTCTGAATCGGCTTGTCTCCAATGTTCATCATCAGCGAAGAACCCGTTCCGTACGTTGCCTTGATCATACCCGGTTTTAAGCAGCCCTGTCCGAACAGAGCCGCATGAGAGTCGCCTAATACACCGCAGATCGGAACCGGCTCGGAAAACAATCCTTCCATCGTCGTGGTTCCATACACCGCATCGGAATCGCACACCCTGGCCAGCGCACAGACCGGAATCCCGAACATCTCACAGATCTTCTCATCCCACGCCAGCGTTTTCAAATTAAACAACTGCGTTCTCGACGCATTTGAAAAATCCGTCTTAAATGCATGATCCCCCGTCAGCTTGTAAACCAGCCAGCTGTCAATCGTACCCAGGCAGAGTTTCCCGTCTGCAGCACGTTTCTGTCTTTCTTCTCCGCCGTTTCGAAGCAGCCACGCCATCTTTGCAGCAGGAAAATAAGCCGAAAGCTGCAGACCCGTCGCCTCGCGGATCTCCTCTGCGTGACCCTGCTCCGCAATCTCCTGTGCAATGCCGCTTGCGCGGCCGCACTGCCATACAATTGCCTCTTCCAGCGGTTCCCCGGTCGCCTTGTCCCAGATCGCCGTCGTCTCACGCTGATTGCTGATGCCGATTCCGGCGATTGTTTCCGGTGCAACACCGGACTCTGCCACCAGCGTTTTTACCGTCTGTACTGTATTCCGGTAAATCTCATTCAGATCATGGGACACCCATCCCTTTTCATTGACAATCTGCCGGTGCGGCAAGTCGGTACGGCGGAGTAAATGTCCCTCCCCGTCAAAGAGCAGCGCTTTCGTTCCCTGCGTGCTCTGGTCAATTCCGATGATATACCTTTTCTCCATTTTTCCAGCTCCATTCCTAAAATTTTATAAATATCCAGATCCCCATCTCGAATAACGCTGAATACACCCTGTTTTTCAACACACCATGCGTCATTTTCTATTGTCGCGGCATTCACCCTGCCCCTATAGGCAAGATCTTTGGCGATTACCACACATTCCAAAATCTTCCGCAGAACGATTTATTCCTGATTATTTCCGCAGAACGATTTATTCCTAATTATATAGAAAAAGTTCCTGCGTTCCCGGATTTTCTTCCGCCCGGGCACGCAGGAACATGGCATACGCAGACCTGCGGCAGTTTACAGTTCCCTGCGGGCTATCACATTCACCGCTGATTCCATTTCTGGTTAAGCCAGTAATTCTTTCGCTTTTTTTGCAATGCCCTCGGCATTCAATCCATAATAGTCAAAGACTTCTTGGGAAGTTCCCGTGATCACCGGCGCATCCGGCAGAGACATAGGAACGACTTTGCGCGGGCATTCCGCACCGACCACCTGGCTCACCATCGATCCAAGACCGCCGAATGGAGCGTGCTCTTCGATCGAAATGACAACTTTTGCCTTCTTTGCAGCCTCTACCAGGCCCTCTTTGTCCAGCGGTTTCACACAGTACATATCGAGCAGTCCTGCGCTGATTCCCTCTTCTTTCAGCATAGCAGCTGCATCGAACGCCGGGCGGACCATCTCACCGCAGGCTACCAGTAAAACATCGGTGCCTTCCGAGAGAACCGTTGCCTTATCCATCTCAAACGGAGTATTTTCTTCGCTGTAAATATCCGCAACGGCATTTCTTCCCACCCGGATATAAGCCGGTTTTTCATCGGTAAGAAGCGCCTCAACCAGTTTTGCTGTCTGGAAGCGGTCGCTTGGCAGATAAACGCGCATGTTCGGAATAGCTGCCATTGCTGCGATGTCCTGTGCAGAATGATGGCTCATGCCGAGTGCGCCGTAGCTCACACCGCCGCTGATGCCGATCAGCTTTACATTGGTGTTGGAGTATGCACAGTCAATTTTCGCCTGCTCATAGCTTCTTGTAGAAAGGAAGCACGCCGGAGATGCCGCAAATGCTTTCTTGCCGCATTTTGCAAGACCGGCAGAAACGCTGACCAGATCCTGCTCCGCAATACCCATCTCCACAAACTGCTCCGGATATGCATTTGCAAACGGTGTCAGGGAAGCACTTCCCCTGGAATCGCTGCAGAGCACTACGATATCTTTATCCGTCTCGGCATGTTTCATTAAAACCTCGCAAATGGCCTGTCTGTTTGGAATCTTATTCATGACAGTGCCTCCTTTCTCTCATCCAGATCCTTCATGATCTGTTCTACTTCCTCCGGTGTCGGCACTTTATGATGCCACTCCGCCTTATTTTCCATCACGGAAGAACCACAGCCCTTCGTTGTGTTTGCAATAATAACCGTCGGTTTTCCCTTGCAGTGTTTCGCCAGCTCAAACGCATGAACGAGCGCGTCCATATCGTTGCCCGGTACGGAAAGAACATTCCATCCGAACGCTGCCCATCTCTCCTCCTGGCTGTCCTGTTTCATGACATCCTCGGTATTTCCGGAGATCTGCAGACGGTTGCGGTCTACGATCGCACAGAGGTTGTCCAGCTTGTAGTTTCCTGCGGACATTGCGCCCTCCCAGACAGAGCCTTCTGCCAGTTCGCCGTCACCCATAACGGTGTAAACACGATAATCTTTTTTATCCATTTTTCCTGCAAGCGCCATTCCCACGCAGACCGGAAGTCCGTGGCCGAGAGAACCGGAATTCATCTCGATGCCCGGCAGTTTATTGTTCGGATGGCCGATGTACGGGCTGCCGAATTTGGAGAATTTTTCGATGACCTCTTCCATCGGGAAGAATCCCTTTGCTGCAAGTACTGCATAATATGCCTCAACGGAATGACCTTTACTCATCACAAAACGGTCGCGGTCCGGGTCGTCCATGTTCTTAGGGCTGATGTTCATCTCTTTAAAATACAGCGCTACAAGCACATCAATGACACTCATGTCGCCGCCGATGTGGCCGCCCTTGCCGGAAACTACCATTTCCACTACTTTCTTCCGCAGATCATACGCCAGACAACTCAATTCCTTGTATTCACTCATGATTTTCATTCTCCTCTTAAATATGCTTTGACATCTTCCTCGATCGGATCATATAAATCCGGGGCAATGCCGATGTATTTGCATGCTTCATACAGAACCGGCACAACGTTCTCGTGGATACCGACGCAGTGGTGGATGTACGGTCCTTCCACGATTTTTGTCTCCAGGCGTTTCAGGTTCTGTACCTCAACCCATACGTAGGTTCCCTTCGTATAAGGTCCCTCAACACCTTTTGCATTTCCAAGCAGCAGGGAGTACTCTCCGTTGTCTCCGTCGAAACGTGCCAGTGTCATTTCGCCTAATTTTGCCTGTGCCTCTACAGCCCCCGGATGGCTGAATGCCAGAGGATAACCGATCGTCGGTTTTTCCTGTGCAACAGAAATCGGCCACGGTCCGCAGTGCTGCAGCAGCTCGCCGTTCTCGTTGTCCGGGTGGCGTACGGTCCAGTCAGCAAAGAAGCTTCTCTTATCGTTTCTGTCGGCAGCCTCTACCAACAGAGCGGTGATGGCGCCGTGGATATCGGTCTCACAGACGACCGGAATTCCCTCTTCGTTCAGCAGAGAGTTTGCCGCACACGGCATGATGCCAATCTCACCCTGCAGTGCGTTCCAGCACTGGATCGCGATGGCATTGCAGGAATATTTTGCAGCCAGGTTCTTCATTGCAACCTTCAGAGCTGCTACATTTTCCAGCTCTTCCAGTTTGATCTTTACACACATATTGGTATTGCAGTATGCAACAACTTTTTCTACCTCGCTGCCCTCTGCTTTTACTTTTTTCATCTCCGCAGTCAGTTCCGGGAGCGGAATCGGGGAAAGCTGAATGTTGAATTTTTCCAGCAGCTCGCCCTCATTGCACATGGTGGACCAGAAATCGAACGGACGCGGTCCGATCTGAAGGATTCTGGTGTGGCGGAAGGTATCTACCACATTACATACAGCAAGGAAATCCTTGATGCCGCGCTCAAATTCCGGATCGGTCAGACGGCAGTTCGTCATATAGGTGAACGGAACACCAAAACGGCGCAGCACTTTTCCGGTTGCGAACAGGCCGCACTGGCTGTCGCGGAGACGCACACCGTTCTCATCCGGTCTCTCATCGCGCGGTCCCCAGAGGAGTACCGGAAGCTCCATTTCCTTTGCCAGTCTTGCACAGACATATTCCGTTCCGAAGTTTCCGTGCGGGAAGAAAATTCCCTTTACGTTTTCACGGCGGAATTTCTCCTGGATTTTCTCACGGTCCGCCTCATCGTAAAACAGACCCTCCTCGTTGATATCTATGATGTCGACAAATTCAACACCGAGCTCTTTTAAATGCTCTCTCGTCAGGTTGGCGTATTTTACGGCATCCGGGGCACTGAAAATGCTTCTTCTCGTAGGTGCAAATCCGATCTTAATTGATTTCATATTCATTTCCTCCACTTAATTTTCTTTAAATTCCGCTAAATTATGTCTTGAATTCCCCTGCTCTTTATGGCTCTTATATTACTAAATTCTTTTGAACTTGTCAACATCTATTCAGCTTTATTAAATCTTTTTTAGTAATTTATACAAAAAAGAATGGATGTTTTTATGCATTTCTTCATATTTCATTTTTTTACAGTTCAGAAGTTGACTTCTTTTTTAATTCATATTAAAATCAATGCATAAGTTTAATATTTTTCAAATAAATACTGAAATAAATTTCAACACCCCGCATGCGCAAAACGCCTGAAAGCACCGTGCGGGCTGATTTTATCGAACAGGAGCTGAACTCTTATGAATATTTCTGCGAAAGAACTGGCAAAGCTGATCAACGTATCGCCTGCCACGGTTTCTATGGTTTTCAATAACAAACCCGGCATCAGTGATGCCACAAGAGAGCTGGTTTTAAAAACTGCAGCCGAGTATGGCTATGCGCCGAAAAAAAATGAAGCCTCCGGCGCTTCCTCCCGCATTATTCAGCTGGTCAATTATAAGAAGCACGGAAAGGTTGCTGCCGACACGCCGTTTTTCTCCCAGCTGACCGAAGGAATCTCCACCGAATGCACCCGCCAGGGCTGTGCGCTTCATATCTCCTATTTTTATGAGACCATGGATATTGACAGCCAGCTCGATGCACTCCGCGCTGTGGACTGTGAGGGCATTCTTCTTCTTGCAACCGAAATGGCTCCGTCCGATTTCCGCAAGTTCCGCGATTTTTCTGTTCCGATCGTTGTCGTGGACTGCTATTACGATGAGCTCGATTACGACTGCGTTCTGATCAACAACATCCAGGGGGCGTTCAACGCCACGAATTATCTGATTCAGTGCGGACACAAAAACGTGGGCTACTTTCACTCGAGCCTCGACATCAGCAACTTCTCCGAACGCGCCGACGGCTACTACAAAGCGCTCCGTGCAAACGGTATCAGCACCTCACATCCATATGTCCACCCGGTTTCCCCGACCTCGGACGAAGGCTACCGCGACATGCTGCGCCTTCTCGAGTCGAAAGCGCCGATCGCGGATGCTTACTTTGCCGATAATGACATCATCGCGGCGGCCGCCATGCGTGCACTGCGTGAAAACGGCTACCGCATCCCGGAGGATGTCTCCATCATCGGCTTTGATGACGTTCCGATGTGCGATATGATGGTTCCGCCGCTTTCCACCATGAAGGTCAGAAAACGCGAGCTTGGCGCCACTGCCGTCCAGCGCCTGCTTGACCGCGTGGCCGATCCGAAACGCGAATGTCTGAAAATGTGCATGGCAACCAAACTGGTGAAGCGCCAGAGTGTTTCCAGACGTTAAAGCTTTTTGGATGAGGCTGTCGTCCAGCGCGTGTCTGAAAAATCATTTCCGCAAGCTGCAAGCCCCACTTTGTGGGAGATTTTGCCCTCATTCGGTTGCCGTAGCGGGTTTAATCCGCCCTCATTCGGACAAAATCTCCCACCACCTGGAACTCGCAGCTTGCGAAAAGCCATTTTCAGACATGCTCTGTACGGCAGCCTCACCTTTTTTATTTTGAAAGGAGTTTTTTTCATGCAATCTGCAAATGACCTGAAACAGCTTTTATTCAGTATCAATCACAAAAGCTATCCCGCCTATAAATCTACCCGCGGTGCCTATCAGTTTCCGCGCTACACACTCTCCATCGACCACGTGCAGGGCGATCCGTTCGCCGCTCCATCGCGCGTCAGCGTTCATATCAGCGGCAAAACCGCTGCGTTTCCGGCTTTTCTCTACGACACATATGAAAAGCGCGTCGCCCTCCAGGATTACCTGCTGCGCCAGTTTGCGCGCGCCATCGCACCGTATTCGTTCCGCGCAAAGGGTTCCGGCAAAAGTGGTCTGCTGGGGATAAGCCGCTGCGGACAGGAAATTCTTGAGCGTACTGCCTATGTTCTGAATCCTTCCGACGGCAGTCTTATCGTCAACATGGAAATCGGCTTTCCGGCTAACGGCCGCACCATCGCCTCGCAGGAGCTGATCCGCATTCTTTTCGACTTTCTTCCCGGCTGCGTAGAAAAATCACTGTTCTACCGTGCTCTGGATCCAAAAGCATGTGCCAATGTCGCCTATCTCTGTGAGGATCAGCAGGCGATCCGTTCCGCATTAAAAGAAAAAGGGCTTACTGCCTTCATCGCCGACGGCTCCATTCTCCCGCGCGAGACCGGTGTTTCCGATCTGCCGATGAAGCACGCCGTTCCGTTTACCTCACCGGAATCCCTGCGCGTTACCCTCGATCTTCCAAACCGCGGACCTGTTTCCGGCATGGGAATTCCACTCGGTGTCACACTGATCGTAGGCGGAGGCTTCCACGGAAAATCTACCCTTCTGCAGGCTCTTGAGCGCGGCGTATACAACCACATCGCCGGGGACGGCCGTGAATATGTCATCACCGATGCAAGCGCCGGAAAGCTCCGCTCCGAGGACTCCAGAAGCATCAGCAACGTCGATATCTCCCTCTTCATCCACAATCTTCCCGGAAAGAGTGATACGACTTCATTCTCGACCGCCGATGCCAGCGGAAGCACCTCGCAGGCTGCCAACGTGATCGAGGGCATCGAATCCGGCACGAGCCTCTTTCTGATCGACGAGGACACGTCCGCCACCAACTTTATGGTGCGCGATGAGCTGATGCAGCGCGTCGTTGCCGACAGCGAGGAACCGATCACACCGTTTATCAGCCGCGTGCGGGATCTGTATGAGAAGCTCGGCATCTCGTCGATTCTCGTTGCCGGAAGCTCCGGTTCTTACTTCCACGTGGCAGACACTGTCATTCAGATGAAAGAATACGTTCCTTATGACATTACGGATCGCGCAAAAACCACAGCCGCGGAATTTCCGCCGTTTACTGCCTCCGTACGCCCTTTTTCCGTTCCAGCCTTCCATCGCTGCCCGCAGCCGGGCAAAGGCCTGACGGGAAGTGACCGCACGAAAGTCAAAGTGATGGGACGGGAATCCATCCTCATCAACAAATCTCTGACGGATCTGCGCGCCGTGGAACAGCTCACGGACAGTGAACAGCTGAACGGGCTGGCTGCGCTTCTTTTAGAAGCAGCGGAGCACAAGATGGACGGTAAGAAAACACTGGTGCAGGTAGTGGATCTGCTGGAAAAACAGATGGATGAAAAAGGCCTCTCTTCGCTTCTCGCCCCGGGAAGGCCAGGCGACCTGGCACGGCCAAGACGGCAGGAAATCTTTGCATTCCTGAACCGGTGCAGGGAACTGCGGTTCTGAGAAAATTTGTAACAATTCAGAGCCATAAAAAATCTTCAGGCAAACCTTGTTCTTTTCAGAATCTATCGGTTTGGCTGAAGATCTTTTTTATCTTTTATTTTTCAATTATTTATTCCCCGCAGATCCGCAGAATCGCCTCCGCGAAGATCACAACGCATTCTTTCAGGCATTCGATTTCCACGAACTCGTCTGCTCCGTGCATACGGTTGTCGACTTCAAGGTCTGCGCATCCAAATGCAACACCGTTTTTCAGATGATGCACATACGTTCCGCCGCCGATCGCAAATGGTTTGCCTGGTTTTCCAGTGACATCCGTGTAGCACTGCAGCAGGGTCTGGACAAACGGGCTGTCGGCCGGGACGTGGTGTGGTGGGAACATTCCGCTGCCTTCCATGGAGAAGCCGCCTTTTTTCATGTTCTGCCCGGCGGTATCGTACAGGTTTTCTTTTGTCGCGCAGATCGGGGCGCGGCAGTCGTAGGAACCGGTCAAGGTTTTACCGTCGTAGTTCATAAGGTCGAGGCTTAAGGTGAGCTCGCCGGACTCTTCATCTGACATGGCGACACCGAGGCCTGCGCCTTTGCCGTCGCCGTGCGGGTAAACTTTTGCAAGGAAACTGATGTCGTTTTTCAGTTCACTCTCTTCCATTCCAACGGATGCGAGAAGCTGCAGCAGTGCGGTCAGTGCGTTGTTACCCATTTCCGGGGTGGATGCGTGGGCGAAGGCACCGCAGGCGGTGATTTTTATATTGCCGTTTTCGGTGTCTTCCAGAACGAAGGAAACGCCGGTCTTCTGCTCAGTCTCGTCAGCGCAGGTTTTCAGGTCTTCTTTTGCCATGCCGGCAAGCTCTGCATATGCTTTGCCTGGTACAACGTTCAGTTTGGTGCCGGCCTGTAAGGATACGAGGCGCACGCCTGTCGTTCCGGCATCGGATGTTTTTTCGAAGTGGCCGCGCATGCCGCCTTTTTCAATGTTGATGACCGGGAATTCGGCATCCGGTGAGAAGGTGCATGGTGCTTCCACTTCTTTCTTATAATAATATTCGAGGTCAGAGCTTCCACACTCCTCGTCGGAACCGAGGACAAGACGGACATTTTTCTTTAATGGGTAACCGAGTTCTTTGACAGCGCGCATTGCGTAGATAGCTGCGATCGCCGGTCCTTTGTCGTCTGCGGTTCCGCGGCCGAACATTTTTCCTTCTTTGATGAGCGGGGTGAATGGATCGGTCTCCTGCCAGCCTTCGCCTGCCGGTACGACATCGAGATGGGCGAGAATATCAAGGCCCTTTTCTTCCTGATTAAAGTCAGCTGCAATCGCGTAGTTGTCGTAGTTGGTTACGGCAAAGCCGTATTTTTCCAGAATTTCGATTCCCTGCGCCAGTGCTTCTGCCGCCGGTGCGCCGAATGGTTTGCCTGGCTCTACCGCCTGTTTTTCGCTTGGAATCCGGATCAGGCTTTTCAGGTCTTCGATCATTTCGGATTCGTGGTTTTCAATATATGTTCTTAATTCTTCTTTCCGCATCGTAACTTCTCCTTTTCTCTTCTCTGGCACCGTCGCAGTGCCGTTCTTTTCCTATCATAGCGCAAAAAGAGCAGAAAATCCACATTTTCTGCTCTTTTTCCAAATAATCATTTGTTTTTGTCCAAATTGACTGTAATTTCATAATAATCACACGGATGCGCCGTAAGCCCCGTCACGCCCTCGCCGGATACCATCGACATTTTGAGGTGTGATGCGAAGAAAAACATGTGGTCATCCAGCAGCGTCTGCGTCATCTCGATGGCCAGTTCGGTTCGTTTTTCGGTATCAAACTCGCCGCTTAACTGCTGCTCCAGCATCTCGAGTGTCTCACTGTAATAACCGCCGCGGTTCTTGGAGGAATCCTGCAGGCAGTGCGTTGTAAAGAAATACTCGGGATCGCCCGTCGGTGCGCTGACAAATGCGCTGACATAAACATCCCAGTTTCCTTTTTTCAGCAGTTCCAGATGATTTGCCGTGCACTGGATCTGTACTTCGATTCCGATTTTCTTCAGCGATGCCTGTGCACTCTCCGCGAGAAGCGGCAGTTCCTGGCGGCTCGGATACGTGAGCCAGCAGATGGTCAGGTGTTTTCCGTCTTTTTCCACGTAGCCGTCGCCGTCCTCATCGGTCCAGCCTGCTTCAGCCAGCAGTTCTCTGGAATACTCAAGATCATAGGACTCCTCCTGCACTTTGCTGTCGCCGAATGCAAAGTAAGAGGGGAACGGGCCTTCCGCCACGCTTCCGTTTCCTTCCATCAGCGTATTCACAAAGCCCTCCCGGTCGATCGCTCCGATGACTGCCTCGCGCACGCGGTCGTCCTGCAGCACCTCGGATGATCCGTTGAACTGTCCGAAGAAGGTACGCGACGTATCCGCCGAAGAAATCGTGTATGGTTCATCGCGGAACAGGATCAGATTGGAATACGGCAGGCCGTACGCCGCGTCGAGCTCGCCTGACTGTAACGCCATCGTCATCGTATCGCCGTCGCGGATCGTTTTTACTTCGATCCGGTCGAGCTTTGGCGTTCCGTTCCAGTAATTGTCATTTTTCATGAGTGTCAGTCCCTGATCCGTCTCCACCTGTACTGCGCGGTACGGGCCGGTTCCGGCGACATTGCCGTCATCCGTCACACCTGCCTGCATATCAATGATGCATCCATATGGGTCGGACAGATAATTCAGAAGCGCCGGGACAGGCTGTTCGGTGTGAATCGTTACGATCAGGCCGTCTGCCTCGATGCTCTCAATTTTCAGATCCCCGCGTGCACGGTCATGTACTGCGATCAGATCCTCGAGACATTCTTTGACCGCCTCCGCGTCGAGAGTGCGCCCACTTGTAAAGGAGATGCCTTCATGCAGTGTAATCCGCCATGTTGTATCGTCCACAATCTCATAGCTTTCTGCCAGCCATGGCTCGATCTCCATAGAATCGGAATAATGAAACAGCGTCTCACCGATCCCATAGCGGATACACGCCCAGCCGGAATAGCCGTTGTGCGGGTTGACATCGGACTCGTCGTTTTCGGCGTTGAATGTCGTGTCGCCGTATACGAAAACTTTTTCATCTGTACCATCTGCCGCTGTGCTCTGACAACCGGAAAACAGTACCACCGCCAGAATGCCGCACAAAACATATGCAATTTTTTTCCTTCTGCCGTTCTTTCTCTGCATTCTGTACTTCTCCTGTTTTCGCAAATGGCACCACCATTTCCGCTGTCTGATTTTCTGTTTCAACAGTTTTCTCACAGACTATACTCCATCAACAGTTTCGTATATTCCTCTTTCGGGTACTCCAATACCTCCCGCGTCTCCCCCTGCTCCACGATTTTTCCCTGCCGCATGACAATCACACGGCTGCAGAGTTCCCGCACCAGCGCAAGGTCGTGGCCGATCCACAGCATCGCAAGTTCTTCTTCCCGCTGCAGTTTTTTCAGCAGTTGAACGATCTGCGCCTGTACCGCCGCATCGAGCGCACTCGTTGCCTCGTCGCAGATCAGAAGAGACGGCTGCACAGCAAGAGCCCGCGCAATTGCGGCTCTCTGGCACTCTCCGCCGCTCGTCTCGCGGGGATAGCGTTTCGCCGTTTCCGGGGCAAGCTCCACTTTTTCCAGCAGTTCCGGCAGACGAAGACAGGCTTCTTTCCGGCTCATTCCCTGATTCCGAAAAGCTTCCAGAATCCCGGTTTCGAGCGTCTGCATTGGATCGAAGGAATCCTGCGGGGTCTGGAAGACCATCTGTATTTTCCGGTAAACTTCGCGCTGCCGCCTGCCTTTTCTTCCGAGGATTTCCTCGCCTTCCAACAGAACGCTGCCTGCATCCGCCTGGACCAATCCGGTGATCAGACGGGCCGTCGTGCTTTTTCCGCATCCGCTCTCCCCGATCAGGCCAAGACATTCACCCGCATCCAGTGTGAAGCTGATGCCGTCCACGGCGGCAAATTCCGTTTCCCGGCCGGTTCCAGCAAAGTTTTTGCTTAAGTTGTTTACTTCCAGCATGTTATGATTATGCATCGTTCTTCCCTCTTCCCGGCACAGCCGCAAGGAGATTTTTTGTATATTCGTCCTTTGGGTGATCGAAAACCGTCCTTGTCTCCCCCTGCTCCACGATGTTTCCATCCTTCAAAACAGCAACCCTGTCTGCCATCTGCTCGAGAACCGCAAGATTGTGCGTCACCAGCACCATCCCCGTCTGCTCTTTCTGCTGCAACGCCTGAAGCTCCCGCAGCACCTGCGCCTGCGAAACCACATCGAGTGCACTCGTCGGCTCGTCCGCCAGAAGAAGCGACGGATGCAGCAGCATTGCGAGCGCAATCCCGACGCGCTGGTTCATGCCGCCGGAGAGCGACGATGGATAGCTGTTCCAGATCGTCTCGCCATCCGAAAGCCCCATATCCGCAAATCGCTGGAGCGTCATATCTTTGATTTCTCTGCGGCTTTTTCTGCCAGACATTCCCCCAGAAATCGGGGTGATGAATCCGCAGCGTTTCTCATGGGCGCGCACGCTTTCACAGATCTGTGTTCCGATTTTCCGGGTCGGACAGAATGATGCCCCTGTATTCTGGAAAATCATACCAATTTCTGAACCGCACAGACTCCGCAGCTTCTTTTCGGACATGCCCGTCAGCTCCTCTCCGCGAAATGTGATCTGCCCGCCGGTGATGGAACCATTCTTTCCCATCAGCCGCAGGATCGCTCGCAGCAAGGTACTTTTTCCACTGCCCGACTCCCCGGCGATGCCGACGGTTTCTCCTTTTTCGACGGAAAAACAGATGTTATTTAAAATTTGCTCCCCCTCATAACAGACAGAAAGGCCGCTGATTTCCAGCAGTTTTTCGCTCATGTTTTTGCTCCCTTTGTTTCCATTTTCGTTTGCCCCTTATCCCTGATCCACCGTTTTCCGTACCGCCTCACCAAGCAGATTGCAGACAAGAACGGTCAGAAAAATCGCCAGTCCCGGCGCCAGAATGACCCAGGGCGCGGTCTGCAGCATACTTCTTCCGTTGCTCATCATCGCTCCCCACTCCGCCGACGGCGCTTCCGCACCAAGGCCGAGGAAGGACAGACCCGCGATTTCCAGCATCATCGTTCCGATATCAAGCACCGCTGTGACAATCGTCTGCCCCGCAAGATTCGGCAGAATATGGCGTCTGATCATCTTCCATGTTCCGTTTCCTGTAAGGCGCGCCGCCGCGATGAACGGCATGTGTTTCAATGCCAGCACACGGTTCCGTGCAAGCCGTGCATATTTCGGCCAGGAAACAAGGATCAGCGACACAACGGCTCCCGTCATGCCGCTCTGCAGAACGCCGGAAAATGCGATTGCAAATACCATACCCGGAAAGGCCAGAAAAATATCGGAGATCTGCATCAGAACCGTATCCGTTTTACCTTCCAGCCAGCCGCTGAAAATTCCGGCGAGTGTTCCGATCAGAGCGCTTGCCGCAACGACAAGAAGTGCTGAAAAAATGCTGACCCGCGCGCCGGAGAGAATCCTTGAAAACAGATCTCTTCCATAGCGGTCCGTCCCCATCCAGTGCGCCGCGGACGGCGGAAGAAGGGACAGTTCCAGATTCTGCTCATACGGATCGTACGGTGCCAGATGGGCCGCACATGCGGCAAACAACAGCAGCGCACCGGCGAGGATGCCATAAAAAAGGATCTTTCTTTTCTGTTCTTTTTTCATCGCATTCCCTCCAGCTTCGCCCGCGGGTCCAGTGCACCCATCAGCAGATCAGCAATGAGATGCAGCAGCAGATAGATCGCCGCCATCCACACCAGATATGCCTGAATCACGGGAATATCGTGCATGGAAACGGCATCCACGGCCATTTTTCCGACACCATTCCACATGAAAATCGTCTCAACGATGGCGGTTCCTCCAAGCAGCGAACCGGCGGATAAGAATAGCAGCGTGACCATCCGAAGCAGCACGGATTTTAATACATTTCCAAACAGAATCCGGTTTTCACTTAACCCACGTGCCCGTGCACCCGCCACGTACTCCTGCTCCAGCTCTGCAAGCACGGCAGAACGCACCTGACGGGTGTATTTTGCCGTCATCGAAACCGCAAGCGTCGCCGCCGGAAGCACACAGCTTTTCCATCCCTTTCCCATACTGAGAACCGGAAAAAGATTCCATTTCAGCGAAAAGAAATACAAGAGAAGAAGTGCAGTGAAAAACCCCGGAAACGAATTACCTGCAAAGCAGAACAGGCTGATACTGCGGTCCGCCCATGTATTCTGATATTTTGCACTTAAGATACCGAGCGGAAACGAAAGACAGACCGTCATGGCAAGCGCCAGCGCCGCAAGTGCAATCGTTGCGGGCAGTTTTTCACAGAAGCTTACAAGCACCGGTTTGCCGGAAACGTACGACTCCCCGAAGTCACCGCGCAGGGCGTTTTTCAGCCATTGCAGGTACTGGACAGCTTTCGGCTCATTCAGTCCCAGCTCCTCCCGCATCGCTTCTTTTTCCGCCTCCGACATCACGCCGCCGCTGCTGCTCTCTTTTAAATCCACCGCATCGACCGAGGAAAGTCCCGTCAGCAGAAAAGCGAGAATCGTCACGCCGAGGAATACCGGAATCAGGCGAAGCAGTCGTTTTAACAGATATTTTTTCACAAATACTCCTTTACTGCTTCACGGCACAAATCGAAAACATCGGTGCCGGGTTATAGAACTCGTCTTTTTCCAGATAAATGCGTTTTCCAAGGCTCGTATCAATGCGGATTTCTCCCGCTGTGTTTTCGCACAGCACCGCCACATCGTACGCCGGCCGGTTTTTGCGGCTGATCGGGAGCTGTGATTTGATCCGTTCGCACTCTTCGAGCATCTCGTTTCCAACCTTGAAATGGGCATGCGCCTCCGGAAGTCCCTTCGTATCGGCAACATCTTCTTTTCCGTAATTGGCATCGAAGTTCAGCAGCACACCGCCCGTTTTCAGCACACGCATCCACTCGCCGTAAGCATGCTCCGCATTCGGCAGCGTCCACGTCAGGTTTCGGGAAATGACAACATCGAACGTTTCATCCGCAAACATCGGATTTTCCGCGTCCATGACCTGGAAGCAGCAGTCGGCATTCTCTTCTTCGGCAAGCTGGATTGCATTCTCAATCATCTCCGGTGTCAGGTCGATGCCGAAGACCTCGTGGCCCTCTTTTGCCAGCAGGATCGAGAAAAATCCGGCTCCGCAGCCCACATCAAGGATCTTTAACCGTCTTCCCGCCGGGATCTGTTTTTCAATCTCTTTCATCCAGCGCTTCGCAATCGGGTTCGCAAGTTCGGAGCGTCTCTGCTCTAAAAAGCTCTCGCTCCGCTTCTCCCAGTAATGGACAATCTGCTCTTTGCGGTCGTCGTACTCCGGCTCGCGCACAATTCTTCCGTAAGCAACGACAGGGCCACCTTCTGTTACCATATCGCCCGGTTTTGCCGCCGGATACCAGAGACCGTCTTCGGAAGCCGCCTGATATTTTTCGCCGCGGCGGACGGTCACATCACCAAGCTGGAAGGGCTGCTCTGCGCTTTTTTCCGCGCGCACCAGAAACATCGGTGTCGATGCATAGTTCAGTCTCTCTTCCTCGCTCCAGACGCGCTTCCAGATTTCGGAATCGGTCTGGATGGAACAGACGCCGAGGGATTCGAGCACCTTCGTATCCCACGCCGGCCGTTCCATCGCAGAGAGCGGCACCTGGCGCGCAATATTTTCCATGCGGTCAATGTCCGTGCACAGATAATGGTCGTCGAGCTGCTGCTCTTCCACTTTCTTCCGGTCTGCCTCGTACGCTTCTTTTTTCTCCTCGTCATAGAGATAACCGTACCAGTTCGCATCAAAATTGAGCAACACGCCGCCCGGTTTCAGGACACGCATCCACTCTTGGTATGCCTGCTCCGGCTTTTCCAGATTCCAGGTCAGATTTCTGGAAATGACAACATCAAAGGTCTCATCCGCAAACTCCAGATTCTGTGCATCCATCCGCTGCAGCGTCACGCGCTCCAGACCGTATTTCGTATATTTTCCCAGATTCTCTTTCGCCTTTTCCAGCATCTCCTCCGTGTAGTCAACAGCCGTCACCGTATAACCTGCCTCCGACAAAATCATCGGGAAGAATCCCGGGCCGGTTCCGATATCGAGAATCTTCATCTCTTCTTTCTTTTTCTCTGGAAACTGCTCCTCTAATACATGCAGCCACGCTTCTCTCTGGCTTCCCGCCAGTTCTTTTTCATTGACCTCAGAATACCCCTCCGCACGGGTTCCCCAGTAGGAGGCAATTTCCTGTAATAATTCCTGTTCCATATCTTCCGCTTCTTTCTTCTTTTTCTTAACTTTCCCGGCGCGGTCGTTCTCCAACCGCTCAAATATCCCTTTACTCTACCAAAAATCGGCCTTTTTCACAAGCCCCCACGGGGGATATTCTTAACGCCGGCGCAGGGTATTCAGGTGATCGGCGGCGCGGATCTGATTATCTGCGGACGTCAGACAACCGACGGCGATACCGCGCAGGTCGGCCCTTTGATTGCGAAACATCTGACGATCCCGCATGCCGCCTGGGTCGCAGAGGTTACCGATGTCACGGATCATTCCATCACCGTCCGTCAGGATCTTGTGAGTGTTTCCCAGGTTTCCGAACTCCCTTATTCGTGCCTGATTACCATCGAGTTTCTCGAGCGCGAGCTGATCGACATTTTGTTTCCGGATATTTTTAAAGGAGAACCGTCATTCACTCGGTTCTCCTTTATATTGCCAGAATACCATCAGCTTTCTTGTCGCCGTATCCTCGCTGTATGTATATTTTACGGACCCGAGTCCGTAATAGCTGCAAAGATAGCCGGAAGCCTTATCGAGAAGCTCCGGTCGGGCTTCCATGACCTGTGCCATCAGATCATCGGTGGCAAATTTAAATTCGGAATACTCTTTTGTCTCTTCAATATCCGTCTCCATTTCCCACAGAATCTGCGTCGCATCAAATGTATCCATGTACCGGCCGATCTGGCGGTAATACTCGAGGTCATCTGCATTGCACGCCGGGAGCGGCAGATTCGCATCCGCCTGATGCGTGTCCGAAAATTCCGCATCGGAAACGCAGAGAAAATCGTAGTAGATCAGGTCGTCCGGCAGATTGTACTCGCCGCTCTCGCCCTCTGCGAATACCGGATCGCCCCAGGTTACATCGACGTTGTAATAATTGTCTCCGCACTTTACGATATTCCAGCCGTGCGCCTCGCCGGTGTCTGTCGTTCCCGTCACATAAATGACCGGGATGTCCAGGCGGTTCATCAGATACTGGAACGTTCTGACATAGCCTGCGCAGACCGTCTGTCCGTTCACAAGTCCGCTGTAGAGTGTCTGATTCTCCGGCGCATCTTTCACATAATCAATCTGCCGGATACATTTTTCGAAGACAGCCTTGATCTTCCCATAGTCATCCATCGAATGGTCGATATCACTTAAGAAATCGTTTCCCGCCCCTTTGATCTGGGACTGGCGGCCTGTGATCTCCTCCGCAGAAATCGTGTATTCTGGAACTACCTCACAGTAGTTTTTCGGCTCGCCGTATCCCGTGACATGTGATGCTCCGTTGATCCAGCAGTACTCCGGGTAATCCATATAGACCCATCCGTAAACCTCCGCCGTCACATCGGGATCGCCGCCTTTTGTGATGATGGTTTCCTGGTGTTCCGCGATTCCCTGCACCAGTTCGCGGTAAATCATCTGTCTGTTTTCATCGAGCTGGCTGTAATAATACCGCTTCGCCAGCTCCTCCTCATCTGTATTTTCCGCCTGAAACTGTGTTGCGCCATTCTCTGACAGACCATTGTTTTCGTCTGCCGTCTGTGAAGCAGTGCTGCTGTCCGCTCCGCTTCCGTTCTGCGCGGGATCGCTCTCATCAAATTCTCCGAATACCAGATAAGCCGCCAGCAGGACAAGCATAAGCGGAAGCAGCGCCCGCAGCGGTCTCTTCCGTCTTCGTCTGTGTCTTCTCTTTGCCATTCTTCTTTTCTCCCAGATACGTTAAAACGCCGTCACACAGTGCATCCGCCACCTTTTTCTGGTACTCCTTTGTGTTCAGGAGCGCTTCCTCCTCCGGATTTGAGAGGAATCCGCACTCGCAGATCACCAGCACTGCGTCTGTCTTCTTCAGCATGTAATACGTTTTGTTTCCCTTGGCTTTCCTGTGATTCGCCGGATCGAGCCCCGCGACCAGTGCAGCCTGCATGCAGAGCGCCAGTTTTTCGCCTTCTTTTGAATCCGTATAATAAAACACCTGCGCCCCTTTGACCGCCGCATCCGGGTAGCTGTTCTGGTGAATGCTGATCACACAGTCCGGCTTTTTTTTATGAATCAGCTGCACGCGCCGCTGCAGATCCTGCACTTTCGCATTCACGGCTCCCGGATCGGAGAGATCATCCTCCCCTTCCCGCGTCATCACCACAAGGATTCCCTGCTTTTCCAGCTTCTTTTTCAGCAGACGGGCAATCGCAAGGTTGATGTCCTTTTCTTTGACACCGTTTGCCCCGATTTTGCCGGGATCGTCGCCGCCGTGGCCGCTGTCCAGCACCACTACTTTTGTGGCTGCCTTCTGTGCTGCCACCAGCCGTGCGCCCTCGCGGGACAGAACATACGCCGCCGAAAGCAGAATCACCGCCATCAGCCATTCCAGTTTTTTCCCTTTTTCCAAATGAAAAGCCCCCTGCTGCAAATTTCCTTTCTTGGTCATTTTATGCAGCAGCGGGGCAGGTTACAACTCTTATTGCTTCCGGTTACTCTTCCTCATCTTCTTCATCATGCGCGCGATTCGGGATTTCATCCTCTTCTTCGTCGTTGTCATCATCGAGATAATCCGGCTCATTTTCGAAATCGATGACTGCGGAATTTTCGACGATTTCGTCTTCTTCCTCTGCTTCTTCTGCGGTATCTTCACTGCCTGGCTCTGCGGCTGTTTCTTTTGCCTCTCCGGGAAAGATACTTTTTACCGGATCTTTCATGAAGGTTTCCACTTCCGACGCAGAACGTTTCATCTCCTCACGCATTTTTTCGATGCCGGCAAAGGTCTCCTCAAAAATTCTGCGGTTCTTCTCGAGTACACTTGTCATGGTTTCCATCTCGGCGTAAATCTTCTGGTATCTGGTGTTGGCTTTCTGCAGTTCCGCGTCCATATGGCTCTGGATTTCTTCTGCTTCGGCCTGCAGTTTTTCTTCATAAACAGCAGCCAGTTCCTCGCCCTTCTGACGTGCGCTCTCTACCATGTATTCGCACTGTTCCTTCGTCTCGCGGCGCTGCTTTGCACAGGATTCCTTTGTCTCCTCCCTCTGTTTCCGGCAGGACTCGTTTGTCTCCTCTTTCTTTTTGCAGCACGCCTCATCCGTTTCCTCCGTTTTCTCGCGGCAGGACTCGTCCGTTTCTTCGTTTTTCCGGCGGCAGGCTTCCTCGGTCTCTTCTTTTAGCTTTCTGCAGCTCTCCTCCGTTTCCTCCGTCAGCTTTCTGCACGCTGCATCGGTCTCTTCCGTTTTCTCGCGGCAGGCATCTTCTGTTTCCTGTGTCAGTTTTTTCGCTTTCACCTGTGCCTCAAACACAAGGCCGCTGATGCTGTCATAATTGTCGATATAGCTCTGGTATTTCTCATGAATGTTTTTTTCGAGCTCCTCGATTTTATCCTCACGCTCGCGGATCTTGCGGTTCAGCTTCTCGATTTCCTGCTCGTTTTCCTCGATCTTCGCTTCCAGTTTCTTCTGAGCGGCATACGCCTGATCTTTCAGGTTCTGCACTTTCGTCATGACATCGTCCTTATCGAAACCGCCCATCAGCGTTGTTTTAAATAATTCTTCGTGATTGTTTTCTGACATGTATACTCCTCCTTCGTGCCCGGGCTTTTATCATTCCCCTTATCCTTCCCGGACTCCTCGTCAACTGTTTGTTTCAATATATTCTGAAATCAGACTCCAGATGTCTGCGCGCTCGAATCCGAGCTTCCACTCTGCCACTCCGGCGAGATCGGCGCTTTGGATCACTTTCAGTTTTTCCTCCATGGACTGCTCATCCTCCATCCAGATCGTGTATCTGGCATCGGAAGTTTCTACCGTTGCCACATTCTGGCCAAGGGATGCATCCCAGGTTTCTGTCATCTGATTCTCTTTTGCATAGTTTTTGGCGCCATCCATGCCCAGCACCTCGCTGGTAATGGCGCTCTGTCCGAACTTTTCCGTCCAGACACGGGTATAAAACGGGATTCCGCAGATCACCTGATCGGCAGGCATCACCCGCGTCATCTCCTCCACGGCCTGCTGTACGAACGGGAGGGATGAAACAGAGCCTGCCTCCTCGCTTCCCGCGAAATGCTCGTCATAGGCCATGACAATCATATAGTCCACAAATCTTGCCTGCTCGCCGCGCTGATAATACATCGTGTAAGCCTGCGGTACCGGCGTATCGACCGACACCACAAGATTCTGTGCATGCGCCGCGCTCGTCAGTTCCCGCAGAAACTGCAGGTAATGCGGGATTCCGGCCTCTTTCAGATTCTCGAAATCCACGTTGATGCCGTCCATGCCGCACGATGCTGCCTCGGCGAGCAGCTGCTCAATGATTCTGCTGCGCACGGATGCGTAGGCAAGATCGGTTGTTTCGTCAAATGCTTCATTAAAGTTATCAATCAATCCCCAGACTTCCCGTCCCGCTTCATGCGCCAGTTTCACGTAATCGGCGCTCGCAAGGCTGGAAATCGTACCGGTTTCGTCTGTCACGGAAAACCAGGTCGGTGAAATCACGTTCACGCCGGTCATTTCTGCTGTCATCTCTGCCATCGCGTCGTTCGACTCGGTCGATGTGCTCTGATGCCAGACCAGATTGATTTTGTGATCCCGTGTAATTCTTTCATAGGAATCTTTCTTTGCCGTCCGCGCTTCGATGGCCTCCGGCTCGGAGATATCCTCTGTCTGGATGTATCCGGTATAGCCGTCCGCCGTCATGACTTTGCACCAGTTGTCCAGATTTTCCAGATACAGCAGGGTGTCACCCTTCTGTACATCCGCAAGAATCAGACTCTTGATGCCGCCTTTCTGGCGCACCTGCGCGGTGTCTGACTGTACCGTCGCCTGCTCCACGCCGTCCCATTCATTCCGGATTACAACACGATTGGGATCGCTGTAATATGCATAGTCGAGATCTGTGTATTCTTTTACGACATCCAGCGAAATGTAAACCGTTCCGTCGCTCTCCTGCTGTACGGCAGGCTGTCCGCCCGGTGTTTTGGCAATGGCCGCATCGCCCGGAAGCAGTGTCTGCACGCCGCCGCTCGTTGTAAGCAGGATTCCTTTTGTTTCTTCATCCCAGTAGAAGCAGCTGTTCAGCTGGGATTCTACATATGTGTACGCCGCATACGGCTCTCCTCCGATAAGGACGGCCTGCTCTTCCAGAAGTTCTCCGTTCTGGATCAGCGCAACGCTGTTTTCGTCTGTCAGGTTAAAATATTCGTTCCCGGCCATGTATTCGGTTCCGGGTTTATATCGGTTTATCAAAAATGAAACAACGCCTGCTGCACCGACTAGCACGATCAAAATCAGTACGACCAGTACCGGCGCTGCTTTTTTCTTCTGTTGCTCCTTCATGTGTTCTTTTCCCCTTTTCTTCTCTCTGAAGATCTCCCCACTTGCGCCCATTATAACAAAAAAAATACCCAATAGCAACCGTTATGCGCAAGGGAACCGCATGCGAGTCAGAAAGTATCGTTACAGTTCACTGGTTCCCAGCGAACTGTAACATTCGCAGCCCTCATTTAAAGTTTTGCTTTGCAAAAGGAGGGCTGCTCACACCTGAATCATGTTCTTACGCAGCGAAACAGCAGGTGTTTCACTGCTGATTGAACAGTAACGAAAGTATCGTTGCTTTTTGCTATTGGGTATTTTTCAGAAAATCTGTTTAAAAAGTTTTGTCGATTGTTTGTTTCATGGCTTATTTGCAGTTGTGACGTACAAAAAAGAAAGCCCCATCGATCCGTATGAAATACTTTTGTTTTTAGTTTCAATGATCATGTTTCACGGGGACGCCTTCTTATCCGATCCGTTTTTTCTGTGCCTGCTTCTGGCCGGAGTATGCACCCTCCGGGCAGAAGCAAAGGTTTCCCCAACTCCTATTATACTTCAAGCCGGGGGAATTACAAATAAAGTTTGTCCCTTCATTTCTGAAAAAATTATGCGAAATGTAAAAAAAATCTTAAGTTCTTTACTTCTTTCCGTGATGTGTTATACTATATTGTAAGCAGCCCTATTTATATAAGTAAAGAGTAATTAAGGACGTGAGAGTTATGAAAATAGAAAAAATCAATGATAACAAGATCCGCTGCACACTGACCAGCGCCGATCTTGCCGAAAGAAATTTAAAGCTCAGCGAACTGGCTTACGGCACGGAAAAGGCCCGCAGCCTGTTTCAGGATATGATGCTTGAAGCCAACCAGCAGTTCGGCTTCAATGTGGATAATGCCCCGCTCATGGTCGAGGCCGTTCCGGTGGCTCCGGACAGCATTGTCCTCATTATCACCAGAGTCGAGGATCCACAGGAGCTCGACACCCGCTTCGCCAAATTTGCTCCATCCGGCGACGATACGGACGGACCGGAACCGGTACAGTATTCCGGCGCGGACGACATCATCGACCTGTTCCACAAGCTCTGCGATGTGAAGAACAAGGCACAGGAAATCGCAAAGAAAGCGGCACAGAAGGAAAACGAAAAAGAGCCTGCAGCATCCGAGGAAAAGAATGTGGATCTGGTACGCACCTTCCACTTCTCAACCCTCGACGATGTCATCAGCTCCGCAAAAGCGCTGAACCAGTATTTTACCGGCAGCAATTCCCTCTATAAGAACAGGGCAGATGCCAACTATCAGCTCGTTCTGCACCAGTCCGGCTGCAAACCGGAGGAATTCAACAAGGTCTGCAACATTCTTTCTGAGTACGGCAGACAGGAATCCTTCTCCCTGGCCGCTGAAGCATTTCTGCTGGAACATGGAAATGCAATGGTAAAAGAGAATGCTCTGCAGGAGCTGGCTTCTCTGTAAGTTTTGAAACGTATGTATAAAAAAAGGAAGTCCGCGAAGGACTTCCTTTTTTGTACGTTCCGTACAAATTACTCTTCTGTGATAGCCTCGGTTGGACATACGCTTGCGCATGTTCCGCACTCAACGCATACATCCGGGTTGATTTCGTAATGGGAATCTCCCTCAGCGATAGCCTCTACTGGACATTCTCCAGCGCAGGTTCCGCAGCTTACACATTCGTCTGTGATTACATATGCCATGATCTTATCCTCCTTATAGATTTTTTGGCCCTTTCGGTACTATCCACATTGTAAACGATTGCCCCCTGAAATACAAGTACAAAATTATAAACATTCTATAATCTTATGAATTTGTTCTTGCATTCCCCCCGGGGGTACGCTATAATCAAAATAGCCGTCAAAATCGGAACGACGGGTATATACACATTTAAAGGAGGAACTTTAAGATGGCAAAGATCTCGAAAGACATGACAATCGGCGAGTTAATCGCAATGGATACAAATATCATCGGAATCCTGATGGGAGCCGGTATGCACTGCATCGGCTGCCCTTCTGCACAGGGTGAGTCCCTGGAAGAAGCAGCTATGGTTCACGGCCTGGACGCTCAGGTTCTGGAAGACCAGATCAACGATTATCTGGCTGCAAAATAAGTCGGATTTCCGCGTGGATCCAAAAAGAACGCCTCTCGCAGGCGTTCTTTTTTTTCTGTCCGATTTACCCATTGTTCCGATGGCCCCGTTTTGCTTTCGTCCGTTTTCCTTTCTGCTCCAGCGTCGCCGCTGCTTCTCTCCGGCTCTGCTGGTGGCGGCGGATCGCCTCATCCACACGGCGGCTCCGCTCTTCCTGGCGCCGCTTCTGTATCATCTGATCGAGCAGACGGCCGAGCACGCGGTAAAACTCCGTCTGACGCTCCTCCTCTTCCTGCCGCATCACAGTGTCCGCCAGCTGTTCTGCTTCCCGCTCGGGCAGAAGATCGACAACCACCTCCGGCACTTCGTCCGCTTTTCCCGGTATTGCCGGATCCGGCTTCTCCTTTGCCGTCTCTGCCGCTTCCGCCGGAAACGCTTTGATCTCCGCCGTTGCCTGCACCAGCTTCGGCATCAGCTCGCGGATCGCTTTCAGGTGAAGCCCCTTTTTCTTCAGTTCCCGGATTCCCAGAAAAATCTGAATGTCCTGCGCAGTATAGCAGCGGTGTCCCAGCGAATTGCGGTGGATTTCCATGCCGAGCTCGTCCTCCCAGTACCGGAGCACATGCGCTTTCTCCCCGGTCAGCTTCTCCGCCTCCGTGACCAGATACGTTCTATTTTCCATACGGCAGCCACTCCCTTCTTCCCTTTATTATAGGATCTGTTATCCCCTGCCGCAAGAAAATCTCATCGTAATATTCCGACAAATTCATACAATTATACACAAAAAACGTGCCGCAGGACTATCCCACGACACGTTCTGACACATAAAATATTTTCTTTTATCTCTCTGCATTCGCAAATTTCGTATAATCCGGCAGCCAGACCAGATTGACGGTTCCGATCGGGCCGTTTCGCTGTTTGGCGATGATGATTTCCGCGATTCCCTTATTCTCGGAATCCTTATTATAGTAATCATCTCGATAGATAAACATAACAACGTCGGCATCCTGCTCGATCGCTCCCGACTCACGCAGGTCGGAAAGCATCGGACGGTGGTCGGTACGCTGCTCAACAGCCCGGGAAAGCTGGGACAGTGCAACAACCGGCACATTCAGCTCTCTCGCGAGTGCTTTTAAGGAACGGCTGATATCCGAAATCTCCTGCTGACGCGATTCCGAGGAGCTCTTTCCGCTTCCCGACATCAGCTGCAGGTAGTCAATGATGATGATATCAAGACCGTGCTCCAGCTTGTATTTGCGGCATTTCGACCGCATCTCTCCGATCGAGATACCAGGTGTATCGTCGATCATCAGTCGGGATTCACCGATCATGCCGGCGCTCTCGATCAGCTTGCTCCATTCGTCGTCTTTCAGGTTTCCGGTTCTCAGATGCTGGGAATCTACTTTCGACTCCATCGAGAGCAGACGGTTCATCAGCTGCTCCCGCGACATCTCGAGACTGAAAATCGCAACGGCTTTGTCTTTCTTAAACGCCATATACTGCGCAATATTGAGGACAAACGCCGTTTTACCCATAGACGGACGTGCCGCAATCAGGATAAAGTCAGAGTTCTGCAGACCCGATGTCTTGTAGTCCAGATCCGTGAATCCGGTCGGAATACCCGTGACATTTCCCTTCGTCTTCGATGCACGCTCGATGTTCTCCAGCGTATTGATGACAACCTGGCGGATCGGCATGAAGTCTCCGGAATTCCGCTGGCCCAATAACTGGAACATCTTCTTTTCCGTCTCCTCCATGATGACTTCCACCGGCTCTTTGTTCAGATAGCAGTCATTCTCAATCTCTTCTGTCAGCTTAATGAGACGGCGCAGCACCGCTTTCTCGCTGACGATGTTCGCATAATGGCGCACATTCGCCGAAGTCGGCACCGCATTTAAAAGATCGCGGACAAACTCCATCGAACTGATCTCCGGCGGAACATCCTTTTCACGCAGGCGGTTCTGCAGGGTGACCAGATCGACCGGTTTTCCCTCATTGAACAGCTCCACCATGGCATCAAAAATGACGCCGTACTGGTGCTGGTAAAAATCGTCGCTCGTCAGGATTTCCGATGCCGCCATGATGGCTTCGCGCCCCATCAGCATGGAACCGATGACCGACTGCTCCGCCTCGATGCTGTGCGGAAGGATTCGTTTAATCAGTGCTTCTTCCATAGAATTATGCTTCTTTTACGATAACTTTCAGCTTTGCAGTTACTTTGGTATGCAGGCGGATCGGCACTTCTGTCGTTCCAAGAACCTTGATCGGGTTCGGAAGCTGCATTTTCTTTTTGTCGATGTCGTATCCGAGCTGCTCTTTTGCTGCCTCAGCGATCTCTTTTGCCGATACGCTTCCGAATACTTTTCCGCCCTCGCCGACTTTGATTGCTACGGTAACCTGTTTGTCCTCAATCTCTTTCGCGAAAGCCTGTGCCTCAGCGAGCTGCTCTGCTGCCACTTTGTCCTCGTGTGCTTTCTGGAGTTTCAGCTCATTCAGGTTTTTTGCGGTTGCCTCGATGCCGAGTTTTTTCGGCAGAAGCATGTTTCTTGCATATCCGTCACTTACGTTTACAGTCTGTCCTTTTTTACCAAGTGCTTTT
Source organism: Blautia sp. AF32-4BH (assembly GCF_003460565.1). Lineage (NCBI taxonomy): Bacteria > Bacillati > Bacillota > Clostridia > Lachnospirales > Lachnospiraceae > Blautia > Blautia sp. AF32-4BH. The sequence continues at coordinate 30,743 of NZ_QTVL01000008.1, read as the reverse complement.
ACGTCTTCCAGTAAGATAACTTTCATATCAGATTTCTCCTCCATCCTGCATTTCTGTTAAGGTTGATTTTAGGAGGCTGCGCGCCCCCTCCAGATCGACGGTCTCAAGCTGGCATCCTGCCATATTCAGATGACCGCCGCCGCCCATCCGCTCCATGATGATCTGTACATTGACCTCATCAATCGCGCGGGCGCTGATATAGATCACGCCTTTATACTCGGTCAGTACAAAGGACGCCTTGACACCGACAATGTTCAGCAGCTCGTTCGCCGCTTGTGCTCCGACCACCGTCGGGCTGTCCACATAGTCGCTCGGGCATTCGGAAATCGCGAACTGGCCGCGGAACAGCTCCGCATTGCGGATCGTCTCTCCTCTTGCCTTGTAATCGTTCATATCCTCACGGAACAGCTTGCGCACACGCGTCACATCCGCACCGCAGCGGCGCAGGAACGCTGCCGCCTCGAACGTGCGGACACCTGTTTTCTGCATAAAGTTGTCGGTATCGATCATGATGCCGGCATAGATGCTGTCCGCCTCCACGTTCCGGATGCGGATTCCCTCGGTAAAATACTGGAGAATCTCGGCAACCATCTCGCTCGCGGATGATGCATACGGCTCAATATAGGAAAGCACCGAGTTGCGGATCGTATCGCTTCCCTGCCGGTGATGATCCAGCACGACGATCATTTTCGCCATGTACAGCAGATCCTCACACTGTGTGATGCTCGGCTTGTTCGTATCGACCACAACGAGCAGCGTGTTGTCGTCCATGATCTCTTTCGCCTCATGGTTGTTGACAAACATGTCCGCCTCATAATCCTGGTTGTCGCTGAACGTATTCATCAGCGGAATGATCGAGCTGGTCGGGTTGTCGATGACGATGTACGCTTTTTTATTCAGCGTTTTCGCCGCACGGTAGATACCGATGGCCGCACCGAACGAATCGGCATCCGGCAGGCGGTGTCCCATGACAACGACCTTCTCTTTCGTGTTCATAAACTCTTTCAGCGCGTGCGCCTTGACGCGGGCTTTGACTCTCGTATTCTTTTCCACAGCCTGCGTTTTTCCGCCGAAATACTGAATCTTCGAACCGTCCTTTAAAACGACCTGATCGCCGCCCCGGCCAAGAGCCAGGTCGATCGCGATTTTCGCATACTCGGAGTTTTTCGCAAACGATCCAGCATCTGCTCCGATACCCATACTGATTGTGACCGCCATCTCGTTTCCGATGTTGATGGTCTTGACGTCCTCGAGGATATCGAACTTTTTCTCTTTCAGTTCATTTAACGAACTCCGGCGCATGACCACGATGTATTTGTCGTTCTCATACCGCTTCACCAGTCCGTCGAGATCGTTGAAATATTTGTTGATCTTTCGCTCGACCAGTGCGGTCAGAAGGGAACGGCGGACCTCCTCGACGCTCTCCAGCGCCTCGTCGTAGTTGTCCAGATACAGAAGACCGGTGACCATCGTTTCGTCCTCGAATTTCCGCATATACTCGCGGAGCTCCGTCTCATCGAACAGATACAGTGCCTGAATAAAATAGCCTTTGATATCTGTGTTGATCATCTCCGAATTCTGGATCAGCTCGTCGATGCAGACGCTTTTTACATGGGCACGGAAATTCTTTTCGCCGTAAGCCACGTTGATGTCGGTCTCCTCCTCATTTTTCGGCAGCCGCTCGACCGTCAGCTCCGGAAAAATGGTGGCGATACATTTATGATACTGTGTATCCTTCCCTGTGATTTTTGTAAACTCTTTGTTGACCCAGAGAAGTTTTCCCTGCGAATCCATAACGGCATAGGGCAGCGCCAGTTCCTGGATCAGATGCTTCTGAACCTGGCCGTATTCGGTCGCAAAGGTAATCAGCTCGTTGATCACCTGCGGACGCTGTCTGTAATAGAGAACTGCGGCTGCGATCACATAGACTGCAAAAAACAGCGTGAACCACATTCCTGCCATCACATCCACAAAATACATGCCGATATTCATCACAAGCATCAGGATGGACAAAATCAGCGGCCATCGAAGATAGCTCCGCAATTGGCCGCTCAACTTCATTTTGCTTTTCATTTCCTAACACCTTTCCAACGTTGCGTGTTGTATTTCACTCCTGTCCTTCCGATTATACCACTTTGACCTGTACTTTGGCAACAAGATACTTCTGGATACAAAAAAGGTACCCGCCCTTTTCGGGCAGATACCTCCATTTATTTACCGATTCAAAATGAACGTTCGGACAGTGCTTAGCGCAAGTCAGAATCAATCATCTACGTACGGCATAATAGCCATATGTCTTGCTCTCTTAACGGCTACTGTTACTGCTCTCTGATGTTTTGCGCAGGTTCCAGTTACACGTCTCGGCAGGATTTTACCACGCTCGGATACATATTTTTTCAGTTTAGCTGCATCCTTGTAGCTGATCTCTTCTCCACCACAGAAAACACAAACTTTTCTTCTTCTGCGGGCCGGTCTTCTGGAAGCTGGTCTTTCACTATTATTATAAGCCATGATCAATCTCTCCTTTTCTATCAATTAAATGGCAATTCTTCGTCAATGCCATCGGGAATATTCATAAAACCATCGGCGCTGCCCAGGTCAGATGTATTCGCGGACGGAGCCGGATTGTTATGCTGCGGTGCGGAGTATCCTCCGTTGTTTCCGCCTGCATTTTTGCTCTCTGCAAACTCCTGCTCTTCTACAACTACGTCTGTCGTGTAGACCTTCTGGCCTTCACGGTTGGTGTAGCTTCCGGTCTGAATGCGGCCGGTGATGGCGATCTTCGTTCCCTGACGCAGGTATTTCTCTGCAAATTCTGCCTGGCGGCCGAAAGCAACGCATCCGATAAAGTCTGCGGTTGCGGAATCGCCGTCTCTGCGGAATCTGCGGTCAACAGCCAGTGTATAACGGGCTACCGCTGTGGAGTTCTCTCCAGCAGAGTATCTGACATCGGGATCTCTGGTCAATCTTCCCATCAATATAACTTTATTCATTCGCTTACCTCTTAAGCTTCCTTTTTAACGACTAAGTATCTCAGTACGTTATCCATAATACGCATATGGCTCTCGATCTCTGCCGGAGCTGTTGCGTCTGCTTCAAACTGAATAAAGTAGTAATATGCTTCACGCATATGCTGAATTTCGTATGCAAGGCGTTTTTTGCCCCACTCTTCTACTTCGCCAACTGTTCCGCCGTAACGGGTTACATAACCTTTGGCTTTCTCAACTACAGCTGCGCGTTCCTCTTCTTCAAGTTTTGCATTCACAACCAGTGCTAATTCGTACTTGTTCATGCTTTACCTCCTTTTGGACTTTTTGGCACCCCATTTTCATTATGGGGAGCAAGGAATTATTTTTATACGTCACAATTTGTTATTTTAACATAAAAAAGGGCTTATAGCAAGCCCTTTTTCGCGTGTTTTCTTGTTTTTTTCACGATATTACGCATCTTTTTTTCGTAATCCGCGGGTGTTTTTCTCGACCAGCTTGCGTGCTACCATGATCTGGTGGCCGCAGCCGGTGCATTTGAGACGGAAATCTGCGCCGACACGCAGGATTTCCCACTCGCTGCTGCCGCACGGATGCGGCTTTTTCAGTTTTACAATATCGCCTACTTCGTAATGTTCTGCCATGTTTCTTCCGCCTTATATTTTCTAATTAAAATCTATCTTACTTTGATGCTGCCGAGCACCTGCCCGATCGGCTGCTGGATCAGAAGATCCGCGTTTTTATCCATCGGCGTTGCGCCCTTGTTGATGAGAACCAGCGCATCGCCCTCAAAATACTGGAGAAGGCCTGCCGCCGGATAAACCGCAAGTGACGTTCCGCCGACAATCAGAAGATCTGCCGCCGCAATCGAGCGGATCGCACCGTCGAGCACTTTCTCATTCAGACTCTCCTCGTAGAGTACGACATCCGGTTTGATCATGCCTCCGCATTTTTCACATCTTGGAACGCCGCTGCTCCTTCTCACCAGCTCTGTATCGCAGAATGCCCCGCATTTCATACAGTAATTGCGGTGTGTGCTTCCATGCAGTTCATACACTACTTTACTTCCCGCCGCCTGATGCAGTCCGTCAATGTTCTGCGTCACAATCGCTTTTAATTTTCCCGCCGCTTCGAGCTCTGCAAGTTTCTTATGCGCCGCGTTCGGTTCTGCGCCGACCGGAAGCATTTTGTCGCGGTAAAAAGCATAAAACTTTTCCGGGTACCGCAGGAAATAGCTGTGGCTTAAAATTGTCTCCGGCGGAACGTCATACTTCTGATGATAAAGGCCATCCACGCTCCGGAAATCCGGAATCCCGCTCTCCGTGGACACGCCCGCGCCGCCGAAGAATACGATATTTTCATGCGTATCAATCAATCTCTGCAGTTCTTCGATTTTTCTTTCCTCTTCCATCTGTCATTCCTCCTCCTGACCAATCATTACCGGTTCCGCCGCACGCCCAGAACGACGAACCGTCCAGTCGTATCGCTCGCCGCACAGGTGGACAGCACAATAATATGGCTGTGTTCATCCATCTCCGGCTGCTCCACCGGAATCTCTGACCGCGCCGCCATGGTATTCAGATACTGTACAAACGCTTCACCCCCGCCGGAATACAGCGTGTAGACATCACTGTCTGCCTCCGTATAAAAGGCAGAAAAAATCTGGTACACATCGTTTGATTCCGACGTCAGCATCCAGAAATAGACGCTGTCCCTATATTTTTCCTGCTCCTTCATCTGTTTCAATTTTCCGAACATGGAGAGATTCTTCATATTATGACCGTAAACGATTGTGTTTCCATCACTGAAATCACCCTGATTCTGGTAATCGAGGAAAATGGAACCCGCAAAGTTGCTCGTTCCCTCATACGTCGTATGAAGATACGCATCGTTGTCCGGCCCCTGTACGACCGGGTAACTGATGTCGAGAGCTTCGATATAAAGCCATCCCTTCACATCCGGGTTAATCGCTTTTAGGGATTCAAAATCGACGGCAAGCGGCGGTTCTGTCGGATACGACAGTGGTTCCGGCTCCGGTTCGGAAGGCTCCGCCGGTTTGGATTCCGCCTGCGGCTCCTCTGTTTTCTTTGGTGCCGGTGTCTCCGGTGTTTTTGTAATTTCCGTCGTATACTGCTGCAGATCCCGGTATTCATCCGTACCGGTCTTGTAATCCAGGTAAATGCCGATCAGCTTATACCCGGAAAAGCAGAAAACAGCAAGTGCCGCTAAAAATACCAGAGTCCAAAGCGGATTGCCGCGTTTTTTCTGTTTCTTTTTCTGTTTTCCCATGCGTCTCCTTTATCACTTTTTTACTGTCTGCGCTGTTTTCTGGAAGCGCTCTGAATTTGTCTCAATTATAAGCGTGCCCCTTTCTTTTGTCAACTTATGCCCCCGGAAAAGGATTGCACCCGCCCCCATCTTATGATAGACTAAAAGTCGACTGACAAGTCACTTGTGAATACAGTAACACACCACATACATGAGGAGGAATTCCATATGCGAACAATCAAAAAAGTCGCCTCGCACATCTTCATTGATGGCTTCGGCGGCATGACGCAGGGTCTTTTTGCAACCCTGATTATCGGTACAATGATTCAGCAGATCGGTCTTCTGATCGGCGGTTCGACTGGAAATGTGATCTATCTGCTTGGAAAAGCTGCCGCAGCCCTGACAAGTGCCGGTATCGGTGTCGGCGTGGCAGTGAAATATGGGGAAAGCCCGCTTGTCACGGTTTCTGCAGCCGTCGCCGCCATGGTCGGCGGTTATGCCGGCAAGATCACCGGCGGCACATTCTTTGTGGACGGAAATGCCGTTCTGGCAGGACCTGGCGAACCGCTCGGCGCTTTCATCGCAGCTTTCGCAGGCATCACCTGCGGCCATCTGGTTTCCGGCAAGACCAAGGTTGATATCATCGTGACACCGGTCATCACCATCGGAGCCGGTTCCGTTGTCGGACTGCTCGTCGGACCGCCGATCTCCCAGATGATGACAGGCCTTGGAAGCATCATCAACTGGGCAACGGAACAGCGGCCGTTCATCATGGGCATCGTTGTTTCGGTCGTCATGGGTATGGTTCTGACACTGCCGATCAGCTCCGCTGCACTCGGCATCATTCTGAATCTTTCCGGTCTTGCCGCCGGTGCCGCAACGATCGGCTGCTGCTGCAACATGGTCGGATTCGCGGTTGCAAGTTATCGGGAAAACAAATTCGGCGGCCTTGTCGCACAGGGTCTTGGAACCTCGATGCTTCAGGTGCCGAACATCATGCGTCATCCACTGATCTGGCTGCCCGTCATCTTCTCGAGTGCGATTTTAGGACCCGTCTCCACAATCCTCGCCAATATGCAGAATAATGCAACGGGAAGCGGCATGGGTTCCGCAGGTCTTGTCGGACAGATCACAACGTATCAGACGATGATCACTTACGATGATCCGAAGCTCGTCATCATCAAAATCATTCTGCTCCACTTCGTGCTTCCGGCTGTGATCACCTTGTTCTTCTCAGAGGTATTCCGCAAGGCAAACCTGATCAAATCCGGCGATATGGCTTTGAATCTGTAATCTGTATTTTTAAAAGGGAATGGAACTGCGCATCCGGCAGCTCCATTCCCTTTTTTATCCACATTTCTCTTCTGATTTTTTCTGTTTTTACACCGTTTCTTCTGCGTTTTCCGCATTTTCCACTGCCGCGGCCGATTCAGCTTCCGCTGCCGCTTCTTCTGTCCCCGTTTCTTCCCCCGACCGCACACGGTGTGCCTCTACCATTGGCTCAATGGTCTGTGCCATCAGCAGATGGATCATGTCAAGGCTCCGCTCGCGGAACCGCGACGGCAGAAGCGGTGCGATCGCCACATCCGTCACGAGGGATTCAAGGCCCTCGATAATCAGATCCTTGCCCGGCGTCTCATTCCACTCCAGTCTGATCCGCTCGAAATCACGCTGGAAAATGATTTTGACCCTCCGTCTTGCGGCCTCTTCCAGAAATGCAAACTCAAGCTTCAGCACCAGTTCGCCGTCTTCATTCTCCGCAAACTGTCCCGTCGTTCCGAGCAGATACGATTCCTCGTTTTCCACCCATTCTACAACTTTGGACCCCGTAAGACCGATCTCAATGCGCTGTGTTTTTTCTCCCTCGGTCAGCTCGACAAAGAAACGGCCTTTTTCATAGAAGAAACCGATGCGGCGGATGCCGTCGGAAAAGTTGTTGTGGAAGACCTGCAGCGTCAGCGGAAACATGCCGACATGCGTGTCCTCCATTTTATATTCTTTTCCGTGCAGAAGCTGCGCCATATCGATCTGACGCGGTGTTCCGCTGTTCCGCGGCCCCGGTGTTCTCCGCTTCCAGCCGCCGCGCAGGATTCTTCCCGGTGTCTCTTTCGCGCCCTCCAGATCACGGCAGGTCTGCACCAGCTTCTGATATGCCATCGGGCTTTCCGCCTCGCCGGATTTCAGCTCTGCACCAAATTCCGCACCGAAATACTTCCGCACAATGTCAAGCATCTCACACGTCTGGAACAGCTCATTGCTGCCAGCATTCGTCACAATCACCACGCCGGTATCCGGATAACCGAGCACGTTCTGCCCCAGCATGCCATTGAACGCAAAGCTGCCCGGCCGCTCCTCCATCCAGACCTGGTAACCATAGCCATATTTTCCCATCTTTTCCGGCGGTGTCGCATGAACGGAGGTGGACGCTGCGACCCATTCCGCCGGGACGATCTGTTTTCCTTCGAATTTTCCGCCGTTCACGTACATCACCCCGAGCTTGGCCGCGTCCTCCGGGCACAGGAAGAGGCCCCAGCCGCCTTTCGTAATCCCTGCCGGGCAGCTCTCCCAGAAGATTTTTTTGATACCGAGCGGCTCGAACAGGCGCGGCCGCAGGTAATCCACCATCTTCATGCCGGTGCGCTCCTGTATGATTGCAGACAGCAGATACGTGTTCATACTGTTGTACTCAAACGCTTCGCCCGGCGTTCCCTTGACCGGCGCATTTAAGAAGCTGTCCACCCAGTCGTTGCCGGAAACAACGCCCATCTCGTTGAACTGTACGCCGCTCTTCATCGTCAGAAGATGCTTCACGGTCAGATTCGGGCGCAGGATCTTCTGCAGCAGACCGTTTCGTTTTTCAAAAATATCATAGACGTTCTCGTCCAGGGAAAGTTTTCCTTCACTGATCAGAAAACCAGCCGCCATGCCAGTGATGCTCTTACACATAGAATACGTCGCATGCCAGATGCCGCTGCGGTATGGGGCGAAATTGCATTCGCAGATGACATGTCCATTCCGCAGGACCAGCAGATGATGCATGTCCGTATGGCGCGCAGCGGCGAGCTCACGAAGCATCTGCGTCAGCTTTTCCGATGAGATGCCTTCGCTCTCCGGCACCACGCGCGGAAAATACGTTTCCGGAGATGCAAAATCCCCGAACGCTTCCTTCTGCGGCGCAAAGTCCGTCTTTCCCATATGTCCTGTCGTCCCACTCATAAATCCCCAGATCATTTCCATTGCGGTTAACTGTTCTTTCGCTGCCATGTACGATGCCTCCTGTCTCATGCGGTTGGATTTCCCTGTTTTTCCAGTTTTCCTCATTATATCCAGATTCCTTGAAAATCGCAATGCTTCTTCTGATAAAAAAGAACCGACATAGAAATCTGTATTTCGATTTCTGCCGGTTCTTTTCCGTGTGTGATTTTTTTATTTTACTTTAGCTTACTCATTCCAGAGTTTCATACGCTCCTGATAATTCTGTGTGATAACTTTTTCTACATCTTCCAGTCCTGCGTCATTCATTTCGGAAATCATCTTGTCGTACTCTTCCATTGCCGCATCGTGGCTGTCTGCATTCACAATCTTCGGATATTCCTGATCGTAGATATCCTGGATTTTCTGCCATTTCAAGCCATCCGGAGTGCTTCCTGCCGGGGCAAGGCCTGTAAACTCTGCGGTATCCCATCTGTCGTTCTCACCAAAGTGATTCATAGCCACCTGCCGGGTCTCTTTTACTTTATACTGTGATACATCGTATGGAGTTCCGTCTGTACCATTTCCGTTCTTTACAAACCAAGTCCATTTGCGGACGCCGGTATCCAGTTTTGTTTTGTCAAAATCCGTCTGGAATCCTTCAATCAGATCATCGTTCGGAACGTGTTTTCCATCTTCCATATTCCAGTTGGTTCCCTCAATACCCCACATCAGAAGATACTGTCCTTCTTCGCTTGCAAGGTAGTTGATCATCTTCATGGCTGCTTCCGGATTTTTACAATTCTTGGTGATCGCGATTGCATCCCAGCCAAGTGTACTTCTTCCGCAGTAAGTAGTTTCATCTGCACTGATTCCGTTTCCAAGGATTTTATAGGAATAGAATTTTGCATCTTCTCCTACAGAAGAAGCAAGTGCTGTATTTGCTGCATCGGTATCCCAGTAGGAAGCAAAGGTACTGAATACGTTACCTGCAGACAGTTTCTGCGTCCACTGATTTTTCTTGTTGACAACCCACTCTTTGTCCAGAAGGCCTTCGGTATACAGTTCATTGGCAAAGGACATCATCTCTTTGAAGTTTGGTGCTTTGGCAACATGTTCCAGATTGTCCCCATCCTGATAATATGTTTTCAGACCATACATTCCTTTTAATGTTCCATCGTAGTTTTTGGATTCTGCATCAAAGGTAATGGCAATACTCTCTTTTCCGTCAATGGTCGGATGAAGTTCTTTGAATTTCTTGCAAATGTCAATATACTCTTCCTGTGTAAATGGCTCATCGCTGTCTGCGCGGTCTTTTCCAACGATTTCGCACAGATAATCATAGCGCATCAGAACACCGGCTACCGGATCCGGATCTTCTCCGTACCAGTTATTCAGATAGTAATTCTTTCCATCGGTATAACGACTCTTGTTTAAGGTTTCCCCGTACATCTCTTTTACATCCGGACCGTACTCATCGATCAGATCATTCAACGGAAGCAGTGCGCCTGCCTCAATGTAACGGTTTACAATATCATTTCCACGATCCATCAGGACGATATCCGGGTAATTCTGACCGGTCAGCATCAGGTTCAATTTTTCCAGCGGATCTCCGGTTGGATTTTCTACCTGAATTTTGACACCTGTTTTTTCCTCAATTGCTTTTGCAACTGGATCATCAAAGGTATTGCTTCCGGAGTTTTTGTCAAAGATAGAAATCGTAACTCCGTCTGTTGATACCTCGCCCGATGCAGATGATGCACTGCCGGATGCAGTACTTGATGATGTACTGCCATTTGATCCGCATCCTGCAAGCATTCCCGCTGCCATCAGGACACTCATCGCCATTGCGATACACAACGCCAAAGTAAGAAACATTTTCATATCCAACCGCCAGACTCACTTCCCGTACTTTATTTTTCTTATTCTTTAACAGTTCCGCCGCCCTCTGCAGACGCATTTCCGTATTGTATTCCAAAATCGTTTTTCCTGTTGCCTCTTTAAACAGGCTCCTCAGATAATTCGGAGACAAACCGACCTCCGCGGCCAGCTTCTCGATATCTGCGCTTTCCGAGCAGTGCTCCTGAAGATATGTTTTTACCTGATAAACGGCATAGTAATTTGGATTTTGATTCTGTTCTTCAAAAAATGCCAACATCCGTTCCAGATACTGCTTCATCTTTTCCCGCATCTGATAACTGTTGTTTGCTTCAAAAATTTCATTTTCTCTCAAAATTTTTTCTGCTTCCATCCAGTTTTCCAGCAGTTCATCGCTCAAAACAAGACGGTTCCATAGATACATATAGAGATTATAAACTTCTCCCGCAAATGTTTTCGGCGCAAGCCCCTTTAGCTGTTGAAAATAATCTTTCATGGTCTGCAGCGTTTCCTGCTTTTTCCCGCTGCTGACCAGACGACAGATTTCTTCTCTCCGCTCCTTCTGTTCCCGGAAATGATATGCTTTTTCCTCTTCCGTTTCTTTTTCATCTGCACAGAAAAGTTCCGGTGGATCCATATGAAATGCCAGAACACAACAGTTCCGAAGTTTTTCCGCCTTTTCGTACAGGCAGTCAGCTGTCCATGCTCCACTGCACCATCCAACGGCTCTCGGTGCGTCTTCTTTCAAATCATTCCAGATCTGAAATGCCGTATCTTTCACCGACAGATACCCCGCCAGCAGCAGAATGCTGATCCGTTCCGTTTTGCTGATGTAACGGATGCCCTTGTATTTTTCCTGAATTTGGCTACAGATGTTTTCTTCCGTTTTTCCATAAACCGCTATGATTCCAAACCTGCACTCTTCCAGTTCTTCTCCAAATACACCACGGAAATTTTTCCGTAAAAGCTCTGTTTCCTGTTTTTCCCGCAAAGCCATTTCCAGCAACTGCTTCGCCGCCGTTTTCCGCGACCAGTCTGCTATCTCACTTTTCTCCAATTCACTTCTCACTTTTTTCAGACATGCTTCTACTTCTTCAATCGTAAATGGCTTTAAAAGGTAATCCACGGCATTCACCTGAAAAGCGGAATGGATATAGGAAAAATCATCATATCCTGTCAGAAAAACAATTTTGCATGGATACCCCCGGCGTACGATCGTCTCTGCCAGTTCAATTCCACTCATTCCTGGCATCTGAATATCCGTAATCACAATATCTGCCATATTTTCTTCCAGGCACTCCAGTGCCCTTCTGCCATTGCGCGCGGTAAATACTCTGGAAATCCCGTTCTTTTTCCAGTCAATATAATCCCGCAATGTCTCCAGTTCAATTTCTTCATCTTCTACAAGAAGAACGCGATACATTTTCTCCCTCCTGTTTCCAGTTGCTCCTGCAGTTTTCTTCTCCTGCTGCTTTTCATTTCTGTCTTTTTACTGCAGAAGTTCAATCATATACGCCTCATACGGCTGTAACTTCCACACTTCTTTTGTGAGACTTTCTGTATCATTATGAATCAGAACCGTTCCTTTTGTCAAATCATATCGGGCTTTCATCTCTGCCGCGGTATCCCGGAAATTGCAGAGCACAATCAGCTTTTTCTCTCCCAGATTTCTCTCATAAGCAAAAATATCCGGATTTTCTTCCTCAATCAGACGGAAATCCCCATAAACAAGAGTGTCATTTTTCCTACGCAGCGCAATTAGTTTTTGATAGAAATAGAAGAGGGAATCCGGATTTTTTCTGCTGTTTTCCACATTGATCTCCTCGTAATTCTGATTTTCCGCCATCCACGGTGTTCCCGCTGTAAATCCGGCGTGTTTTTCCGCATTCCACTGCATTGGCGTCCGCGCATGGTCCCGGCTGTTCCGTGCAAGATAGGTACGAATTTTTTCTTCCTCCCAGCCTTCTTTTTTACGGTCTTCGGCAAAATTTACAGACTCGATATCCTGATAGTCATCGATCCGAAGCCCTGACACATTTGTCATACCGATTTCTTCCCCCTGGTAAATATAAGGAGTTCCTTTCATCCCATGGAGAAGGACAGCCAACATTTTTGCTGATTTTTCCCGATACGGTTCCCTGTCATTTCCAAAGCGCGATATGACACGCGGAAAATCATGGTTTCCCCAGAACAGACTGTTCCATCCTTTTTCTTCCAGTCCCGTCTGCCATTTTTCAAAGAGCTGCTTCAGTTGCGGCAGCGTATACGGTTTCGGATCCCAGTTTCCACTTCGGATGCCGTCGATTCCCATCAGTTCAAACTGAAAAATCATACTGAGCTCCTGGCTTTCCGGATCAGAATACTGCTGTGCCATTTCTACCGTAGCACCTCCGGTTTCCCCCACTGTCAGGATCTGTTCTGATTTTCCATACGTATTCTGATTCATTTCCATTAAGTATGTATGAATCTGCTCTGAATGAGTATCATTTCCTCCATGTCCATCTTTTACAATATTGTCAATTGCATCCAGCCGGAAACCACGGATCCCTTTATCCATCCAGAACTGGATCATCCGGTACAGCTCTTTCCGAAGCGACGGATTTTTCCAGTTCAGATCCGGCTGCATTACACTGAAACTGTGATAATAATATTCCTGAACCTCCGGCACCCATTCCCAGGTGCTTCCTCCAAAGAATGCTCCGCCGCCTTCTGGCGGCTGCTCCTTCGTTCCTTCCTTCCAGATGTAAAAATCATGGTATTTACTGTTTCGATCCTTTCTGGCTTCCAGGAACCATGGGTGCAGATGGGAACTATGATTTAAAACAAGATCCATCATGACCACAATTTCCCGCTTTTCACAGGCTGCGATCAGTTCTTCCAGCTCTTCCATTGTGCCCGCTTCTTCCATTACTTTATAATAGTCACTGACATCATATCCATTGTCGTAATTAGGAGAATCGTTAAAAGGCGAAAGCCAGATGGCTCCAACACCAAGCTCCTGCAGATAGTCCAGCTTCTGCAGAATCCCTCCAAAATCGCCGATGCCGTCTCCGTTGCTGTCACAGAAGCTTCTGGTGTAAATCTGATATACGGTTAAGCTATGCCACCACTCTCTTTTCATTTTCTGTCCTCTCTTTCTTTTTTCCTATAAGAGCAGTATAATGATATTATCTTATATTTTCTAACCTGATTTTCGTATTTAATGAAAGGATTTTGACTTTTATGAAAAAAGAACGTTCAAAAGAGCTCTTTTCTCCTGAATCTTGTTCCCCTGTTCTTTCTGGCGGAATCCGGGATTTTACCGTGCATGGAACCGAACCTGTTCCGCTCCATATCTATCATCAGGATTATGCGCATGGCGGGCTCTCTGTTCCTTTTCACTGGCATAAAGAATTAGAATGGATCTGGGTTGAAAAAGGTACTCTCACTCTGACACTGAAAACTGAAACCCGGACAATTTCCGAAGGTACTTTTCTTTTCATCAACAGTCACGAACTGCATCAGCTCTGCAGCATTGGAACTACCCCTTCGATTCACCATGCCCTTGTATTTCTTCCAGAAATTCTCTCATGTGCCTATCTGGATTCCTGTGAAGCAGACTGGATTCGTCCGCTGCTCTCTCATCTTTGCCACATTGTCAAGTGATGAATTCAAGAAAACGGCAGCCGCAAAGAAAAATCTTTGTGGCTGCCGTTCTAATTGGCGGCTTGAAGCAAAAAAATCCCCGGTTGTACCAGGGAAATAAAAACTTTAGTATAGCCTAAAAGAGAAAGCTAGCGCCTTGAGGCGCGGCCAAGTAGAGTGGGCTTAAAGCCTGCGTCCCGAGCCACCCGTTTTACGGGTGGCAGCGACTCCTTGTCTGTTTATCTTATACTTGTCAATTTATATTATCCAATAATGTGAATTATAATATGACAGTACGGATGCATATTATAGAAACATAACTTTGAAAGAATCAAGCATAACCTGTGGAGTGACTCTTCAACGGATAAACTATTTTCACTTCATACAGTTCCGACATATGGAATAAGGAACACCAATCGCCCTCAATACAACTTTCTTTCTATTAGTTAAAAATGCACATAATCAAAAAAGAAAATCGACTTATTTTAGACAAATTCATTGACAAGTTCTGCTTTAGGTGATAAAATAAAAGTGAAAAGTCGAAATTTATATTGTTGGGAGGTAAGACCGATGATTTGTTTTAAGGTTAAGTTGCCTAACTTAATAATGGAGCATTTTTACCGGCGCTGCCAGCTTTGGAGGCTTAGAATTAAAATTGTTTCTATTTGCGCATAAGTTAGGCATGATTATTTGTCTACTTATGCGCTTTTTTATTTGAATTTTCAGTATTAGCAGAAAGGAAGTGTTATACATAGATAACATATGGCTTATCCTTTTGCTTCTATTAAGTTTTTTTATGATTTTTAAGCCGGAACTTTTATGGAAAATTGAACACTTCTTTTCTGTAAAAGGCGGTGAACCTACAGATTTATATCTTGGTTTGATGCGGGTTGCTGGAGTATTCTTTTTTATTGCATCCATCATTTGCATTATTGTTTTGGTTTTATAAGAGAAGGGGGGCTTTTAATGAAAAAGCTAACACGTAAGATTGTTGCACTTACTCTTTCCTTGGTTATGTGCATAAGTTTTTCTAACACTACTTTTGCTTATGCCGACAACGAGAATATCAGTTCTTCTGCTGAAGCAAGCAAAGTGAATTGGTGGAAGATTGGCTGGATTATCCTTTCAGATTATGTGGAAAAGCTTATCGATCTCGATGGACAGAGTGAAAAGGATAGTAGTTGGGCCTATCTTGTTTCACCTAGCATAGAATATAACACGGGTGATATGGGGCCTGAGGTTTATTTTCGTCCAGAAGTAGATAACAGCGTTGGTTCTATCCGTATGCATGGACATAGGATTATCTTTGTCGATATTTTTACACAGATTGCACTCATCTTGTCAGATGCCTCTGGTGATACGGTAAGTCAAGCAACTACTGGTACAAATCAGTATATGTTTTATACAAAGAAAGCAGGAGACAGTTCTGGTACATGGAAAGCACAGTTTGTTTCAACTGAGACATACAAATGGCAGTTGTATTATGCCCATTATTACAATGCCAATGCTCGTTCAAGTGTTCCTATGACGGAAGATGGATTTTACTTTGGGGATAATAACAGAGTTTATCAATTCTCTGTTGCAGAATCTTACAGACTTAATTCTCTTCCTCCAGAGGTTGTTGATATGACACAACTTAATGCTCAATTTATTAATCCTGCTGATGGAAAAACTGTAGATTATCTCAAAGACTTTAATGCTGGAGATCAAGTTCATTTCTCTGATATAATTATTGACATTAGTTATGATGCGACTGAGGATGCGACTACATTTTATTTTACCGAGGATACTTATGAGGAAAACATAGGATGGAAATTTGCAGGAAATCTTCTTGACCAATATTCCGCTGGTGATGTTCTGAATCTAACTTTTGATGTGTTGAATGTCGGAAACTATCAGGGCATTACTTTTGAAAGCCTCGACTACTTTGAAGCAGCTTACGCGCATAATAACGGTGCCGCTTATCCCAATATTCAAGATTACCAATAATTTGATTTTGACATAAGGACTTATAGAAGAGGGCGTGTTGCGGATAATTTTCTGCAACGCGCCCTTTTTAGTATGCTTTAGCAAAATAAAGTTATCCCTTTTACTCTGGCCAAAGGAATAACTTTATTGCCTGATAGCATTAAAAGAAAATTGTTGTATCACTTTTGATATAAATTAAAAGTATTTAGCGTCTAAATTCTACCTTGACATTTCCCCAACAAAATTGTAAATAATCTTAACCTCCTGTGTCCTCTGACCATCAATCTTCTTGATTTCTCCAATCAGAATCCGGCTAATGAGCCGGTTCAGCACCGCCTCGTCCAGTTCCTCGATGGCGGCATAGCGCCGGATTTCCTTGATAAAAGTGCGGACTTCGCTTTCTTGCGCATCGGCACGACCTTGCATCATTGCCAGGTCATGCAGGCGTTTCTGGTTGGATTCCTGCTCCTGTTCCAGCGCCGCCGTCAGCTTCACAAACCGCTGCTCGGTCAGGATGCCTTTGGCCTTATCGGTGTACAGGCTCAGGAACATCCCGTCAATTTCCTGATTTCGGGCTTCCAGCCGCAGGCGTTCCTTTTCTGTCTGGGAGGCGTCCACCAGATACCGGTGCTCCATCCGGCGGCTGAGCCGCTGGTAGAACGCATCGGCATCCTTCATAGCCTGCGCCGCCAGTTCCTGAATGTCTTTCAGCACCAGATTGTATAAATCCCTGGCCTCGATCTTGTGGCTGGAACAGACCTTGCAGCCCATGCGGTTGTAGGTCTGGCAGATATAGTACGCCTTGTCAATCGGCTCCCGCATTTCGCCGGTGAAGCGGTTCTTCCCGGTTCGGCCCACTTTCTCATACCGCACCTGCATGGACTTCCCGCAGGTGGCGCAGTAGACCAGACCGTGGAACAGATTATAAAAGGGGCAGGAATTCCCCTGAATGGTCGGCCTGCGGTCAATGAGTTCCTGCACCTGTTCCCATTCCTCCGGCGTCACAATGGCCTCATGGCAGCCCTCGATCACTTCCCACTGGTCACGGGGAATAATGTCATAGGTGTTGGAGCGGATGCCTTTCTGATGCGTCCGAAAGACCAAATGTGCGCCCTTATAGAATGGATTTCTCAGGATGTGACTGATTCTGGCTCCGCCCCAGAAATAATAGTTGGCGTCAAACTCCGTGTTGGCTTTGACATGGGTGATTGGGATTTTTTCTTCCATCAGACGTTTGGAAATCCTCATGCAGCCCAGCCCGTCAAGGGCATAGTCATAGATTTTGCGGATGATTGGCGCTGTCTCAGGGTCAATGATGAGATGCCCCTTGTCCTCCGGGTCACGCATCAGGCCGAAGGGCGGCGTCCCTCCGCAGAACTTCCCCTGCCGGGAGCGGGTGGTGATGCCTGCCAGCACCTTTTTAGAAATATCCCGGCTGTACATATCGTTCAGGATATTCTTAAAGGGCGTAATGTCCATCTCCTGACGGGTCAGGCTGTCCACGCCGTCCGTGATGGCGATATAGCGTACATTGTGTTTGGGGAAAAAGATTTCGATATAGCTGCCAGCTTCAATATAGTTCCTACCAAGCCTGGATAGGTCTTTGGTGATGACGCAGCCGATCTTCCCCGCCTCAATGTCAGCGATCATGCGCTGGAAGGCAGGGCGGTTGAAATTGCGGCCCGTATAGCCGTCATCCACATAATATTCATACTGGAACATTCCATGCTTTTCAGCAAAGTCCCGAAGCATGATTTTCTGGTTGCTGATGCTCATACTCTCGTTGTCGCCGCCGTCATCCAGAGAGATGCGGCAGTAGAGAGCGGTGATTTTCTCATAGACTTGTTTTTTCCTGCTCATAGCGTTCTCCTTCTATGAACAGGGACACGATACCATTATAGTACCATGTCCCTGCCCCTGAATCAACCGTTTTTACGCAGCGTTTTCGGCCATTTCCCGCTGTTCCAGCCATTCCTCGAAGTGTTCGCAGGTCTGGCGCTCGATCAGCTGCTCAAAGGCTTCCCGCATGGACTTCTCCCCGGAGAACTCCCGCACCACCACAAAACGGACTTTATTTTTCTGCTGTTTGCTTTTTTCCATAGGCTACCTCCATAGAGTAGCAGGCCAGACGGCAGCACTGGCAACGAAGTCCGGCAACGAACCTCTGAAAACCTGTAAACTACCGTCTGACCTGCAAATCTTACTTTATCAATTTTCTTGAAAAATCTCGTTGTTTTCGTTGCCGGAGATAGAGATAGATATTAGAAAATACCTTATTTACAGGCTTTTTCCGTATCCAGACCGGAGAATCCCCGGCAACAAACCCGGCAACCAAGTGGCAACCATCCCGGCAACAGACCGCTAATTTTATGCGATCCACTCCTTCGGCAGTTCCAGCTGGCAGCATTCTTCCTCGGTCAGCTCCACAAATCCATCTTCGTTGCCGGGCAGTTCGTTGCCGGAAACGTCCCGTTCCCAGCCCCTCTGCCTGCCATATCCGGTGAACATCCGGGGATTGGAGAATGGTTTCCAGCCCGTCACCACCGTGTTCATGATCTCGTTGATATTGTGCAGCTGCCACCGCTTCGGCTCATCGTAGGTGTGGCCCAGCGCCTCCTTGAACAGCTGTTTGGAGCAGACCATGCTGCCGGTGTAGTGTTCCAGAAAGCCCTGTATCTGTCCGGCCTCGGTGTCCTCCGGCATGAAATCCTTCTGCACCTCCACCAGCTGGCGCTGGATGGACTTGCTGAACTTCATAGAGTAGTGGCCGCTGCGGTAAATCGTCATGGCCTCCGCCCAGACCTGTAAAAGATAGGCTCTGGAGGCGTCCTCGTCCTCCAAAATGTGAACCTCTGCATTCTCCGGGTAAATCATGATCGGCAAAAAGCGCCGATTTCCGGCCCGGTCAAGGGGCAGGAAGTCCAGTGTGTTGGACGAACCGCCGAACACACACTGCCGCAGCCGGTCTTTGGGCTGGGCCTCGTAGGGCGTCCGGTAGGTTTCCTTCTGGCGGCTGATAAAGGAGCGGATTTCTTCAATGCTTTTGGCGCTGCTGGTAGCCAGCATCTCCGACATTTCGATAATCCAGTGTCCTTGCAGCTTCAGATACACCCTGTCATCGTCCAGTTTTTTCAGGTCGTCACTGAACCACTCGTCCCGGATCGCCAGCAAGCGGAAGAAGCTGGACTTGCCAGCCCCCTGACCGCCCACCAGACAGAGCATTTCCTCATATTTGGAGCCGGGGCGGAATACCCGCCGGATAGCCCCCAGCAAAAAGTGTTTCAGCATTTCCTCCACATAGTCGCTCTCGTCCGCACCTAAGAAATGATGGAGACAGGAGCGGATGCGGGGCGTCCCGTCCCAGACAAGGCCGTTTAGCACGTCCTGTATGGGATGGTAGCAGTTCTCATTCGCCACGATGGAGAGCGCCGCCGTCATCTTTTTCTCACTGGTCAGGCCATAGGTCTGCTCAAAATAGAGAAGCAGATATTTCACGTCCGTATCCGTCAGGGCACTGGTATTCCTGCGCCAGCCTAAATCCTGTACAATGTCCACCCGGTCAGTCAAAAGGTTCAGGCGGATCGCCCCACGCAGGAGAGGGTCATGGCAGAACACCGTCCGGCAGTTGCCGATGGTGTTGGCGGGCTGGCCCTTCTCGGTGACGGACAGGCTTTCCCGCACCTCATCAACGCTCCGCTCCGGCGCTAAGGCTTCGGCTGCGCTCATGGCGGCCTGCCGGGTGGCTAGCGGTAAACTCTGATATTCGCTGCTCAATCTTCCTCACCTCTTTTCCATACTCAGCGACCACGGAAGCACGTTCCTCCATGCTGCCGGACAAGAGAATATCCAGCAGATATTCCGTGTACGGTTTCTTTTGCAGGGCCTCCACGAACAGCGGATTCCACGCTTCATCCGGCGTCTGCGGGGCGTATTCCTTCTCCCAGCGTTCCAGCAGATGCAGGTAATTGCACAGCACCCGGAAACATTTCTGCTCCGCCTGCCGGTAACGCAGTTCCTCGCTGATTTTTCGCTTGACCGGCCTCCTGCGGGGCGGGTCATGGCCTTTGGCGTCATAGTGGACAGAGAAATCCTCCGCCAGCTTCAGCGCCGCCTCCTTACTGCTCAGACTAAACAGACGGGCGGTAAAATCAATCACATCCCCATCTGCCTGACAGCCAAAGCAGTGGAACCGATGGTCAATCTTCATACTGGGATGTTTGTCATCATGGAAGGGACAGCAGGCCATGCCATTCCTGCCAACCTGCACCCCGTAATATTCCGCAGCCTGCCTTGTGGTGACAGACTCCTTCACCGCTTCAAATATATTCGATTTTCTCACCTCCAGGCAGAGAAAAAAGCACCCGTTTCCGCAGAAAATCAGGTGCCTCATAACTCCATATCGTGTTTCTTTTTCGGAGCAATCCGCCCCTCACGTTCCCAGCGTTCCCGGTTATCTCGGTCAGCGTTCAGCCTGCCTTTCGCCAGCTTCTCCCGGATGGATTCTCTGGCCTTCTCCTTAATCTGCTCCTTACCGGCCTTCTTGACCTCCGGCTGCATGAGAGTTTTCTGGATTTTTGCCAGGGCGTTCTGCATGACCCGTTTGATTTTGGTAATCACTCCATCCAGACGGGCGGCAGCGTAGTCACGCTCCTTCTTCGGGGCCTTCCGCTCCGGCGAAAGCACCCACTTTTTCGTTTCCTCGATCAGACGAATATCTTCTTTGTGTGTCTCCTGCCGGACGGTATCGGTCACCACCTCCACCGCCTTGTCATAGGCCGCATCGGAAACATCATCTAACAGCGTCTCCACGTCCTCGATTTTGAGCGTCAGTTCTTCCAGCTTCTGCTCCTGCGCCGCAAGCTGCTCCTTCTGCTTCATCAGGATATAATCCTGTTTTTCCAGATAGTCCCGCCCGCCGTAGGACGGCTCCTGATCCAGATGCAGCCCATGCCGTCTGGCGATGTCAAACAGGATCGTCCGGCAGACCGCATCAAAGGTCTGCTTGCGGTTGTTGTTCCGGCCTTTGGGCTTCTCCGGGTTGGGGAGAGGGATGCCAAGTTCTTCCAGCGCCTTTTCCTGCTGGGGGCACAGTTCCCCATAGCGGTTCTCACAGTCAAAGACGTGCCGCTCATGGATGTGGGGCGTCCCCTCGTCCAGATGGAGCGCCCAGTCCAGGATGTGGATATGGGAACCGAAGCGGCGCTCAAATTCCTGATAAAACTCATTGACGATGGAAAAGAGCGTATCCGGCGAGACGGATTCTCCCATCGTGCCGATCTGGTAGATACTTTCCTCCGGGCAGGTCTTGTTGTTTTTCAGCAAGTCCTCCACAGTGCGGTTGCGCTCGGTGTGCCGGGTTTTCTCATTCCGGGCGTTCTGAGCTTCCACATAGCCGCCGTAATGCTCGTAGTAATACATCCGCTCGATTTCCTCAAAGCTGAAATCCGGCTGCTCCGGGTTCTCCCGGAACTCATGGGTGGTAAAGCCCCGGTAGCAGTCCCAGTAGACATTTTGCCTTGCCCGTTCTGCGTCAATGTGTTCGCTGTTCTCCACATCGAACCGGCGGTCATTGTGGCGGGGATTATAGGTGCCATGCTTGCCGGAGCGTCCATTGTGTCGTGTCAGTTTCAAACAGATTTCCTCCTTCCTGCGAAGATGTTCTGGGGCCGGGGAAGGGGCGGCGAAGCCGCAAATCCTGCGAATTTTGCGTCAGGTAATACCCAATACAAGTTGACGCAGGCATCAACTTTCCCTGGGCAAGGCGTTTCACCCTTGACCCGATGGGGCGGCTGCCCTCAACCTGCCAAGGCACTTCGTCCTTGACCCGATAATGGCTGCCGCCCTTAACCTGCCAATGGGCGTTGCCCCTTGACCCCAGCAGTGCGCTGCCGCCCCTGCACCCCGCCACAAAGGGCTGGCCGCCCTCTGTACTTCCGCACCGGCGAAGCTGGCTTCCACCGCAGGAACGGTGTTTGCCAGTTTCACCGGCTCCGTATCCACACATTTGCGCCCATAGGCGGGGAGTGGATACGGAATACGCCTGCGGGGATTGCCGGTCAAAACATCGGGTGCAGACCCGTCATTTTTCCCGTAAACACCCCGATTTTAGGCGATTTTTTCTTCCGTTACCACCACCTGAAAGCCATGCTCCTTTGCGTACTCCCTTGCGGCGGCTTTCCGTTCTTCGCTGTACGGAGGCACCAGCCGGATCGACAGCCGGGACTTGTCCAGCACATAGGTCACGCTGCCCTCCGGCGTGCTGCGCTCCAACCGGCACAACAGTGGGTACTTCCGGCTGAAATCAGCCAGCCTGCGCTTCAAGCTGGCGTTGAAGGTGTAGACGCTGGCAAGGTTCTCCGCCTCGTTCCAGTTGATGATGGTTTCTTTCTCATACTTAGACAGCTTCTTCATACAGATCCTCCTCATAATCGGTGTAAGATTTCAGCACACGCAGGTTGCGCTTGAGACGGCGGTACTCGTCCATCTCCATGCGCAGATGGTGATAAAAATCCTCGTACCAGCTTTCGTTCATCTCCGTCTCCACCTTCCGGGCCAGCCCCAGCATCCGGCGTTTGGCCTCCGGGTCAACCGTCAGAGCCGTCAGCCATTTCAGCCGTGTCACCGTATTGTGGTGGCTGAGACAGCCGTAAGCGTAGAGAATCTTCTTTTCTTTCATACTCAGTGTCATAATGATTTCCTCCATTTCTTTGCTGCGGAGCCATGCGCCCCGCATGATAAACTTGTTTCCTGTCCGCCGGTCTGCCTGCAAGCCGCTCCTGCCCGGAATTTCTCCCGGCGTATCGGCCTCTTTGGTGTGCTCGATTTCTGTCCTGGCGTCACTTCCCCGGAGGCCATACCCCTTGCAGCCGGTCATTCGATTTTCAAGGTTCTGTGCCTGTCTGCAAGAACCAGTTTACCGAAAAAAGAGGCCCTTTCCCGTATATCCAAAACGTCGGAAAAACGCTCGAAATCCGCATATTTCCACGCTTATGGAATCGTGCTATAATGGGTGTAATCACTGAAAAAGATAACGAGAGAGGGGGCTTTGGATGTACGCAAAGCTGACAATCCCGGAGCGGCTCAAAGACCTGCGGGTGGTGGACAAGCACCTGACGCTGGAACAACTGGCGGAGCAGACCGGCCTGTCTAAATCCGCGCTGGGAAAATACGAAACCGATGACTACAAGGACATCAGCCCGTTTGCGATTGCAACGCTGGCGGACTTTTACGGCGTGTCCACCGACTATCTGATGGGGCTGACGGAAAATAAAAATCACCCAAACACAGAACTTCAATCTCTGCATCTGAGTGATGATATGGTGGAACTTTTGAGCAGCGGCAAAATCAACAACCGGCTTCTCTGCGAACTGGCTGCCCACCCGAATTTCCGGCGGCTGATGATAGATATGGAAATCTGCATCGACCAGATCGCCAATATGCGGGTGGAGCAGATGAATCTGGTGTTGGAGGCCACCCGGCAGACCGTCATGAGCAAGTATGCGCCCGGAGAAGATGACCTCTATATGCGGACGCTGGAACTGGGGCAGGTGCAGGAAAGCGATTTTTACAGCCATGTCATGCACGATGATCTGGACAGCATCGTCCGGGACATCCGGGAAGCACACCGCAAGGACAAGACCACCGCCGACCCGCAGCCCACGCTGGATGACGTCAAGGAAAAGTTTGAACAGGCGCTCGAACAGGGCAGCCAAGAGGAAGTGGTAATCCACGAATTTTGCGACAGAATGCAGATACCCTTCGAGAAGATTTCCTCAGAGGACTTCTCTGCATTTTTGCGGATACTGAGCCTGTCCAAAATGCTCAAAAATCCCAACAACATGAGAGGAAAGGCCAAGCCGCAGCCGTACTATGCGCCCAAGCGGAAGAAACGC
The DNA here is from genome assembly GCF_003460565.1 of Blautia sp. AF32-4BH. Taxonomy (NCBI): domain Bacteria; kingdom Bacillati; phylum Bacillota; class Clostridia; order Lachnospirales; family Lachnospiraceae; genus Blautia; species Blautia sp. AF32-4BH. The sequence goes on along the minus strand of NZ_QTVL01000008.1, from coordinate 6,934 downwards.
AGATAACAGGAAAGCCGCCCAATCTGTACCGTTGGACGGCTTTCGACCCGTTTGTGGGCGGAATAAAATATGTGGTTATACATCCGTTAGCTGACCGTTTTCATCAGCTTTTTCATAAACTTCCAGAGACGGATGCCATCTTTGAGGCCCAGCCGGTAAAAGAAGCACTCGCTTTCTGCACCAGAATCGAAAATAGAATCACAGTAGTGTCTTACAGCGTCCTTCTGTTCCTCAGACAATGCGCTGATTGCTTTTTCATACTCGTTTTCCAAGCGAAGGCAGTCCTCTTTTTTCTCCGTGCCGGTTTCTGCCTCCCGCCACTTAGCAAACTGGCTCTGCATCCGCTCCTGAATCATCAAATCAACCAATTTTTCTATATCTGTACCCATAAGCGCCCCTCCTTATGCTGGGCGGATATAATTCCGGTATGTTTCCAGGACGGAATCTGACACACCGCTTTTATATACTTTGCGGATGTCGGAGATTTCCTCTTGCTTCAGCAGTTTCAGCCATTTCAGCAGCTCAGCCCTGCCGTTGGCAAAGTTACAATAACGCCCATCGGCGTATTCGATACGGTATCTCATAGACAGGCACCTCCTTAAACAAAAATCATCTCAGAGAGGATGATTTCCTCTGCTCGGCTGCGAATGCTGTTCATGCCCCCGACCCACGCAAGCTGGTCACGGGCTTTCAGTTCCTCGGTGACACCCTCCGCCTCCTGCATCTGCGAGACGATACACGCCAGCCGGTCAGCGGCCTGTTCGTTCAGGTCAGCAAGATATGTCCAGAGTTTTCCCGACAGAAGCAGGGCATTGTACTGGCCGGGCCGGTGTTCTTGCAGAAACGCTTTGTGCATCCGGCCCCACCGCCCAATGGGGCGGCTTTCCTCCGGTAGCTCCAGATCGGGGATGTAGTAGTCTCCCACCAGCGTGTAGCTGATTCCGTTTTGATGGATTTTCTTTGGTAAATGCTCCATGTTCGACCTCCTGTATTCAGTTATTTCAGAATCCAGTTGATCGTGTCCCTGTTCATGATAAATTCAAGGCAACTGAACTCTTCACGAACAAGTATGGCATATCAACTGCTTCTTCCGGCTTTTCCATTGGAAGAGCTTTCTGCTGCTGAAGCCTCCTCTCAGACACAGAAAACATTTGTACTGACATTATCTGAGCTTTTCCAGGAAATCCTGTATGCATACGATACCAAACCCATCGGCTGGTTTCTTCTGATCAAAAGTGACATGTATCGGATTCTTGCACTTCTGGCGCAATACCAGCTTTTTCTTCATCCGGAACCCCTCTGCACTCGTAAAAAAGAAAGATCTGATCAGTGTAAAAAACTCTTACGTTATATTCAGGATAACTATGATTCTAAAATCCGTCTTTCAGATCTTGCTGCTATACTCAATATGAATCCACAATATTTTTGTCGTTTCTTCAAAACGCACTTTCACACAACGCCTATTTCCTATATCAACCAGTACCGCGTAACCCAAGCCGCAGATCTTCTTACCGGCAGCTCGCTTTCTATCTTGGAAATTGCTCTGCATACCGGATTTGAAAGCCCCAGCTATTTTGCCAGCATTTTCCGCCGGACTTTTGGTATGTCACCGGAAGAATATCGAAAGGCCATGCCCTGACCCGGCAAATTTTTCTGTTTCCTTTTTATATCTACGCAAAGATAAATCACTTTCTTACACAGCGAAACTCAAATTTTTTCCTTCTGAATGCACGGCAACACAAATCTCAAAAATTTTTGATTTTTTTTCAAAAAACACTTGCCAAACTCGTTTTCTTATGATAATATACTACTTGTCGCTGAGCAAAAATCACGGCAGACAAAACAAAAACTTCGGCTCCGTGGTCAAGCGGTTAAGACATCGCCCTTTCACGGCGGTAACACGGGTTCGATTCCCGTCGGAGTCATATGGCGTCGTAGCCAAGTGGTAAGGCAATGGTCTGCAACACCAGTATCCACCGGTTCAAATCCGGTCGACGCCTCTTCTTTCCCGGAAACAGATAGTTTCCGGGATTTTTCTTTTTCAAAATTATTTCAAAAAAGCTGCCGGTTCTGTTTGCTTCGGCAGCTTTTTTGAAAATATGATTTTTTTAATTTTCTTTTTCTTTCACATAGTCTTCGTACACATACGCCGTTTTTCCCTCATACGAAATCTTGTACCATCCGTTTTCTTTTCCGAGCATTTCCACTTCTTCCCCTGTCGTCAGAGCTCCGATGACCTGGCTTGTGCTGACGTTGGGTTCTGTACGTACATTGACCGGTGAGATACAGGTGACGGTTTTCTTACCCTTCTGCTTTTTCACGCCATCCGAATTATTTTCTGCTTCCAGAGCTCTTTTCTGCTCCTTGCAGGCCGTCTGAAATGTTTCTGTCAGCAGCTCATTGTCCGGGAACTGCAGAGACTCCAGTATTTCCGGCACGATTTGCTGTGTATCGTTGCTGCCGCTTCCTTTTTTCCATATGATCTGATACCCTTCATTCTCCGTTTTCACCCCGCAGAAAAATGCAATCGGAATCTGCTGGGAATTTTTTACCTGGAAACGATAAAAGGAACTCTCGTTATCTTTTCCTTCGTTAGCTGTTTTCACCATAAAATCACTGATGCTGTTTTCCCCTGTTATTTCATTCGGATAGAGCAAATTTTCAGCGCTCTCTTCGTCCTCCGGAAAATCCATAAGTATCACTTTTGCCATTCCTTCCCGATACGATATCTCAAGACTTTCCCCATCTTCCGATATGAAACTGCATTGGATTTTTTCATCTCTCATTACATTCCAGCCTTCTGGAAGTGTGATTATAATATTCTGGTATGTAGAAAGAAACTCTTTTTCACCATCTTCTGACTCATCCTGGACACTGGATGCTCTTTCGGAGACAGCCGATGGATTCTCCTTTTTCACCTGCTGATTTCCACATCCCATTACCACAATAGTTGTCATCAGAAGAACCGCTAAACAGTTTTTTCTGTTTCTCATGTACAATTTCCTTTCTTGACAGTTCCGTCTTTATTTTCTGTCAGAAAATTTCTTTTGCTTATTGTATCACAACTATTTTTGCACTGTAAAGAGTACGTTCCTTCCCTCCTGCCTTGATTTTCTTTATGCAAAAAAATCTCCAACCAGATTGAGGTTCCCTCCCCCTCAAATCCAGTTGAAGATTTTTCTTATCTTTTTTATTTTACTTCTGTAAATTCGACCCGGATACTCTCATACTCTCCCAGCACCTGATGCAGGGTCAGCCCCGCACGGTTCCAGGTACGGCCAAGGCGGACTTCCTGGTCCAGGCTGCAGCGGTACAGCTTATCCTCTGCAAGACCGCACACTTTCGTGTGAACCGGAAGCATATTTCCTTCTGCGTCAGTCTTTACGATCGTAAGCAGTGCGCGGCTCTGATCCTCTGCCACGAACTCCCATGCCATGAAATCCTGTTTTTTCAGTCCGGTCAGACGGTAATACAGGCCTTCGTGTGTGAGCTCGTAATATTCATGCATCGCAGCAACCTGCTCTTTTACCATCTCTTTTTCTTCCTCTGAAATCTTATTCAGATCCATCTCATATCCAAAGCTTCCTGCCAGCGCCACATCGCCTCTTGTCCGGAACGGTGTCACACGGCCGGTCTGATGGTTCGGGCATACAGAAACGTGGGAACCAACGGTACTGATCGGATAGAAGAACGAGCTTCCGTACTGGATAGACAGGCGGTTGATCGCATCGGTATTATCGCTGCACCAGATCTGCGGAGAGTAATACATCATACCGGCATCATATCTTCCGCCTCCTCCGCTGCAGCCCTCGAGCAGCAGATTCGGGCATGCGGCAAGGAATTTTTCCATCAAATCGTAAACACCGAGCACATAGCGGTGATACAGCTCTCCGTTTCGGCTCTGTGCTGCCACATGGCTGTAAACATCGCAGACACTGCGGTTCATATCCCATTTGACATAATCAATCTTTGCATCATGAACGATGGTTGTCAGACGCTCCAGCAGATACTCACGCACATCCTCACGCGTCATATCAAGTACAAGCTGATTTCTGCTGTGGTTCGGCACACGGCCAGGAATTGCAAATGCCCAGTCCGGATGTGCACGGTAAAGATCACTGTCCTCGGAAATCATCTCCGGCTCAAACCAGAGACCGAATTTCATGCCCATCTTGTGAATTTTTTCTGCAAGCTGCGCCATGGAGCCGTTCATCTTTTTCTCGTTGACGAACCAGTCACCGAGACCACTGTTATCATCCTCTCGTTTTCCAAACCAGCCATCGTCAAGCACCAGCATCTCAATGCCAAGCTTTTGCGCCTGTTCTGCAATTTTCAGGATTTTTTCTTCGTTGAAATTAAAATAGGTTGCTTCCCAGTTGTTGATCAGAATCGGTCGTTTGGCATGCTTGTATGCGCCACGGCAGATATGCTCGCGGATGATCTCATGATACTGCTGTGACAGTTTGGTAAGGCCGGTTCCGGAATAGCTTAAGATTGCCTGCGGGGTATCGAACGCCTCTCCTTTTTCCAGATGGAAGCAGAAATTGGTCGGATGAATACCCATCTGAAAACGGGTCTGATTTTTCTGATCCTTCTGTGCTGCCGCAACAAAGTTTCCGCTGTAAACGAGGCATGCGCCGATGCAGGAACCGTGTGTCTCACCCGCACCCTCCTCGCAGAGGATCACAGCCGGATTGTAATGATGGCTCGATGTACCGCGGGTGCTTCCGATCTCGACTTTTGCATGCTGCACCGGAATCCGCTCCGCCGTACGCTCCATCGCATGACGACCCGAGAAATAGATCATCTCATAATTTTCATACATCAGATCCATGCTGAATGACAGCATTTTTTCCAGCTCAATTGCCGTTTCTCCGTGATTTTCGAGTCTTGCCGCTCTCGTAATCACATTTTCCTTTTCAAATACACCGTAAAACAGCTTCAGCACAATGTCGGAAGCCTTCTCCGTCATTGTAATAACAAGAGTCTCACCTTTTTCTTCCTCTGTATCGTACAGCGCCGGCATTCCGGGAATAGCATAGGAATGATCCAGAATTTCGAACGAATCGAAACGAAAATCTGCTGCAAAGCTGCCGTCCGCGTGGCGGATCTCAATCATATCATCACGGAAATCACCGACACCACTTCCCGGAATTTCCTGCGGAAGTGCATCAAGAGAATATTTCCGGTTAGGGCCTGCCTCCTCCGGATTTCCTGCAAATCCCATATCTGTACAGAAAATCAGACCGGAAAGATTTTCCTCACCGATTTTTTCTCCATAGTAGAGATGCAGAAGCACATTTTTGTCATCTGCGAACATCTGGTAACTGCTGTCTTTTGTCTGGAGGGTAAATAACCGTCCATTTTCACTTACTTTGATTGCCATAGTTTTTTCTCCTTTATCTTATCGCATTTTTTCGGGCTGCTCACACCAAAATCACTTTCTTACATACCCGAACAGCAAGTGTTCCGGTGCTGCGTGAACCGCAACGGCTGCTACTCCGGGCCTTTGATCTTCTACAGCGGCTTGCAGTATCCTGCAAAACACGATATAATTTTACTGACATTTCGGAATCTCATCCTTTTGTGACATTCCGGCTTTTCTGATGATTCATTTTGTGAGGTATACTTATGGAAACTTCCTGGACACTTCCCGTCCCAAAGCATAAATTTTCGGATCTTTATCTCTGCTTCTGCGGCTACGAAGCCTGCCAGCCGTTCCACAGCTACGGCCCGGCTGTCCGCCCCAATTACGTGATCCACTATATTATTTCCGGGAAAGGCATTTTTACCATCGGAAACCGCACTTACCGCTTAACCGCCGGACAGGGCTTTTTCCTGATGCCAAATGTCCGCACCTACTATGAAGCCGATGCGGATGATCCCTGGACCTATCTCTGGATCGGTTTTGACGGCGAAAAAGCTGCCTCTTATGTACAGGAACTCGGTCTTTCCGAGGAGCACCCTGTCTACCAGTGCAACTTTTCCGGTGAACTGCAGTCCCTCCTGTTTCAGATGCAGAAGCACAATACCTATGACACCTCTGACCAGTATCTTCTGGAAGGCTGTCTATACCAGTTTTTCTCAATTCTTTCCCGCGAAATCACGCTTGCCGACCCTTTTGCACGGGAGAGTGGCAATCTTTACGTGGAAAAAGCCGTTGAGTTTATCCGAAATAATTATTCCAATGAAATCCTTGTCTCGGATATTGCCAGATATGTCTGCATCAACCGAAGTTACCTTTATACCCTGTTTCAAAAATATCTCCATACCTCACCGCAGGACTATCTTTCTTCCTGCCGGATCACGCGTGCGCTCGAGCTTTTATCGTATACGGATCTCTCCATCGAAACGGTCGCTTTTTCCTGTGGTTACCGGAATGCCGAAGTTTTTACCAAAGCCTTCCGCCAGAAGCAGGGCATGACGCCAAGCGCCTATCGGAAAAAGTTCCGCCTGGACACGACTCCGGACTCTGCACATGTTCCGTGATCTGTCTGATTTTATTATAACGAAATCTTTTTTCCATGAACAGGAAGAAATGTTATGGAAAACCGTCAAAATGTTAGATGGCATTTCTTAATGGCTACAGACAGCAAAAAAGCGATACAGCTATGATTTCTCATTTCTGTATCGCTTCTTCATCTTAGCTCCCCGAGTTGGGCTCGAACCAACAACCCTTCGGTTAACAGCCGAATGCTCTACCATTGAGCTATCGAGGAATACCTCAGGAATCTTTTCCTGACAATCGTTACTATAACACAATCTTTTTCGAAAAACAAGTATTTTGCGGAAAATAATTACAAAAAGCCACCGGATCTCTCCGATGGCCTTTCTGATATACCTTCAAAACCGCACATACTTTACATCTATCATTCCATTTCTGTGAACACAACCAATTAGGTCAAGCCCTCGACCGATTAGTAACAGTCAGCTC